>JAJUGE010000032.1 GCA_029268305.1 Alphaproteobacteria bacterium
ATCAAGCGGGTCAGGAAGGTCTCAGGCCACGCCCACCACGGCGGCGCGTGGAAGGTGGCCTATGCCGACTTCGTGACCGCCATGATGGCGTTCTTCCTGCTGCTGTGGCTGCTGAACGCCACTACCGACGAGCAGAAGCGCGGGATCTCCAACTATTTCGCTCCGAGCAGCGTATCGGACAACAACAGCGGCGGTGGCGGCGTCCTTGGCGGCACCACCCTGACTGCCGAAGGCGCCATGCCGAGCGCAAGCGGCTCGCCGGCAATTCTCATCGGACCGCAGCCTCCCGGCTTCGCGGAAGCGGATGCCGAAGCCGAGACGCGGGCGGACCGGAGCCAGGAGCGGCAGGCGGAGCAACTCGACGATCAGGAACTGCGGGAAGCCGCCGCCAGGGCGGAGCAGCAGGAGTTCGAGCGTACCGCCGTGGCCCTCCGTGAGGCGATCGCGTCTTCGCCCGAGCTCGAGGAGCTGAAGAACAGCCTGATCGTAGAGCAGACGCCGGAGGGTTTGAGAATCCAGATGGTCGATCAGACCGACTTCGCGATGTTCCCGATCGGAAGCAGCAGGATGGATCCGAGGGCGCGCGTGCTCCTGCAGAAGATTGCGGAGGCCATCGCGCGTCTGCCGAACAGCATCGCCGTCTCGGGTCACACCGACGCGACGCCTTACGCGACCGACCGCGGATACAGCAACTGGGAGCTATCGAGCGACCGGGCGAACGCGAGCCGCCGTGTCCTCGTGGAGCTCGGCATCGACGAAAGCCGCATCACGCGTGTCGTCGGCCGTGCCGACACCGATCCGCTCGTGCCCGAGAACGCGCTCTCTCCCCGAAATCGCCGCATATCCATCACCCTGCTCCGCCGCGCGGAGTCTTGAGGCCGCTTCAGGTTCACTCCGGCAGGTGTGCAGCCTATATTCCCTCCCAGTCGAGGAGGCCCGATCCGCATGAATCTCGGTCCGCAGCCCCGGATGCGGCAGTTTTTCGCGACCGTCCCCGTGCCCTGTCCGTACCTGTCCTCGCACCGCGAGCAGAAACTGGTGGTCGAGCTGGGGGACGGGGACGCCGAGCTCTATGCCGAGTTGTCGCGCGCGGGCTTCCGCCGCAGCCATCGCCTCGCCTATAGGCCGGCCTGCCGCGAATGCACCGCCTGCGTGCCGGTTCGCATCGACTGCGGAGTGTTCGTGCCGACCCGCTCACTACGGCGGGTGATACGCCAGAACCGGGACCTGCACACGCGCATCCGCCCTCCGCTCGCCACGCCGGAGCATTATGAGCTGTTCTCCCGATATCTTCGCTCGCGGCACGGGACGAGCGACATGGCCGGCATGACCTACCGCGATTATCGGGCCATGGTCGAAGACACGCCGGTGGAGACGAAGCTGGTCGAGTTTCGCGACGCGGGAGGCGCTCTCGTCGGCGCCTGCCTGACCGACTGGCTGACCGACGGCCTTTCGGCGGTCTACAGCTTCTTCGAACCGGGCCAGCCGAAGCGCAGTCTCGGGACCTACATCATCCTGTGGCTGATCGAAGCTGCCCGAGCGCAGCAGCTCTCTTCGGTCTATCTCGGCTACTGGATCGAGAGGAGCGACACGATGGACTACAAGCGTCGCTTCCCGGCGCTCGAAGGATTCGTCAATTCGCGCTGGCAGACCCTCCAACCCCCGCCCGAATAGCCGATCATCCGGCTTCGCCCGCAGTTGCCCTCTCCGAAGGCCGGCGATACTGTTCGATGCAGAATCGGCAGTCTCCGCATGGAGAACGATCAGCCGCAGACCAGAGAATGGGGAGTGGAGATGAAACGCCGCGAATTCCTGAAAGGAGCAGCAAAGAGCGCCGCCGCCGCTGCGGTCGGAGCATCGGCAGCGACGCAGCTCGCAGCTCCGGCCATCGCTCAGGGCAAGCTGGAATGGCGGATGGTCACGACCTGGCCCAAGAACTTCCCGGGTCTCGGCACGGCAGCCTCGCGCCTCGCGCAACGCATCGGCGACATGAGCGAAGGTCGCCTGACCGTGAAGGTGTTCGGTGGTGGCGAGCTGGTGCCGCCCTTCGAAGCGTTCGATGCGGTCGCGCAGGGAACCGCGCAGATGGGCCACGCGGCCGCCTATTACTGGCAGGGCAAATCCAAAGCGACCAACTTCTTCACCACCGTGCCTTTCGGCCTCACCGCCGACGAGCTCGCCGCCTGGGTCTACCACGGGGGCGGCCAGGAGCTCTGGGACAAGCTCTACGCCGATTTCGGCGTGAAGCCGTTCCTCGCCGGCAATACCGGGGCGCAGATGGGTGGCTGGTTCCGGAACGAGATCAAGTCGCTCGAAGACATGCAGGGGCTCAAGTTCCGCGCGCCCGGCCTGAACGGTGAGATGTACCGGCGCGTCGGCGTCAACGTCGTCTCGCTGCCCGGCGGCGAGATATTCCCGGCGCTCCAGGCGGGCACGATCGACGCCGGTGAGTGGGTCGGCCCGTGGAACGACCTCGCCTTCGGATTCTACAAGGTGGCTAAGAACTATTACGGCCCCGCGATCGGCGAGCCCGGCTCCGGTCTGGAATGTACGGTGAACAAGGAGGCCTACGACGGCCTTCCCAAGGACCTCCAGGAAGTGATCCGCACCGCCTGTGCGGCCGAGGTGAACGCAGTTCTGGCCGACTTCACCGCCAACAACAGCAAGGCGCTCGAAGAACTGGTGACGAAGCACGAGGTACAGGTGCGGCCCTTTCCCGACGATGTCGTCGAAGCCATGGGGAAGGCAGCGCAGGAGATCCTGGCGGAGTTCGAAGGCGCGGACGCGATCACCAAGGAGATCTACGAGTCCTTCGTCGCCTTCCGCCAGCGGATGCTGGCCTGGTCGCCCCTCGCCGAAGGCGGATACCTCCCGCTCCGAGCGCGCGTTCTGGGCGCCTGACGGCGGCTGGAGCGCGGTAGCTCCAGCCGGGCTGGCCTCTGCCCCTACTTGGCCCCGACAAATCGGTTGGTTTTCGGGAAGCCGTGCGGCGGAAGCCGCCCTGCCTGGGCGCGCTTGCCGATCCACGGCTCCATGTCGGTCTCGCGGCGCGTACGATCCCCGCTCTGCCATTGCAGGCCTTCGGCGAGGTCGAACGTGGTGACATCCGCGAGTCCGCCGTCCTTGTACCGTTGCAGGATCACGCCGCGCCCGCGCGCCATTTCCGGCAACTCCTCCACCGGGAACACGAGGAGTCGCCGGTTCTCGCCGATCACGGCCACCATGTTCCCCTCGACCGGTACGCAGAACTTCGCCCGCGCCTTGCCGGAAACGTTCATGACCTGACGCCCGGCCCGCGTCTGGGCGAGCACCGACGCTTCCGGGACGATGAACCCCCTGCCCTCGCTCGACGCGACCAGCAGGCGCCGGTCCGGCCGGTGCACGAACAGGGAGACAACGTCCGCATCCTGTGCGAGATCGACCATGAGGCGCAGAGGCTCGCCCATTCCCCGGCCGCCCGGCAGCTTGTCCGCCGACAGTGTATGAAACCGCCCGTCGCTTGCGAACAGCACCAGCTTGTCGGTGGTATAGGCAGGGAAACGGAATCGCTCGCTGTCGCCGTCCTTGTAACGGACTTCGGCATCCGGGGCGATGTGTCCCTTCATGGCGCGGATCCAGCCCTTCGCCGAGCAGACGACCGTGACCGGCTCCTTCTCCACGAGTTCGTCCGGAGAGAATTCGATGGCGGCCGGCGCCGCCGCCATCATCGTCCGCCGGCGTCCGAGCTCGGTATCTCCGCCGAACTTGTCGCGGATGCCCGCGATCTCCTCGGAGATTCGCCGCCAGCGCCTGTCCTCGTCCCCGAGCATCGCCTCGAGGTCGGCCTTCTCCGCCGTCAGGCGCGCGTGCTCCTCGCGGATCGCGACTTCCTCGAGCTTGCGGCGCGAGCGCAGCCGCATGTTCAGGATCGATTCCGCCTGGAGATCGGTCAGACTGAAGCGCTCCATCATCACCGCCTTGGGTTCGTCCTCCTCGCGAATGATGCGGATGATCTCGTCGAGATTGGCGTAGGCGACGAGCAGGCCGTCGAGAATCTCCAGCCGCCGCACGATGCGCGCCAGCCGATGGTTCGTTCGCCGGATCAGAACCTCGTGCCGGTGATCGAGAAATGCCCGAAGAACGTCGCGCAACGCCATCACCTGCGGGACGCCATTAGCGTCGAGCGCGTTCATGTTGAGGTTGAAACGCGTTTCCAGATCCGTCTGCCGGAACAGGGTCTCCATCAGCGCCGCCGGATCGACGTTGCGGCTTCGCGGCACGAGAACGAGGCGCACGTCGGCAGTCGACTCGTCCCTTATGTCCGCCAGTAGGTTCAGCTTGCGCGCTTCCAGAAGGTCCGCGACCCGCTCGATCAGGCGCGACTTCTGCACCTGATACGGAATCTCGGTGACGACGATCTGCCAGTTGCCGCGCCCCAGATCCTCCTTCTCCCATCGTGCCCGCACGCGGAGGCTGCCCCGGCCCCGGTCATAGACCTGAACGACCGTCTCCCGGTCTTCGCAGACGGTGCCGCCTGTCGGAAAATCGGGTCCCGGCATCAGGTCGACGAGGGCCGCGGTGTCCGCGTCGGGGACCTCGATCAGGTGGATCAGTGCCGAGCAGATCTCGCCCACATTGTGCGGCGGGATGTTCGTCGCCATGCCGACGGCGATACCCTGCGCCCCGTTGGCGAGGAGATTAGGGAAGGCGGCCGGCAGCACCACCGGCTCCCGGCCCTCGCCGTCGTAAGTCTCGCGGAAATCCACCGCCTCCTCGTCGATGCCTTCGAGGAGAGCTTCCGCCACGGCTGTGAGCCGCGCTTCGGTGTAGCGCATGGCCGCGGCGTTATCGCCGTCGATGTTGCCGAAATTGCCGTGGCCTTCGACGAGCGGGTAGCGAACCGCGAAATCCTGCGCCAGCCGCACCATCGCGTCATAGATCGCCGCGTCGCCGTGCGGGTGATACTTACCCATGACGTCACCGACAACACGGGCGCACTTCTTGAAGCCGGATGCCGGATCGAGACCGAGTTCGCGCATCGCGTAAAGCAGGCGCCGGTGGACGGGCTTCAGCCCGTCTCGCACATCCGGGAGCGAGCGAGACATGATGGTCGAGAGCGCATAGGAGAGATAGCGCTCGCTCAGCATCGCGTCGAAACGAACGGGGCGGATGTCGCCTGCGTCGGTATCGGCGGTCATGTCACCTCTTGGTCGGTGTCGGAATGCATAGATATAGTAGATGAGTCCCGAATTCTATCAACAAGTCGTAGGCGTGCCGGCGGAAGGTCGCGATTGGCCGGGTTCAGCACGTGACGTCGCAGCAATTGCCCCGTCAGCTCCAGTCCGTCCAGGAAATCGGCGTGCGTGGGCGCCCGCTTCCCGAGCAGAAAGGCGGGAAGCGGCAGCAGCTTGTCCCTGTAAGGCTCGCCGCCGCGGCGCGACACCGCCCGGCCGGAGCGGGGCGACACATAGACCAGCTCGTCTGTTTCCCCGGTGACGGCGCAGGACGAAAGATCGAGTCCGTAGCCGAGAGCGCCGAGCAGGCCGATTTCCCACCGGACATAGAGCACCGGCCAGAGCTCCGCATCGAGATGGTCGAGGAACGCCGTGGCGGCCTCATGGACCGGCTCGAGCGGCTCCCGCTCCGGAAGCGAGGCCTCGGACACCGCACAGATCGCGTCGAGCCCGGCAAGCCGCTCGGGGTCGTCGAACCACTGTGCCCAACGATTCTGCACCAACTCCACCGTGCACGCGCCGAGATGCTCCGCGAGCCTTGCCCGCCAATGTGCCACGACCGCGTTGCCGGGCTGGAGAACGCCCCGCATGCGGCGTGAGGCGCCGCCTCTCACCAGGCCTGCGTGGCGACCGTGCCGGCGCGTGAGCAGCTGAAGGATCGCGGCCCCCTCCCCGTGCGGCCGGGCGGAGAGCACGATCGCGTCGTCCGTCCATTCGATCACGCCGTCCGTCCGCCTCTCACGCGTCGAACTCCAGGCCCCAGTCGCGATAGCGCTCCGGGTCCTCGATCCAGCGCTCTCGGACCTTCACGAAGAGGAAGAGATGGACATTTGTCTCGAGCGCCTCGACGAGCTCGGCGCGCGCAGCCTCGCGAATGGCCTTGATGCGCCGGCCGCCCTTTCCCAGGACGATCGCCTTCTGCCCCTCCCGCTGTACGTAGATCACCTGCCCGATACGCACGTCGCCGTTGGCGAAAGTCTCCCACGCCTCCGTCTCGACGGTCGCGGCGTAAGGCAGCTCTTCGTGGAGCTGGAGGTACAGCTTCTCCCGGGTGATCTCCGCCGCCAGGAGACGCATCGGCATGTCCGTCAGCTGATCTTCCGGGAACAGCCAGGGGCCCTCCGGCAAACTGCGGGCGAGATGGGCGAGGAAATCGGCCACGCCGTCCCCCGTCTCGGCCGAGATCATGAAGGTTTCGGCGAATGGGAATTCCGCGTTCAGACGCTCGGAGAGGCCCAGCAGCGTCGGCCGCCGGACGAGATCGACCTTGTTGATCACCAGGATGGCGGGCCGGCCGGAGTCCTTCAGGCCTCGAAGGATGCTCTCGGTTTCCTCGTCGAGGCCGCGCTTCGCATCGACCAGCAGCGCGACGAGGTCGGCATCCGCCGCTCCCTGCCAGGCGGCGTGCACCATCGCCCGGTCGAGCCGTCGCCTCGGCTGGAAAATGCCGGGCGTGTCGACGAAGATGATCTGCGTCCCCTCCTCGATGATGATGCCAAGCACCCGCGAGCGCGTCGTCTGGACCTTCGGCGAGACGATCGAGACCTTGCTGCCGACGGCACGGTTGAGAAGCGTCGACTTTCCGACGTTCGGAGCTCCGATCAGCGCTACATAGCCGCAGCGGGTCGGCGTATCCGGCCGGGCTGCACTCTCAGCAGACATGACCGATTCTCGCGAGAAGCGCCGCCGCCGCAGCCTGCTCGGCGGCACGCTTGGAGAGACCGCTGCCCACCACCGGCTCGATGCCCTCGACGCTGACCTCCACGGAAAAGGTGGGTTGATGGTCCGCGCCTTCCCGTCCGACGACGGTATAGACCGGCAGCGGGCGTCCCTGTCCCTGCGCCCATTCCTGAAGCACTGTCTTCGCGTCCTGCGGCGGCTTGCGCACCCCGTCCATCAGCGGCGTCCAGAGATTCCGCACGACCTCGGCGGCGGTATCGAACCCGGCGTCGAGATAGATCGCTCCGATCAACGCCTCGCATCCGTCGGCCAGCATCCGGTCCGCCGCCCTGCGCCGCGCGCCGGGGCCACCGGCGATCGTCAGATACCGCTCCAGATCGAGCGACCGTGCGACCTCGACGAGTGCCTCTCGACGCACCAGGCCGACGAGCCGGCGCGACAGCGCGCCCTCGTTCTCCTCCGGATAGCGCGCCAGCAACATGTCGGCGACGGCGAGGCCCAGCACCCGGTCCCCCAGAAACTCCAGACGCTCGAAGCTCTCCTCGGGCTTTCGCGCGCCGACCGAAGCGCTGGAGTGCGTCAGCGCAGCAGAGAGCAGGCCGGCCCGGCTGAAATGGTGACCGAGCGCCTTCTCGAGCCGTTCTCTCTCATGCCCATCGGTCGGTGGCGTCACGGAGCGATCGCATTGAAGATCCGGCCCCAGCGGATCGCCGTAGGCCATTTCCAGATCTCCCATATATGGGCGCTGCCATCGACCGAGAAAAACAGGAACTCGGCGCGGCCGATGAGATTCTCGGCGGGAATGAAGCCGACCGCCTGCGGGACCCGGCTATCGAGAGAGTTGTCCCGATTGTCGCCCATGGCGAAAAAGTGATCGGCCGGCACCCTGTAGATCGGCGTGTTGTCCAACTGTCCGTTGTCGCTCGCCTCAAGAATCAGGTGCTTCCGGCCGTTCGGCAGCGTCTCGACATACTGGGCCAGCCGAATGCTCTGGCCGCCTGGCACCTCGCCCACATAGTCCTCGATCCTAGTCCGCTCGACGAGCTCGCCATTGATGAACAGCCGCCCCTGCCGCACCTGGATCTCATCGCCGGGGAGACCGATGATCCGCTTGATGTAATCGGTGCGGTTATCCGTCGGCAGCTTAAACACAACGACGTCCCCCCGCTCGGGTGGCTCGTAGAGAATGCGTTCGGGCAGAACCGGGAGACCGAGGGGGAAGGAATAACGACTGTACCCGTACGAGAACTTCGCGACGAAAAGATAATCGCCGACGAGCAGCGTCGGAAGCATCGAGCCCGACGGAATGTTGAAGGGCTCGTACGCGAAAGTTCGGACCAGAAGTGCCACCAGAACCGCGTAGAGGATCGTGCGCGCGCTTTCCCAAAAGCCGCCCTTCTTCTGTTCGCTCACGCGCGATTCCTTAAATTCTTGGCTTTTCAAGACAATCCGCTGGCCCGAAGGGGCTGGATGAAGCCAGCCCGATGGGCATGTGTCAAGCGAAGTTCCGGCGATTCGGGCGAAGTGGAGTCACGGGGCATCGCCGGGCCGTGGCACAGCCGAAATGATGACGATTGCCTGTGCCATCGGATGGTCGTCGGTAATGGTGAGATCGATCTGCGCGGCCATGCCGGGCGGCGTAAGCTCCGCGAGACGCGTGGCCGCACCGCCGGTCAGGACCATCGTCGGCTTGCCGCTCCGCAGATTCGTCACGCCAAGGTCGCGCCAGAACACACCGCGGCGAAACCCGGTGCCGAGCGCCTTCGAGCATGCCTCCTTCGCAGCGAACCGCTTCGCGTAGCTCGCGGCGCGGTTGGCCCGCCGCTCCGACCGGCGTCGCTCGACGTCGGTGAAGCACCGCTCGATGAAGCGCTCGCCGAACCGCTCGAGCGTCCGCTCGATCCTCCTGATGTCGATCAGGTCGCTGCCGATCCCGATGATCAAACCGTCGTCCCTCTCACTGGCTATCCGTTCCCGAAGCCGTTGCTCGCGCCTCGTCCATATGGGCGCGCATCCGGCGGACGGCAGCGTCCAGTCCGGAAAAGATCGCTTCGCCAACGAGAAAGTGACCGATGTTGAGCTCGACAATCGAGGGGATTGCCGCGATCGGGCCAACCGTGGTGAAACTCAGCCCGTGGCCGGCGTGGCACTCGAGACCCAACTGGTCGGCGATGGCGGCAGCCTCGACGATGCGCCCCAGCTCCCGCTCCCGGTGAGCTCCGTCCGCTTCGCAATAGGTCCCGGTGTGAAGCTCGACGACCGGAGCGCCCAGATCCCGCGCCGCCTCGAGTTGCCGGCGGTCCGCCTCGATGAAGAGCGAGACGCGGATGCCCGCCTCGGCTAGCCTCGACACCACCGGAGCCAAGCGCTCGCGCTGACCCGCCGCATCCAGACCGCCTTCCGTCGTCACCTCTTCACGCCGCTCGGGCACGATGCAAACCGCATGCGGACGGTGCCGCAACGCGATCTCCGTCATCTCCTCAGTCGCGGCCATCTCGAGGTTGAGCGGAAGCCCGACCTCCGTCACCAGGCGCTCTATGTCCGCGTCGCGGATATGCCGCCTGTCCTCGCGAAGATGTGCCGTGATCCCGTCCGCCCCTGCCTCGGCGACCAGCTTTGCCGCCCGTAGCGGGTCGGGATGGCTCCCCCCGCGCGCATTGCGCACAGTGGCGACATGATCGATGTTCACGCCCAGCCGCAACGGCTTCATGACGCCTCCATCTTCTAGACGCGAAGCCGCTCCGCCCGTTCGGCATCGGCACGAGCCTGCCCCCGCTGAAGGCGATGGCTCCGCGCTTCCTTGTACGCCGCCAGCACCGGCCTGAGCAACACATAGGCCACGACCCACGCCGCCGCACCCAGCACGAGCCCGCCAGCCGTCATCGGCTTCACGATCGGCCAGACGGCGTACACGAGATGCGGCACATCCAGATCCCAGAGGGCGTCGAGCGCCCGCGCCAGCGTCCCGCCGAAATCGATCCGCTCGGCGACGCCGGACGTGCCCCCGAAGCCGAGCCAGCGCCCGACGCGATAGGTCGAAATCCAGATGAACGGAAACGTCCACGGGTTGCCGACGACCGTGCCGAGGGCGGAAGCGAGGATGCTGGCCCGCATGCAGAAGGCCAGCAGCCCGGCCAGCAGGAAGTGGAAACCGATGAAGGGCAGGAACGACACCGCCGCCCCGCATGCGAAGCCGGCCGCAAGGGAATAGGGCGACGCCTTGAGGCGCCCGAGCCGATGCATCCCGTAAGACCAGGACCGGCGCCAGCCGGACTGAGGCCAGACAGCCCGTCCGACGCGGCTGCGCATGGTTAACTTTGACCGTCGGCCGAACATGACTGGGTTCGGTCCCGGTCAGCCGCGGGCCCGTTCGACCGACGAGATCGCGGGGTGGGCGCGGAGGGCCGCGATGATGTTCGTCAGGTGCCGCACGTCGCTGACCTCCACGTCAATCAACATCTCGAAGAAGTCTCGCGTGCGATTGGTAAACTTCAGGTTTGTTATGTTCCCGGAATTCTGTGCGATTACCGTCGACAGGCTGCCGAGGTTGCCCGATTCATTCGCCACGATCAGATGAACGCGGCCTACGTGCGAGGCGTCCGCACTGTTGGGGGCGTCATCCCAGTCGACATCCAGCCATCGCTCGGGCGTATGGGCGAAGCTTTCGAGCGAATCGCAGTCGGCCGTGTGGACGGTAACGCCCTTTCCCGTAGTCACGATGCCGACGATCCGGTCCCCCGGGATCGGATGGCAGCAACGCGCGAAATGCACAGCCATTCCGGGGATAAGCCCCTTGATCGGAACCGGCGCCGCCTTCTGCTTCCGCTGACGCGTGAAGGGCACCACGTTCACCTGGTCCACCGCTTCCGGCGGACTCGGGAACACCACCTCCATCACGTCGCGGCCCGTGTGCTGCCCCTCGCCCACTGCCGCATAGAGATCCTCGGCCGACTTGAGGCCGAAATGCTTCACCGCCGGGTCGAGCAGCTTCTCCGAGAACTCGCGCCCCTCCTGGCGGAAGGCGCGCATCAGGATCGCGCGGCCAAGATCGACGTACTGCCCGCGCTGCTGACTGCGGATCATCCGGCGGATGCGCGCCTTCGCCTTGCCGGTGACGACGAAGCGCTCCCATTCCGGCGAGGGCGTCTTCGACCGCGAGGTGATGATCTCCACCTGATCGCCGTTGCGCAGCTGCGTGCGAAGCGGCAGCAGGCGCCCGTTGATCTTGGCACTCGCGCAATGGTCGCCGATCTCGGAATGCACGGCGTAGGCGAAATCGACCGGGGTGGCCTTGCCGGGTAGTGCGATCAGGTCGCCCTTCGGCGTAAAGCAGAACACCTGATCCTGATACATCTCGAGCTTGGTGTGCTCGAGAAACTCCTCCGGTCCGGAGGCATGCTCCAGAATATCCAGAAGCTCGCGGATCCAGCGAAACTGCCGGCCGTCGGTGCGCGGGTCGCCCTGTTTGTAGAGCCAGTGGGCGGCGACGCCCATCTCCGCCACCTCGTGCATTTCGCGCGTGCGGATCTGGATCTCGATGCGTTGCCGCTCAGGGCCGATCACGCCGGTGTGGAGCGACCTGTACCCGTTCGGCTTCGGGGTGCTGATGTAGTCCTTGAACCGGCCGGGCACCACCGGATAACGGGCGTGGATCACGCCGAGCGCCTGATAACATTGCTCGACCGTGTCGACGATGACGCGGAACGCCATGATGTCGGCGAGCTGCTCGAACGCGACGTTCTTGCGCTGCATCTTCAGCCAGATCGAGCGCGGACGCTTCTCGCGGCCGGAGACCGAGGCCTTGAGCTGCGCCTCCTCGAGGTTCCGCGACAGCTCGGCGATGATCCGCGAGACGAGATCGCCGCCGCGCCGACGCAGGAACTCCAGGCGCTTGACGATCGATTTGCGGGCGTCCGGATTGAGCTCCGCGAAAGCGAGATCCTCGAGCTCGTCCTTCCAGTCCTCGATGCCGATGCGCTCTGCCAGCGGCGCATAGATTTCCATCGTCTCGAGCGCGATCCGCCGTCGCTTGGACGGATCCTTGATGTGCCCGAGAGTCCGCATGTTGTGCAGCCGGTCCGCCAGCTTGACGAGCAGGACGCGGATGTCCTCGGACATCGCAACCACGAGCTTGCGGAAGTTCTCCGCCTGCTTCGTATGGTCCGACTGGAGCTCGATGCGGGAGAGCTTGGTCACGCCGTCGACCAGGCGAGCGACCTCACTGCCGAAGAGGCGCTCGATCTCGGCGAGAGTCGCCTCGGTATCCTCGACGGTGTCATGTAGCAGCGCCGTCATCAGCGAGGCACTGTCGAGATGCAGTTCGGTGAGCAGTCCCGCGACTTCGAGCGGGTGCGAGATGTACGGCGCGCCGGATGCACGGGTCTGCGACCCGTGCATTTTCATTGCGAATACGTACGCCCGATTCAGAGCCTCTTCGTCCGCTCCCGGATCATAGGCCTTCAGGCGCTCGACCAGTTCGAACTGCCGAATCATTCAATCCCGGACGCCCCCCTCCGCAACGGTCTCCCCGCCGCCGCGGGGCGTCGAGCGACGGGCGTCAGTCCTCGTCCTTGCTGTGAAAATCCCCGGCTTCCGCCGCGAGCCCGCGCGCCAACGCCGCCAGGTCCATGTCCTCCTCGTTCTCCTCCGCAGCCGCCTTCTCGGCACCGCCGTCGTCCGGCCGCTCGAACGTGGCGGTCTCCGAAAGGTCGGGCGCGAAGTTGTCGCCTTCGAAAGCCTCCAGGTCCTCTTCCCCGAGCTCGCTCTCCACGTGCTTCTGCAAGCCCTGGACGAGTGACTCTTCGACCTCTTCGAGCGATATGGTCGATTCGGCGATCTCCCGGAGCGCGACGACGGGATTCTTGTCCCGGTCCCGGTCCAGGGTCAGCGGACTTCCCGCGGAGATGTCCCGAGCCCGCTGCGCCGCGAGGACGACCAGTTCGAAACGGTTCGGAACTTTGAGGACGCAATCCTCGACGGTGACACGTGCCATAATTCACTCAGCGAAAGTTTCGGGCCAGCCTGACCTGCCAATATAGAAGTGCGCACCACTACTCGCAAGGAATCGCGATGCTCCGGACCAGGCTCACCGGCGTCCCTGCGGTAGCGAAAGAACACCGTCGTCGCAGGCGATTCCCACCGTGTAACGGCGTCCGGCTCCGGGTATAGTCCGCCGCATGAAACGCCGCGCCTTCGCCCGTTCCCTCGCCTGGATCCTGGCATTCGGCGCCACCGTCGGGCCCGCCGCCTCGCAGCCCGCGGACAGGGGAGCTGCCGAGCGGGAGCTCCGGTCTGTCGAGCGCGCCCTGCAGCGCGATCGTGAGCGGCAGCAGCAGCTGCGAAAGGAAGCGAGTACGCTCGCAGAAGAGATCGAGACATTGGGCCGAGAGATGGTGGAAGCCGCCAGCCGCATCCAGCGGCGCGAAGCGGAGGCGACCGCGCTCGAGGCGGAGCTCGCGCAACTCGCGGAGCAGGAGGCCGAGACGGAAGAGTGGCTGAAAGCCCGGCGCGGGCAGCTGATCGGGACGCTCGGGGCGCTGGAGCGGATGGCGAGACGCCCGCCGGAAGCGCTGATCGCGATGCCCGCCACGCCTGTGGAGACGGTGCGGAGTGCGCTCCTGCTCCGGGCTGTGGTGCCCCGGCTAGAGGAGGATGCGCGCCAGCTGCGGGAGGACGTCGCCACACTGAAGACGATCCGCACGCAGGCACAGGAGAAGCGACAGTCGCTCGACGCCGCTCTCGACGATCTGAAGCGGAAAAGAACAGAGATGGCCGCCCTCCACAGCCGAAAGAACGTGCTGCGGGATCGGGCGGAGGCCGAGCGGCGGGACGTCGCCGCCCGCCTCGATCGGCTCGGTCAAGAAGCGACCGACCTCCAGGACCTCCTGCGCCGGCTCGCGGCCGAGCAGGAGGCTGCCGAGGCGGAAGCACGGCGCCGGGCCGCAGAGGCCGCACGGCTGAGAGCCGAAGAGGAGGCGCGCCGATCGGTGGAAGCGACGCGACGCCTCAACGAAGCTTCGCGCGACGCCGCGGCGCGCTCCCGGTCGCCCGAGTTCGATCGGGAAACCACCGTCGCCCGCGCCGTGCCCTCCGCACCCGTCGAGCCACCGCCCGCCGCACCGGCACGCATCGCGCCTACCCCCACCCGGGGCGGCCTGCGTCTGCCCGCAGAGGGACGTATCGTCAGCCAGTTCGGCGACGGGAGCGGCCCTCGGAGCCGCGGCATAACCATCGCTACGCGCGCCGGCGCCCAGGTCGTGGCACCCTATGAGGGGCGCATCGCGTATGCCGGCTCGTTCCGAGGTTATGGGCTGCTATTGATAATCGCCCATGGCGGGGGATATCATTCCCTGCTCACAGGATTATCCCGCCTCGACAGTGCACCGGGGCAATGGGTATTGGCCGGAGAACCGGTTGGAGTCATGGAGACTTCAGGATCGGGCGATACAAAGCTCTATGTCGAGCTCCGGCACAATGGCCAGCCAATCAATCCAATTCCGTGGCTGACGGCCCGGAAGGGCTAGAGGTGACAATGCGTCGTGTCTTTCTTGCGGCGACTGCGGCCGCTACGCTCTGTCTGTTCTCCGTTGCCGCCTGCGCCCAGAGCCAGGGCTCCGAAACGTACCGACAGCTGAACCTTTTCGGCGACGTCTTCGAGCGAGTCCGCGCCGATTACGTCGAAGAGGTCTCGGACGAAGAGCTCGTCGAGGCGGCCATCAACGGCATGCTCACCTCGCTCGATCCCCACTCCAGCTATCTGAACCAGAAGAGCTTCCGCGACATGCAGGTGCAGACGCGGGGCGAGTTCGGCGGCCTCGGCATCGAGGTGACGATGGAGAAGGGATATGTGAAGGTCGTATCGCCGATCGACGATACGCCCGCGTTCCGGGCGGGAATCCAGCCGGGCGACCTCATCACCCATCTCGACGGCGACCCGGTTCAGGGTCTGACACTGGCCGAAGCCGTGGAGAAGATGCGCGGGCCGGTCGATACCTCGCTCAGGCTCACGATCCGTCGCGGGGACCAACCTCCGTTCGATGTCGAGGTGACCCGCGACGTGATCCGGATCCAGTCCGTCCGCTGGCGGCGCGAAGGTGATCTCGGCTACATCCGCATCACCTCCTTTAGCGAGCAGACCGAAGAGGGCCTGAAAGAGGCCGTGGAAGAGCTCCAGCGGGAAGTCGGCGACGATCTCAAGGGCATACTGCTCGATCTTCGCAACAATCCCGGCGGACTGCTCGATCAGGCGATCGCGGTTTCCGACGCGTTCATCGACCAGGGCGAGATCGTCTCGACGCGCGGGCGCACCAAGGAGGACGCGCAACGCTACAACGCCACCCGTGGCCAGCTCGTCCCGGACCTGCCGATGGTGGTGCTGATCAACGGCGGCTCCGCTTCGGCTTCCGAGATCGTGGCCGGCGCGTTGCAGGACCACAAGCGGGCGCTCATCGTCGGCACGGATTCCTTCGGGAAGGGCTCCGTCCAGACCATCATTCCGATTCCCGGTCACGGTGCGATCCGCCTGACGACAGCCCGCTACTACACCCCCTCGGGCCGGTCGATCCAGGCAATGGGAATCCAGCCGGACATCGAGATCTCGCAGGCACATCTCGAGCCGGTGCAGGCCGCTATCAGCCGGCGCGAAGCCGATCTTCGCGGGGCACTGCCTGGAGAGACGCCCGACGGCGCCCAGCCGCCCGCAACTCCCCAGAGCGAAGCGCCGGCGGATGAGGAATCCGGAGCGGACGAGCAGATCGCCCCGATCCAGCAGGGCACTGCCGAGGACTATCAGCTCGCCCGCGCACTCGATCTCCTCCGGGGCATCGCCCTGTACGAAGCGCGCAACACGAACTAGAGAGGCCGACGGATAGCGAGAGAGACCACGGGAACGATGCAGGGGCGAGGACTGGCCGCGGCGTGGGGGCTGCTCGCCCTCGTGGTGCTCTCGACCGTCGCGTGGCTCGCATTCACTGATGCTCCCGGCCGCGAGGCCGGCGCGCCCGAGGTCACGGTCGATATTCCCGCCTTCCCGGAATCAGCGGAACCATCGGAGCCGACGGGCGCCATCGACACGCAGCCGCCGCCGGAACGGGCCGCCTCCGCTTCGACAGAGTGGGATCCAGCCCCGGAGCAGCCTCTGCCGGTAACGATTCCGCCGGCGCCTGAGCCGGCGAGCGAAACGGCCGAAGATGCCGCGACCGAACCGGAAACGGCCGACGACGACGCTATGGCCGCCGATGGCCCGCAATTCCCGAATGCGGAGACGACAAGCGACGAAGCCCAGGCCATCGCTGTCGAACCATCGCCGGCGTTGCCGGATGCCCTTGTCGCCACGCGCATTCCCGAGATACCGCCCGCTCCGGCACCCGACGTTGCCGAACCACCGGCGTCTGAGCGAGACGACGCCCGAGAAATTGCCTCCGCCGGGTCGTCGCCTCCCTCCCCGGTCATGCCGATCCCGGCAGCCCCGAAGACGCGGCCGAGCCCGGCCGGGCAGCCTTCGGCGGAGGAAGGACAGCCCGCGACTGCAGAGACGGCCGAACCTCCGCCGGAGCGGGACGACGCGGCGGGTAAGTCTGGCGGCGACGCGCCCGATGCTCTGCCGCAGACGATCGAGGTAGGCGCGTTTCGCCCGATTCCGGATGCCGTTCTGCAACCTCTGCGGCCGCCGGAAGGTCCGCGCGCCGACCCCGCGCTCACCGAGAACAGCTCGTTCGGCCCGCTTCCGGTCATTGCGCCCGACGGAAGGCGCCCGTGGCAAGCCTATGCGCGACCTTCCGCAACGTCGTCAGCCGAGGGCCTGATCGCCGTCGTTATCGGCAATCTCGGGCTGGCGAAAGCGACGACCGAGCGCGCGATCACCGATCTCCCGCCCGAGGTGACGCTTTCTTTCGCCCCTTATGCCGAGGGCATCAACCGTTGGATTGCGAAGGCGCGGGCGGCGGGCCACGAGGTCATGCTCGATCTGCCGATGGAGCCGATGGACTACCCGAAGAACGACCCCGGCCCGAAGGCGCTCTTCACGCATCTGGCGCAGCAAGAGAACATCGAGCGACTGCACTGGGTCCTGGGGCGCTCGGTCGGCTATGTCGGCGTCACCAACTTCATGGGATCCCGCTTCACGACCTCACCGGACGTATTGCGCCCGGTGCTCGCCGAGTTGCGAGATCGGGGGCTGATGTTTCTCGATAGCCGTGCCGCGGCCCGAAGCCTCGCCACTAACATGGCGAGCGAGATCGGGCTCCCGCGCGCCGTGAACGACCGCTTCATCGACGTGAATGCCTCCCGCACCGCCATCGACCGCCGACTGCGCGAGCTCGAGCAGATTGCCGCCCGGGAAGAAGCGGCGGTCGGGCTCGGTTACCCTTATCCCGTCACGATCGACCGGGTGACCCGGTGGGCGGAGAAGCTTCGCGAGAAGGGAAACTTCGCCCTCGTCCCGATCTCGGCTGTGGTCGACCGGCAGGCCGATCGATGAGCGACCCGGAGCTCTTCCACCCCTCGCTCCGCGAGCAGGTCGCCGCGGGTTATCGGCCCTGTGTCGGCCTGATGCTTCTCAATCCCCGGAACGAGGTCTTCGTCGGCCGTCGGATCGACACGGCCGAGTCATGGCAAATGCCGCAGGGCGGGATCGATCCCGGAGAAACACCCGAACAGGCGGCCTTGCGGGAGCTGCACGAGGAAGTCGGGACGAACCGGGCCGAAATCATCGCCGAAAGCGATCGCTGGCGGCGCTACGACCTGCCGACGGCGCTCCGCGCTCGCATGTGGCGCGGCCGCTACCGGGGTCAGGCGCAGAAATGGTTCCTGCTACGCTTCACCGGCACCGACGACGATATCGACCTCGCCCGCCATCATCCGGAGTTCGACGCCTGGCGTTGGGTCGACCTCGACGATCTGGTCGGCCTGATCGTCGCCTTCAAACGGGATGTCTACCAGGACGTCGTTGAGGAGTTCCGCGGCATCATTCGCGGCGCGCCCGATGGCCATCGGGCCGACTGAGCGCCGCATCTGCAGTATCGGGATCTGGATATGGGCAACGACTTACCACTCGCCGGCATTCGTGTGCTGGAGTTCTGCCAGACCATCATGGGCCCTTCGGCAGGGTTGATCCTCGCCGATCTCGGCGCCGACGTAATCAAGGTCGAGCCGGCGCCGGGTGGCGACAAGACGCGCCGCCTTCCGGGTTTCGCCGCCGGCTTCTTCGGCGCGTTCAACCGTAACAAGCGAAGCCTGGCCATCGACGTGAAGTCCGATCCCGGCCGGCATGCGGCAGAAAGGCTCGCGCAGCAGGTCGACATCGTCATCGAGAACTACGCCCCGGGCACGATGGACCGGCTCGGGCTCGGACACGAGCGGCTGTCCGAGATCAATCCGCGGCTGATCTACTGCTCGCTCAAGGGTTTCCTCAGCGGACCCTACGAGAACCGGCCCGCGCTCGACGAAGTAGTCCAGTTCATGGGCGGCCTCGCCTACATGACCGGCCCTCCCGGGCGGCCGCTCCGGGCGGGGACGTCGGTGATCGACATCATGGGCGGCACCTTCGCGGTGATCGGAATCATGGCCGCCTTGCGCGAGCGGGAGCAGACCGGCAGAGGACAGATGGTGAAGAGTGCGCTATTCGAATCCACCGCCTTTCTCATGTCGCAGCACATGGCCGGCCATTCCGTCACCGGCCGCGAAGTGCCGCCCATGCCGGCACGCGTCAGCGCGTGGGCCATCTACGAGCCATTTGAGACTCGTGACGGCGATCAGGTCTTCATCGGCATCACGAGCGACAATCACTGGCGGCGCTTCTGCGAGGAGTTCGGCCGGCCGGACCTCCTGGAGGATCCTCGCTACGGCTCGAACGAGGACCGGGTTCGCGAGCGGCCGGCTCTGGTGCCGGTCGTGGCGGAAGTGGTGAAGCGGCACAGCCGGGAAGAAATCGTCGCTATCTGCGAGCGCATCTCGATCCCGTTCGCCCCGGTCGCCCGCACCGAAGACCTGTTCGACGACCCGCAGCTGAACGCCGGAGGCAGGATGCTGGAGATCGAGCTGCCCGGCGGCATCAGGACGCGTCTGCCGCGCCTGCCGATCGAGGTCGGAAGCCACGATCTCGCGCTGCGTATGCAGCCGCCGGCGGTCGGGGAACATACTCGCGACATCCTGCGGGAATGCGGCTTCGAGGCTGCCGAGATCGAGGATCTCGAGAGATCGGGTGCAATCGTCAGCGGGTCGCCTTAGCACTCCTGCCGAAGTTTGGAACCCTTCTGAAAAGCGCCCTATATAGGGTGACGGACACCGGACGAAGACGAGGGAGAAGGTCACATGAAGGGCGACAGGCAAGTCATCGCGCACCTGAACAAGGTACTGAAGAACGAGCTGACCTCGATCAACCAGTACTTCCTGCACGCCCGCATGTTCGACAACTGGGGCCTCAAGAAGCTCGGCGAGTACGAGTACCACGAGTCGATTGACGAGATGAAGCACGCCGACGAGGTGATCAAGCGCATCCTCTTCCTCGAAGGCCTGCCCAATCTTCAGGATCTCGGGCGCTTGCGCATCGGTGAGAACGTTCCGGAAGCGTTGCGGGCCGACCTGGAGGCCGAGCACGAAGGGCGGGCCGACCTGCTGGCGGCGATCGCCTACTGTGAATCGGTGCAGGACTACGTCTCGCGTGCCCTCTTCTCGAGCATCCTCGACGACGAGGAGGAGCACATCGACTGGATCGAGACCCAGCTCGAGCTGATCGACAAGGTCGGCATTGAGAATTACCTGCAAAAGCAGATGGAGGCCGGGGACTAGTGGGAAGCATCCCGGTGAAGCCGCTCTCCGTCCTTGATCTTTCGCCGATAACAGAAGGGGGTAACGCCTCCCTCGCGCTTCACAACAGCCGTGATCTCGCGCAACACGCGGAACGGCTGGGATACAACCGGTACTGGCTGGCCGAGCACCACAACATGCCGGGGATCGCCAGCGCCGCGACGGCGGTCGTCATCGGTCACGTCGCGGCCGGAACAACGACCATCCGTGTCGGCTCGGGCGGGATCATGCTGCCCAACCACGCGCCGCTGATGGTCGCCGAGCAGTTCGGCACGCTCGAAGCGCTCTTTCCCGGCCGCATCGACCTCGGGGTGGGCCGCGCACCAGGGACCGATCAGGTGACGGCGCACGCGCTCCGGCGGAACCTCACGACCGACGCCGACAATTTCCCGCAGGACGTCGCCGAGCTGCTCGCCTATCTCGGACCGGTTCGCGAAGGCCAGCGTGTGCGGGCCGTCCCCGGCGCCGGATCGAACGTGCCGGTATGGATCCTCGGATCGAGCCTGTTCGGTGCACAGCTGGCGGCGATCCTCGGCCTGCCGTACGCGTTCGCCTCGCACTTCGCGCCGGAAATGATGATGCAGGCCGTGCAGATCTATCGGGAGCGGTTCCGCCCCTCCGAATATCTGCAGGAGCCCTATGTGATGCTCGGCTTCAACGTGTTCGCGGCCGAGACCGAGGAAGAGGCGGAGCTGCTGTCCACGTCGATGCTGCAGTCGTTCCTGAGACTGCGCTTCGGCAATCCGGGTCCGCTGCCTCCGCCGCTCGAGGACTTTCGGAACCGGGTGGGTCCAATGGAGCGCGCGATGGTCGAGCGGAGGCTCGAATGTTCAGCCATCGGTACCGGCGAAACCGTTCGCCGCGTGATCATCGAGTTCCTGGAGCGCACCGGCGCCGACGAACTGATGATCACGTCGCAGATCTACGATCACGCCGCGCGTGTGCGCTCCTATCGGATCACGGCCGAGGCGTACGGACTGGTTCCGCCGCCACAGCCGGCCTAGCAGATCTCACGCCGGGGCGAAGATGTCGTCCTTGCTGGCGCTATCTTCGCGAACAGCGTAAGCGGGCGTGACCGGCCCGCGGAACGCAGCGTCGTGTTGCAGCACCGGCATCACCCGATCCGCGAACAGGCGCATGTTCACTTCGCCCTGGTGATGCGGCATACCGCCGTACGAGAAGTCGGCGATGATGTGATCGGTGCCGGTCACGCGCCGCAGCTCGGCGATCTGCTGGATGCAATCGTCGGGCGTGCCGACGATCTGAATGCTGACATAGAAGTCGGTTGCCTTCTCCCGGAACGACTCGTCCTTCATCTTGCTGTAGGTCTTCGCCATCTTTCCGTAGGACTCGTAGCCCTTCACGTTGGCGAGATGCCCGTCCGAGAAATGATAGTGGGCATCGATCGAGTCCCACTTCGCGCCGAGATAGCGCATCGCTCGCTCCTTCGCCTCGTCCCGGCTTTCCGCGACGGAGACGTTGGTGAGGATGATCGGCGGGCGCGGCGTGTGGCCGACGCTCGAAGTGATCTCCTGGAAACGCCGGATATCCTCGGCCGCCTTGTTCCACTCGTTCTGCATGATGACGAGCATCCCGAAGCCCAGCTTGGCGATGATCTCCGCCGACTCCGGGCTCACCGAGGAAGCATAGAAGCGACGCTCCGGATGCGAGATCGGTCGCGGCCGGATCGACATTCTCGGGATCTTGAAGAATTCGCCGTCGTGCTCGAACACTTCGTTCGAGAGTGCCTTGACCACGATCTCGGCGGCCTCGGCGAAGCGGGGCCGGGCCTCGCCCATGGGAATGCGGAAGCCCTCGTACTCGACCGTGGCGGCGCCGCGGCCGAAGCCGAACAGGCAGCGCCCGCCGCACATGATGTCGAGCAACGCGATCTGCTCGGCGACGCGCACCGGATCATGCCACGGCAGCACGATCACCGCCGTGCCGAGCTGTACCCGCTTCGTCCGCCCGGCGAAATAGGCGAGCGTCTGGGTCGGCGACGGCGACATAGAGTAGCCGGTGAAATGATGCTCGAGCGCAAAGATCGAGTCGAAGCCGAGCGGCTCCGCCAGATCGGCGAGAGCATAGTGCTCGCCGATCACCTCGGCATCCGGGCGACCCGGCTGCTGCAAGACGCTTACGGAGGTGCCAACCTTCATCGGGGTCTCCTGCCATTGGTCGGTGCGGGTGCAGGGCCACGGCGCCGAACGACACCCGCTCGGTCTCCTGCCGCACGTTATAGCATGGAGGCGCGAACGCCCGGAAGACGAGGGTTCGGCAATCTTCCCTTCGATCCGCCCTCTGCGGGCAGTGCCGCTTACGGCTCGCGACGGTTCAGTGCGCCGTCTTCTGCCGGTGCTTGGTCAGGCTGCCGCCCTTCATCACGGAGCCCGGCAAGGGGTGGCCGACGATATCTTCGGCGAGACGTGCCGCCTCGATGAGCCGATCGAGGTCGATCCCGGTCTCGATCCCCATCTCCTCGCACATGAAGACCAGGTCCTCGGTGCAGACGTTGCCGGCCGCACCCTTGTGTCCGGCGAACGGACAGCCGCCGAGGCCGGCGACGGACGAATCGAACAGATCGACGCCCATCTCCATGCCCGCATAGGCGTTGACGACACCGAGCCCCCGCGTGTCGTGGAGGTGCAGACAGATCCGCTTCTCCGGCCAGCGCTCGCGGACCGCACCGACGACGCGTTTCACGCTTTCCGGGTTAGCCCAGCCCATCGTGTCGGCGAGGCTCAGCACCTCGACGTCGGCGCCCTCTTCTCGCGCGACGCCGAGGATGTCGTCGACCGCCCAGACCACCCTCTCGACCGGGATGTCGCCTTCGAAATTGCACCCGAACGCCGTCATGATCGAGGCGCGCCGCACGGGAACGCCGTGCTGCTTGTAGATGCGTATCTGATTGCGCTGTACCTGCCGGTTCTCTTCGAAGCCGCGATTCGTGTTGCGGATCATGAAGCTTTCCGAGGTGGTCGTGGAGATCGACCCGATCATCTCGAGCCCCTCCGCGTCCAGCGCGCGCATCAGCCCCTTCTCGTTGAGCCAAAGGGCGTGATACGCGACGCCGTCATGCCGCCGGAAGCCCTTCACCACCTCGTCGGCGTCCGCCCACCCCGGCACCTTCTTCGGGTTGACGTAGGAAGCCACCTGGATCTTCTTCAATCCGGTCTCGGACAACGCGTCGATCAGCTCGATCTTCCGCTCGGTCGGGATCGGGCCGGGCTCGATCTGGAACCCCTCGCGCGGACCTTCCTCCTGGATGTCCACACGCTTCGGCAGGTCGGTCATGCACGCGCTCCTTCGGGATTCAGGCGGCGGCCCGTTGGGGCAGATGCCCCGCGCTCTTCGCGAGCTTCTGCACCCGGTGCTGCATGAACCAGCTCGCGCCGCGCGACATCGTCCGGCTCAGGCGTCCTTGCGGGTCGAGGCCGACCGCCTTGAAGACCATCGCCATCGCGCGCTCCAGGTGGCGCGGCCGGTAGAGCGCATAGGCGCGTCGGATATACTCCTCGCCACAGCGTTTGCGGTCGTACCGCTCGAAGTCGCGATTGGCGGCGTAATAGGCGTAGGCCAGCTCGTCGTCTTCGGTCTCCGTGATCCGAGACACCGCCACCCACATTCTTCGCGGCAGCGTCAGTTGCTCCCGCTCGAGATACCGCTTCATGTTCTTGTAGAAGAGTCGATAGTGCCGGAGCTCGTCCGCGGCGATCTTGCGGCAAACGTCCTTCAGCACCGGCTCCTGAGCCGCATCTGCCAGCGCCGTGTAATAGGAGCTGGTGCCAACCTCGACCATGCAGCGCGCAATCAACTCACCGGTCCGGGAGCCGCGGATCGAAGCGTCGGCGCTCGTGTCGATCTTGAACCCCTCACGGAACTCGCGGAAGCACTGGTCGTAGTCGAAGCTCGGATCCGCCATCTTCGCCCAGCGGCCGAGGGCGAGGCCGTGCTGAACCTCCTCCTCCGCCCAGTCTTTCGCCGCCTGCTGAAAATCCGGATCGTCGTCGAACACGTTGCAGAGATAGGTGGCATAGTCGCGGCCGTTCGACTCGACCATGCTCGCAGCCTTCACCACCTTCACGAGATCCTGGTCGACCTTGCTCGGGTCGAATTTGTCCCAGGGGACATCGTCCAGAGTCCACTGAGCAGACATCACTCCTCCGGGAGCCTACGGACAAAGAATGGGACAATGTTGCTTTGCGGGCCGCAGCCGTCAACCCGCGGATACGGCAGCCGCGAAGCCGTCCTCTTAGTGGACGGTGGACCGCCGCACCGCCTCGAGCTTGGCCTCGGCGAGGCGCACGCGCCGCTCGGCGGCATGACGGGCGCCCTCGGTGGTGGCCTCGGTCACGTCTTCGCGGGCGCTGCGCAGCTGTTCTTCGACCCGATCCGGATCGATCTCCGCCACCCGGACGGCCTGCTCTGCCAGAACGGTGCAGCGCTCGGCAGTCACCTCTGCGAAGCCGCCCGCGACGAAAATCCGGTCGCTGACGGACGTGCCCTCATAGATCTCGATGACACCGATCCGGACCGTCGAGATGAGGGGCGCATGACCGGGCAGCACGCCGAAGTCGCCGTCGCCCCCAGGCACGACCACCATGTCCACCGGCTGCGAGACCAGAAGACGCTCGGGCGAGACCAACTCGAATGCCACCTTTTCAGCCATCATGCAGATTCCCGTGTGGCGCCGCTCAAGCGGCTTCGGCGGCCATCTTGCGCGCCTTCTCTACGGCCTCGTCGATCGTCCCGACCATGTAGAAAGCGGCTTCCGGCAAATCATCATACTCGCCAGCCACGATACCTTTAAACCCTTTGATCGTGTCTTCCAGGTTCACGAACACGCCCGGCGATCCCGTGAAAACCTCCGCGACGTGGAAAGGTTGCGACAAGAAGCGCTGAATTTTGCGCGCACGAGCGACGACCAGCTTGTCGTCTTCGCTCAACTCGTCCATTCCGAGAATTGCGATGATGTCCTGCAGCGACTTATAGGACTGCAGAACCTCCTGCACGCGCCGCGCGGTCTCGTAATGCTCCTCACCCACGACACGCGCGTCGAGGATGCGCGACGTGGAGTCGAGCGGGTCGACCGCCGGATAGATGCCGAGCTCGGCGATCTGGCGCGAGAGCACCGTGGTGGCGTCCAGGTGCGCGAAGGTCGTCGCCGGCGCCGGGTCGGTCAGGTCGTCGGCCGGCACGTAGATCGCCTGCACCGAGGTGATCGAGCCCTTCGTCGTCGAGGTGATGCGCTCCTGCAGCGCGCCCATGTCGGTGCCGAGAGTCGGCTGATATCCGACTGCCGAGGGGATGCGCCCGAGCAGCGCCGACACCTCGGAACCCGCCTGGGTGAAACGGAAGATGTTGTCGACGAACAGGAGCACGTCCTGACCTTCCTGGTCGCGGAAATACTCCGCGAGGGTGAGGCCGGTCAGCGCCACGCGTGCACGGGCACCCGGCGGCTCGTTCATCTGCCCGTAAACCAGCGCCGCCTTGGAATCGCCGCCGTCGAGCTGGATCACGCCCGACTCGATCATCTCGTGATAGAGGTCGTTGCCCTCGCGGGTCCGCTCGCCGACACCGGCGAACACCGAGTAACCGCCGTGGCCTTTGGCGATGTTGTTGATCAGCTCCATGATCAGCACGGTCTTGCCGACCCCGGCGCCGCCGAACAGGCCGATCTTGCCGCCCTTCACGTACGGCGTCAGCAAGTCGACGACCTTGATGCCCGTGACCAGCTGCTCGGCTTCGGTCGACTGCTCGACGAAGGCCGGCGCGTCGCGGTGGATCGGCAGCGTCTGCTTGGTGTTCACCGGGCCGCGCTCGTCGATCGGCTCGCCGATGACGTTCAGGATGCGGCCGAGCGTCTCCGGGCCGACGGGCACCGAGATCGGCGCGCCGGTGTCCTCTGCTTCCTCACCGCGGACCAGGCCCTCGGTGGCGTCCATCGCGATCGTGCGGACGGTGTTCTCGCCGAGGTGCTGGGCGACCTCGAGCACGAGCAGCCGGCCGTCCGAGCGCTTCACGTGCAGCGCGTTGAGAATGGGGGGAATCTCGCCCTCGAACTGCACGTCGACCACGGCGCCGAGCACCTGCGTGATCTTGCCGACAGCGTTCTTCGCCATGAGTCAGCTCCTCGTGAGACAGTCTGTCTTTGGTATCAAATGGCCTCGGCGCCGGAGATGATCTCGATCAGCTCCTTGGTGATCTGCGCCTGGCGGGTTCGGTTGTAGCTGAGCGTGAGCCGATCGATCATTTCGCCGGCGTTGCGCGTCGCGTTGTCCATCGCGGTCATGCGGGCGCCGTGTTCGCTGGCGGCATTCTCGAGCAGCGCGCGGTAGAGCTGGATCGCGACGTTGCGCGGCAGCAGCTCGGCGAGGATGGCCTCTTCGGAAGGCTCATACTCGTAAAGCGCCAGAGGCTGCCCGCTCGTCCGCTCCTCGACCACTTCGCCCGCTACGGGGAGCGGGGCGGGGATGATCTGCTGGACGGTGATCTCGTTGCTGATCGCCGACTTGAAGCGGGCATACACGATCGTCGCCACGTCGAATTCACCGGCGTCGAACATCTCGGTCAGCCGGGTCGCGATCTGGTCGGCCTCGACGAACTCGACGTTGCGACGACCGATGCCCTCGATCGTGTCCTGGATGTACTCGCGGTAGGTGCGGCGAAGCTGGTCGCGGCCCTTGCGGCCGACGCAGAGGATCTTGACCGTTTTCCCCTGCGACAGGAGATCCTCGATCAGCCGTCGTGCCCGCCGCACGATGTTGGTGTTGAAGCCGCCGCACAGCCCCCGGTCCGCCGTCGCCACCACGACCAGATGCACCTGGTCGGAGCCGGTGCCGGCCAGCAGCCGTGGCGCGCCGGTGGCCAGGTTCATGCTGCCGCCGAGCGAGGCGAGCATCCGCTCCATCCGCTCGGCGAAGGGCCGGGCGGCCTCCGCCTGCTCCTGGGCACGCCGCAGCTTCGCCGCGGCCACCATCTTCATGGCGGACGTGATCTTCCGCGTCGCCTTGACGCTGTTGATCCGGTTCCGGAGGTCCTTGAGACTTGCCATTCGTCGCTCGCAGGGCGCTGGGGATCAGGGAGGCGGGCGCCTCACACGAACGTCTTCGAGAAGTCTTCGAAGAAGTTCTTCAGCTTCTCGTCGGTCTCGTCGGAGAGGTCCCCGCTGGTGCGGATGGCCTCGAGGATCTCCGGATGCTTGGCGCGCACCTCGTCCAGCGCCGCCAGCTCGAAGCGGCGCACGTCGGCGACGCGGAGCTGGTCGAGATAGCCGCGCACGCCGGCATAGATCGACACCACCTGCTCCTCGAACGGCAGCGGCTGGAACTGTCCCTGCTTCAGAATCTCCGTAAGGCGTGCACCGCGGTTGAGCAGGCGCTGCGTCGAGGCGTCGAGGTCGGAGGCGAACTGCGAGAACGCCTCCATCTCGCGATACTGTGCCAGCTCCAGCTTGATGCGGCCCGCGACCTTCTTCATCGCCTTGGTCTGGGCGGCCGAGCCGACGCGGCTGACGGAGAGACCGACGTTGATCGCCGGACGCACGCCCTTATAGAAGAGGTCGGTCTCGAGGAAGATCTGGCCGTCGGTGATCGAGATGACGTTGGTCGGGATGTAGGCCGACACGTCGTTGGCCTGGGTTTCGATCACCGGCAGCGCGGTCAGCGAGCCCGCACCCTGAGCGTCGTTCATCTTCGCCGCGCGCTCGAGCAGGCGCGAGTGGAGATAGAACACGTCGCCGGGGAACGCCTCGCGGCCGGGCGGGCGGCGCAGCAGCAGCGACATCTGGCGATAGGCGACGGCCTGCTTCGACAGGTCGTCGTAGATGATGACCGCATGCATGCCGTTGTCGCGGAAGAATTCGCCCATGGCGCAGCCGGCATAGGGCGCCAGGAACTGCATCGGCGCCGGGTCCGAGGCGGTCGCCGCGACGACGATCGTGTAATCGAGCGCGCCGTACTCCTCGAGCGTCTTCATCACCTGGGCGACGCTGGAGCGCTTCTGCCCGACGGCGACGTAGATGCAGTAGAGCTTCTTCGATTCGTCGCCGCTCTCGTTGACGCTCTTCTGGTTCAGGATCGTGTCGATCGCGACGGCGGTCTTGCCGGTCTGGCGGTCGCCGATGATGAGCTCGCGCTGTCCGCGGCCGATCGGCACCAGTGCGTCCAGGGCCTTGAGGCCGGTCTGCATCGGCTCGTGCACCGATTTCCGCGGAATGATGCCGGGCGCCTTCACCTCGACCAGCCGCCGCTCGGTGGCCTCGATCGGGCCCTTGCCGTCGATCGGGTTGCCCAGCGCGTCGACGACCCGCCCGAGCAGGCCCTTGCCGACCGGCACGTCGACGATCGCGCCCGTGCGCTTGACGATGTCGCCTTCGTGGATGTTCCGGTCGTTGCCGAAGATCACGACGCCGACATTGTCGACTTCCAGGTTCAGGGCCATGCCCTTGGTGCCGTCGGCGAATTCGACCATCTCGCCGGCACGGACCTGGTCGAGGCCGTGAATGCGCGCGACGCCGTCGCCGACGGACAGCACCTGCCCCACCTCGGCGACGTCCGCCTCGGTTCCGAAATTTGCAATCTCGTTCTTCAGGATGGCGGAAATTTCTGCCGCGCGAATTTCCATCGCTCAGGCCCCTTTCATGGCAAGCTGCATCCGCTGCAGCTTGGAACGCAACGAACTGTCGAACATACGCGAGCCGACCTGAACGATCAGCCCACCGAGCAGGGATGGGTCGACATCCACGTCGACGGTGACCTTGCCGCCCACCACCTCGCGAAGCGCGTCGGTCAGCGCCGCGCGCTGCGCCTCCGAGAGGGGACGGGCTGCCGAGACCCTGGCGGCCACTTCGCCGCGGCGGTCGGCGAGGATGCGGAGATAGCCTTCGATCATGCCGCTCAACGCGAACAGGCGGCGGTTGCGCGCAACGACGCCGATGAAATTGCGCGTCAACTGCGAGAATCCCGCCCGCTCCGCCACGGCGGCGAGCGCACGCGCCTGCTCATCTCGCTTCAGGACCGGGCTGCGCACCAGCCGGCGCAAGTCTTCGCTCTCGGCCAGCATCGCGCGTAGGGAGCGGAGATCGTCCGCGACCTCGTCGAGCAGCTTTTGCTCGTCGGCAAGGTCGTAGAGCGCGCTGGCATATCGACCGGCGATGCCGGAAACGCGTCCTGACTGGGAAGCCACCCTGAGCAAACCTCTAAATAGACGGCAAATGAAGCTTGATGTCGGCGGGCGCGAGTGACTCACTCGGCGGTCACGCAACAGAAAGCGCCTTCCAGGTGGCACCGCCGCCCGGAAAAGCGGCGGTTTGGTAACATACCTCCCCCACCCTTGCAAGCCGCCCCGGCACCGGAACCGACGGCGGCGGAACGCTTCAGCGCGCCGTCAGGCCGCCGTCGACGACGAGTTCCGCCCCGGTGACGAACCGGGACTCGTCGGAAGCCAGGTACAGAACCATCGAGGCGACGTCCGACGGCTCGCCGAGGTGACCGATCGGGTGCATCTCCACCAGGCGTTCGCGCGTCGGCGCGTCGTCGAGGCGATGGCGGATCAGCGGCGTATCGATGTAGCCTGGATGAATAGAATTGACCCGGATGCCGAGCTTCAGCTGTGCGCACTCGATCGCCGCAGCTTTGGTAAGAAGCCGCACTCCGCCCTTGCTCGCGCAATAGGCGGCGACGAACGGGCCGCCGACCAGGCCGAAGATCGAGGAGATGTTCACGATCGACCCGCCGCGCTCTGCCATCGCCCGGATCGCGGCCCGCGTTCCGAGGAAGACGCCATCTAGATTGACCGAGTTGACGCGTCGCCACTCTTCCAGCGTCAGCTCCGAGATCGGCGTATGGTTGGAGGCGACGCCGGCGTTGTTCACGACGACGTCCAGATGTTCGAACGCCTCCATCGTGGCGGCTATCGCCTCGTCCCAGGCGGTCTCCTCCGTCACGTCGAGCGGCACGAAGCGCGCTCGTGCGCCGCGGCTGCCGATCTGCTCGGCGACCGAGTTGCCGCGCTTCTCGTCGATGTCGGCGACGACCACGGCAGCCCCCTCCTCCGCCAGCAACTCGGCGCTCGCCCGACCGATGCCGGACCCGCCGCCGGAGATCAGCGCCACCTTGCCTTCGACACGCCCCATTGTTCCCTCCCTCGGTTGGCGAACGCCATCTTCCATTCAGCGAACCAGGACGGCCAGACGCTTCGGTGCGATCAGGCGGTAACTGCGCCTGATCAGAACGTCCACCTCGCTCCAGTCGGGCCCGTCGTCGAGCCGGATTCCGATCCAGCCCTTATGGCCGACATAGGGCGGCACGAAGAAACGCTTTGCATCCGCGCCGATCAGCACCTGCTGGCTGCCCGGTGGTGCCTTGCACCACACCGACGTGCGTCCGTCGCCGCGCTTTTCCATGGCGAAGATCTTGTCGCGGACGCGAAATGTCGGGTCGCCCCACGCTTCCTTCTCCACCGCTTCGGGCAGGGCCAGGCAGATGGCGCGGAGACGGTCGATCGGCCGGGCGGGCATACGGTACTGTAGCAAGCGCGCGAAAGGCGGAGAAGGTCGTGCCGCCGCGCCCCTCGCGCGGGCCGGGAAGATCGTCATCCGGAGGAGATTGTCGGGAATGCGCATCGTCGGAGGTCGGCACCGCGGGCGACGGCTGATCGTGCCGCCCGGCAGCGACATCAGGCCGAGCGCCGACCGGCTGCGCGAGGCTCTCTTCAACCTCCTGGAGCACGCCGGCTTCGGTGAAGGCGGCACCTCGGTCGTGCGCGACGCGATCGTCCTCGACGCCTTCTGCGGCACCGGCGCACTCGGTTTCGAGGCGTTGTCGAGAGGTGCCGCCGCGGCGACGATGATGGACACGAATCGCGCGGCGCTCGACAGCGTTCAGCGTTTGGCTGGGTTGCTTGGAGAGGCCGATCGTGTCACGGTGCTGCGGCAGGACGCCGCCTCACCCGGACCTGCCCGGCGGCCGCACTCCCTCGTCTTCCTCGATCCGCCCTACGGCAAGGGCCTGGCCGGAGCGGCGCTGAGTGCACTCGCGCTGCGCGGCTGGATCGGCGAGAACGCGATCGTGAGTGTGGAAACCGGCGCTCGAGAGCATCTGGAGCCACCCGAAGACTTCGAGCGGCTGGACGAGCGCCGCTACGGCGCCGCCCGGATCACGTTGATGCGCTTCCGGCCCGACTGAAGCTCAGCCGGGCGCGGGGATCAGGTCGGCGAACCAGAACCCGTCGCGCTGAACGACTTCGCCCTTTTCGACCCGCAAAGGCGCGCTGAAGCCGGGACCGTCGGTGACGAAGGTGTGAAACTCGCCGTGCTCCCCACAGGGGTCCACTCCCTCCGGAAGGGCCTTCAGAAAACCGGTGTCGAGGGTGCGCCCGGCGAAGCTCCGATCGAGCCGGGACTCATCAACGCAGACGGTGATGGCGCGCAGGCCCCTGGCCAGGGCGTCGCGTATCAGCGAGCTCGTGTCGGAGCCCCAGAGCGGGAACATTCCCTTGATCCCCGTTTCGGCCAATCGCTGCTCCCGATAGGAGCGCACGTCCTCGAGGAACAGATCGCCGAAGATCATCGCCTCGACGCCGCGGGCACGCGCAGCCACCGTCGCATCCCGCATCAGCTCGTCATAGGTCGCGTTGCTGACGAACCCGCTCCGGCGCCCGTCGGGACCAGCCGGCGGCGCCGGCAGAACCACCCACTCGATCGGGAGGTCCAGCGCCGCCGCCTGCGCCTCCATCAACTCGCGACGTACCCCGTGCATCGTCACGCGATCGTAGGCGCCGCTGATCGTCGTCAGAATGCCGACGACCTCCACCGTCGGATCGCGCCGTACGGCGTCCAGCGCCAGCAGGCAGTCCTTGCCACCGCTCGAACAGAGCATCGCCTTCATGTCGACTCCGATACCCGGATCCAGCCGGTCCCTTCGTGGCCGAACGCGAATTCCTCGGGATGCAGGATCTCCGCCAGGATCTCCAGCGACTCCGCCAGGCGCGGGCCGGGCCGGTTGAAATACTGGTTGCCGTCGGTGGCGAAGACCCGGCCCTCGCGGACAGCCCGCAAACCGCGCCACTCGCGACGCTTGGACAGCATCTCCACATCCTCGATCACGCGGGGAAGACCGAAGCCGCACGGCATCAGCACGATCGCGTCGGGATCCGCCGCCGCGAGACCGTCCCAGTCCATCCAGGGCGAGTGATTGCCCGCCTCGCCGAACAGGTTCGTTCCGCCGGCCATTTCTACCAGTTCGGGCACCCAGTTGCCGCCGGCCATCAGCGGCTCGGCCCATTCGATCGTCGCGACCCGAGGCCGGGTTCGCAGGCGCCGCGCGCGATCGGCGACCTCGGCCATGCGGGAGCGAAGCTCTTCCACCAGCCTCTCCCCCGCCTCCTCCCGATCGAGTGCTGCCGCGACGCTGCGGATGTCCCGCCATAGGTCGGCGAGGGAGTCGGGCCGTAGCGACACCACGCGCAAGTCGCTGCCGGTCCAGTCGCAGACCGCCTGCTCGACGTCGGCCAGGCTCACGGCACAGACCTCGCACTGGTCCTGCGTCACGATCACGTCCGGTTCCAGTGCTTTCAGACGCTCGGCATCGACCCGATAGACCGCCAGCGCGTCACGCAGCACCTCCTTCACCCGCCGATCGATCTCGGCGCTCGTCCCGGACACGTCGAACTTGGGCTCGGTCACACGCGGCAATCCCTCGACCGACGGCGGGAAGTCGCATTCGTGGCTGACGGCGACCAGCGAGTCGCGGCAGCCGAGTGCGGCCACGATCTCCGTGGCACTCGCGATCAGGGAAACCACGCGCATCGACACCTACCGCCTCTCGAACAGTCGCTCGATATCGGCCAACCGCAGCTCGACATAGGTGGGGCGGCCGTGGTTGCACTGCCCGGAGTGGGGTGTTCTCTCCATCTCGCGCAGAAGCGCGTTCATCTCCGCCTCGTTCAGGCGTCGCCCCGAACGCACGCTGCCGTGACAGGCCATGGTAGAGCAGACCGCCTCTAGGCGGTTGCGCAGCCCCTCGGCCGATTCCAGCTCCATCAGTTCATCGGCGAGATCGCGCACCAGCCCCCGCACGTCCAGATCGCCGAGCAGCGCCGGCACCTCCCGCACGACGACCGCACCCGTCCCGAATCCTTCGAGCAGAAGCCCGAGCTCCGCCAGTTCGTCGGCCCTCGCCAGGATCCGGTCCACCGCCGGTTCCTCCAGCTCGACCACCTCGGGCAGCAGCAGCACCTGTCGCTTCACGCCGCCGTCGGCGAGTGCCTTCTTGAAGCGCTCGTAGACGAGCCGTTCGTGTGCGGCATGCTGGTCGACGATCACGATGCCGTCGGCGGTCTGCGCCACCACATAGTTGCCGTGAATCTGCGCCCGCGCAGCGCCGAGCGGGTAGTCGGCACCGCTCGCCTCCGGGTCGGCCGCCGCCGCCGGCGGCGCCGAAGGCGTGTCGATGCCCCCGAGCGGCGCCTGATAGCGCGCGGCAGTCTCCGCCAGCCCAGGCGAAGGCCAGCGTGCCGCAGCCTGCATCCCCGTGCGCGCCGAAGGCCCCGTCGCCGGCCGCATCGCCCCGAGCGCACCGAGGCTGACGGTACTGGCGGTGCGATGGCCGGCCCCCGCGAGCGCGTGGCGGATGCCGGAGACGATCAGGCCGCGAACCACTCCCGGCTCTCGAAACCGGACTTCCGCCTTGGCCGGGTGGACGTTCACGTCGACCGCTTCCGGCTGGATGGTTATGAACAGCGCCACCACCGGATGACGCCCCCCGCCGATCAGATCGTCGTAGGCGCCGCGCACCGCGCCCAGCAGCAGGCGGTCGCGCACCGGCCGTCCGTTCACGAACAGGAA
>JAJUGE010000033.1 GCA_029268305.1 Alphaproteobacteria bacterium
GCAGTGCTGCCAGCGCCGTCCCTCGCGCAGCACCGGCTCGACCAGCGCCGGCCTCAGGCTCGTCGGCTTGAGGCCGATCCGCATCCGCTCCCACCGGCCGGTGATGATTCGCGCTATCTCCGCCGACTCGTCCTCCGCCACATGGACGCGGAGGTCGAGCTCCTTCAAGGTCCGCAGCAGCGCGGTCGCGGTCATCGGCCGGGTATCGCCCGGCTCCGCCTCGCGCCATGCCGTCACGCGCGGATCGTCGGCGGCATGGTCGGTCACGACGAAATCCGTCACCAGAAGCTGCGCCCGGCCCTTCATCGAATCTCGGATCATCTGAAGGAGGTCCGCATGTCCAGCGGCCGAGCCGAGCGCATTGCGGACGATGATGCGGTCGTATTGCGCGCTTCTGAGCGGCTTGCCGGCCGGCTCGAAGTGCTTGATCGGTGCTTTCCTGGCGACGCCCGCCTTGATCGACAAATCCATGCCTGCTGCAGCCAGCACCGGGTCGGGCTCGAGCCCTGTGACCCATGCGTCATATTCGGCGGCGATGGCACGGGCACCGCCGCCCAGCCCCGAGCCGATCTCGACGATACTGAGGGAGGGCCGGATGCCGAGCGGTTTCAGCACGTGGCGGACGTAGGCGTCGTCGGTTGGGCCGAGATGATCCGGCCCCCAGACGAGTTGCGCCGCCTCGATCGCCTCCGGCGTCCAGTAGATCGCCGGGAGCGGTGTCTCCTCGCCCTCCGGCGTCGCGACCCTTGCCGCGGAGGGTGAGGGCGCCGACGCCGGGCGGCCGCGCGACCACCACCACCGGAGCCGGCCGCCGAGTCTCCTCTCCGCCTGGCCCGCGAGCGGTCGTCGCCCACGCGCGATCAGATCAGCCACGCCCATTACCTTGCCGCAACGCTCTCCAGGATTGGAACGGTGCGGCGACACTGTCTCCCGTCTGGTTAACCGCCGCTGAACGCGGTCTGCGGTTTCTCGTCCGACGTGCCGCAGGGCGCACCTGCGCCGAGCATGTCGAGCAGCGCGGCGTTGAAGGCGTCCGCCGCTTCGTACATGACCCAGTGACCGGCGCCCGGAATGACGCGGAAGTCGAGATCGGGCTGAAGCCGGCGCAGCTGCTCCTCGCGCTCGTGGGTGTAGGGGTGGGTGGTCGCGTCGAACTCGCCCCAGATTCCCATCAAGGTTGCCTTCACATCCGGCAGGACGTCGCGGAGGGTGCCGGCGCGCGAGATGTATCGGCTCTTCACCCGGGCCCGGGTCGTGTTTCGGGTTTGCATGTAGAGGGCGACGTCGTCGACCGCGGCCGGATCCTTCAGCATCAGGATCTCCAGGTTCCGCCGCTGGAAGGCCTTCATCTCCTCCGGCTGCATGTGGCGATGCCACTTCAGCAGCTCCGGCATCGGTCCGCGCCGGCCGCCCATACCGCCTGCGCCCACCAGCACGAAGCGCCGCGCCCGCTCGCCGAGGTGGACGAGCGCGTGGCCGCCCATGACCCCGCCGAAGGAGAAGCCGGCGATATCGAACCGCTCGCCCGCGGGCACCATCCGGTCGATGCCTTCGGCAACGATCCGGCCGAGATAGTATGGGTCACGCAGCTCCTTCGGCGTGTCGGAATCGCCGAGCCCGGGGAGGTCGGCAGCCATCACGGTGAAGTGGCGGCTCAGCGGCAGAACGTTCCTGATCCAGTGAATCCACGAGCCGTATCCGCCGTGCAACAGCACCAGAGGCGGCCCGCTGCCCCAGACGTGCCACACCATCTCTCCGCCGTCGCAGGGGGTCGTCCGGCGCTCCGCCTGCGCCTGCACATCCGCAATCGTCCTCTCCGCGGAGGCGAGCTCCGCGAGCACAGTTTCTACCGTCACTTTTCGCCCTTTCGTGTCCGCGAGAGGCGGTTTTTCGCGGCGGATGATAATCCGCCCGACGCGGCCCGGCCAAGGCGTCGCGTGGGTTGGCCCGAGCTCGGATCAGGCAATGTTGTACCTCCGCCTCGGGCCGTGCTAGCGTCCGGGCCTGGTCCTTTGTTCGTTGCCAGAGGGAGCACGAGGCAGGAGATCCAGCGACTACCCGCCGAATTGTCTGCGGCGGCAATGAACAAGGGCAAAAAGCCTCGACTGTCCAAGGGAGGAACGGAAAGATGAGGATACGATTGCGCGCGCTGGCTGCCGTCGGCGCGATGTTGCCGCTGATCATGGGGGCGGATGCGGCGCTTGCCCAGAAGTCGGGCGGCATTCTCAAGGTCTATCACCGTGACAACCCGCCGAGTGCCTCGATTCACGAGGAAGCCACCAACTCGACGGTGATGCCCTTCATGAACGTGTACAACAACCTGGTGATCTTCGATCAGACGGTCGCACGCCAGAGCATGGACACGATCATTCCAGACCTCGGCGAGAGCTGGTCGTGGAACGACGACAAGACCGAGCTGACATTCAAGCTCCGTGAGGGCGTGACCTGGCACGACGGTGAGCCGTTCACCGCCGAAGACGTGAAGTGCACCTGGGACCTGATCCTGGGCAAGAAGGAGGGGGCGAGGCTCCGCAAGAACCCGCGGCGGATCTGGTACCACAATCTCGAGGAAGTCACGACCAACGGCGACCACGAGGCCACTTTCGTCCTGAAGCGACCGCAGCCGTCGTTCATCGCGCTGCTGGCGTCGGGTTACTCGCCCGTCTATCCGTGCCATGTGTCGCCGGCCGACATGCGGACCAAGCCGGTCGGAACGGGTCCGTTCAAGTTCGTCGAGTTCAAGCAGAACGAGTACATCAAGCTCGAGAAGAACGAGGACTACTGGGACGAGGGCAAGCCCTATCTGGACGGGATCGAGTTCACGATCATCTCGAGCCGCTCCACCCGGGTGCTCGGGTTCATCAACGGCGAGTTCGACCTGACCTACAGCACCGACATCACGATCCCGCTGCTGAAGGACGTCAACAACCAGGCGCCCGACGCCGTCTGCAGCCTCGTGCCGACCAACGTCAGCCGGAACCTGATCGTCAACAGCGACGCGCCGCCGTTCGACGATCCCAACATCCGCAAGGCGATGATGCTGACGATCGACCGGCAGGCCTTCATCGACATCCTGAGCGAAGGCAAGTCGGACATCGGCGGCGTGATGCTGCCGCCGCCGGAAGGGCTGTGGGGCATGCCGCCGGAGATGCTCGAGACCGTCCCGGGTTACGGGAAGGACATCGAGAAGAACCGCGAAGAAGGCCGCAAGCTGATGGAAGAGGCCGGCTACGGCCCGGACAAGCGCCTTCCGGTCAAGGTCTCGACGCGCAACATCGAGATCTATCGTGATCCGGCGGTCATCCTGATCGACCACCTGAAGCACATCTACATCGACGGCGAGCTCGAGGTCGTGGAAACGCCGCTCTGGCACGCCAAGGTGGCGCGGAAGGACTACATGGTCGGCATGAACCTCACCGGTGTTGGCGTCGATGATCCGGACGTCGTCTTCTACGAGAACTTCGCGTGCGATTCCGAGCGCAACTACACCGGCTACTGCAACAAGGAGCTGGAGGAGCTCTTCGACAAGCAGTCCGCCGAGACGGACATGGAAGCGCGCAAGAAGCTGGTTTGGGAGATCGACAAGAAGCTCCAGGAGGACGGCGCTCGCCCGATCATCTGGCACGAGCGCGCGGCGACCTGCCACCAGCCGTGGGTGAAGGACTACACCGTGGCTGAGAACAGCTCCTACAACGGCTTCCGTTGGGAGCACGTCTGGCTCGACAAGTAACAGTCGGCCATTCCGGTAGACCGGTGGCGTCCCCGGGGCGCCACCGGTCGTCGTCCGGTACGGGAGGATCCCGGTGGTTTCTTACATAATCCGACGCTTCCTTCTGATGGCGCTGACGCTGTTCGGAATGTCGGTGCTCATCTTCGTGTTGCTGCGGCTCGTGCCAGGCAACATCGTCGACCTCCTGTTCGACTCGGCAGGATTCGTGAATCCGGCCGACAAGGCGCTTCTGGAAGAGGAGCTCGGGCTCGACCGGCCGATCATCGTCCAGTACTTCGACTGGATTACCGGTCTCATGCAGGGCGACCTCGGCTACTCCTACGTCTCCGAGCAGCCCGTCTGGACCGAGATCGCGCCGCGCATTCCGATCACCGCGAAGCTGGCGGTCCTGGCGCTGGTCTTCTCGATCATCTTCGGCGTGCCGCTCGGCGTCATCAGCGCCGTCCGCCAGAACACGATGACCGATTACATCCTGCGGGTCGTGAGCCTGAGCGGGCTGTCGCTGCCGTCGTTCTGGCTGGGCCTGATCATCCTGATGCTGTTCGTGCAGTGGTTCGGCTACATGCCGATCTACGACCGTGCCCCCGAAAGCTTCTGGATAGAGCTCGGCATGTACATGATCCCGGCCGCGGCGGTAGGCTTCCGCAGCTCGGCGCTGGTCATGCGTCTCACGCGCTCGTCCATGCTCGAGGTCATGCGGCAGGACTATATCCGCACGGCGCGTTCGAAGGGCGCTTCGGAACGCTCGGTCAACTACCACCACGCGCTCCGCAATGCCCTGCTGCCCGTGGTGACGATCATCGGCATCGAGGCCGCCTTCCTGATCGGCGGGCTCATCGTCACCGAGACGGTTTTCAACATCCCCGGCGTCGCCCGATTCCTGGTCGAGGCGATCCGCTGGCGCGACTATCCGATCGTGCAGAACCTGGTCATGTTGATCGCGGTCGTGGTCGTGTTCACGAACTTCATCGTGGATCTGCTCTACGCGGCGCTCGATCCACGCATCAAGTATTCGGAGTAGGGCCATGCCTCGACCGGAAAACAATCCGGGCGCGATGGCGATCGATCACGATGTCGAACTCGCCCGGGCCGGCGCCAATGTAACCGGCTGGGCGAGCGGACTCCTGTTTCAGGTCCGCCGCCACCCGCTCGGCGCGTTCGGCGCGGTGATCGTCGTCGTTTTCGTGCTCGCGGCGGCGTTCGCACCCTGGATCGCGCCGCTCGACCCGCTCGCGACGAACCCGAGGGCGTCGCTCGCGCCGCCGGGGTCGGAGTACTTTCTCGGCGCCGACTTCATGGGCCGGGACATGTACAGCCGCATCATCTACGGCGCGCGCATCTCCCTCGCCGTCGGGCTCGCGTCCACGTTCCTCGGTTGCCTGTTCGGAATCGCGCTCGGGCTGATGTCGGGCTTTCTGCTCGGCTGGGTCGACCTCGCGATCCAGCGCATCATCGACATCATGCAGGCACTGCCGCTGCTGGTGATGGCGCTGGTCATGGCCGCATCGCTCGGCCCCTCGCTCGAGAACACGATCATCGCGATCTCGATCCCGGTGATCCCGCACGTCGCGCGCGTCATAAGATCCAACACGCTGGCGCTGCGCGAGATGCCGTTCGTCGAGGCGGCGCGGGCGCAGGGGATGAGCGAGGTGCGGATCGCGGTCCGTCACGTGATGCCGAACACGATCGCTCCCGTGATCGTGCTCGCCACCGCGCAGCTCGGCTCGGCGATTCTCACCGAGGCGTCGCTGTCGTTCCTCGGCCTCGGCGTTCCCGAGCCGCACCCCTCCTGGGGACGGATGCTGTCGGAATCGGCGGCCGAGTACGTGCGCACGGCGCCATGGCTGGTGATCTTCCCGGGGCTCGCAATCAGCCTCGCCGTGTTCGGGACGAACCTGCTCGGCGACGCGTTGCGCGACATCCTCGATCCACGTGAAAGAAGCTGAAGACCGCGGCCAACGCGGCTCCGGAGTTGGTTAACGGAGGCAATCCAATGGCAGAGGCAGCGACCGCGGCAAAAGCGCCGTCGGCTTCGCCCGCCGCGGTCCACGAGTGGCTGCTCGAAGTCGACGACCTGCAGACCTGGTTCTACACGCGGCGCGGGATCGTCAAGGCGGTCGACCGGGTGTCGTTCGGCGTGAGGCCCGGAGAGACGCTGGCGATCGTCGGCGAGTCCGGCTGCGGCAAGAGCATCACCGCCCTCTCGGTGATGCGGCTCGTGCCCGATCCGCCGGGCCGGATCGTGGGTGGCACGGTCCGCCTCAGGGGGCAAAACCTGCTCGACCTCGACGAAGAGGCGATGCGGGGTATCCGGGGCAACGAGGTCTCCATGATCTTCCAGGAGCCGATGACCTCGCTCAATCCGGTGCTGACGATCGGGTCGCAGATCAGCGAGGCGCTGATCCTTCACCAGAAGCTCTCGAAACAGGCCGCGATGGAGAAGGCGATCGAAATGCTGCGGCTGGTGAAGATCCCGGAGCCGGAGCAGAGGGTGAAGGAGTACCCGCACCAGCTATCGGGCGGCATGCGCCAGCGCGCGATGATCGCGATGGCGCTCTCGTGCAACCCGAAGGTCCTGATCGCCGACGAGCCGACCACCGCGCTCGACGTGACGATCCAGGCCCAGATCCTCGACCTGATCCTCGAGTTGCAGCAGAAGCTCGGCACCGCCGTGATCCTCATCACGCACGATCTCGGCGTGGTCGCGGAGACGGCGCAGCGCGTAATCGTTATGTATGCCGGCCGGAAGGTGGAGGAGGCGGCGGTCGAAGACCTGTTCGCCGAGCCGCTGCACCCCTACACGCATGGGCTGCTCGGCTCGGTGCCGCGGCTCGAGACCATGACCGACGGCGTGACCCGGCAGAAGCGGCTGCAGGAGATCAAGGGCATCGTTCCGCCCCTCAACGATCTCCCGCCGGGATGTTCGTTCGCGCCGCGCTGCCCGTTCGCCGACGAGCGATGCCATGCGGAGTATCCCGCGTTCGAGGAGAAGCGGCCCGGACACTGGGCCGCCTGTTGGAATTCCGACGAGCTTTACGGAGGCGACCGTGCCTGACGCTACGGCGATCGCAGAGGAGACCGCCCCCGTGGATGCACCGGCCGCCGGCACGCCGGTGCTCGAGGTCGAGGGGCTGAAGAAGCACTATCCGATCCGCAAGGGGCTGCTGCGCCGCGCCGCCGGGTACGTCTACGCGGTCGACGGTGTCGATTTCTCGATCGGGCCGGGCGAGACGCTCGGCCTCGTCGGGGAGAGCGGTTGCGGCAAGACCACGGTCGGCCGCACCGTCATGCGCCTGATCGAGCCGACCGCCGGCAGCATCCGTCTCAAGGGCAAGGACATCACGCGCCTGCCCAAGGACGAGATGCGGCCGTACCGGCGCGAGATGCAGATCATCTTCCAGGATCCCTATTCCTCGCTCAATCCGCGCATGACCGTGGGCGATATCGTCGGCGAGCCGCTGCTCGTGCACGGCATCGGCAGCCGGAAAGAGCGTGAGGAGCGGGTGGCGGCCCTGTTCGACCGAGTCGGCCTGAGATCGGCGCAGATGCGCAACTATCCGCACGAGTTCTCGGGCGGGCAACGTCAGCGCATCGGCATCGCCCGCGCCCTGGCGCTCGATCCGTCGCTCATCATCGGCGACGAGCCGGTCTCGGCGCTGGACGTCTCGATCCAGGCGCAGGTGATCAACCTGCTGATGGACCTGCAGGAGGAGAAGAAGCTCTCCTATCTGTTCATCGCCCACGACCTGGCAGTGGTGGAGCACATCAGCCACCGGATCGCGGTGATGTATCTCGGGCGCCTCGTCGAGTTCGCCGACACCCGGACGATCTTCACGAGCCCGCAGCACCCGTACACAGAGGCGCTGCTTTCGGCCGTGCCGATCCCCGATCCGCGGCGGAAGCGCAACAAGCGGATTCTGCAGGGGGACGTGCCGAGCCCGGTGCGCCCCCCGCCCGGATGTCATTTCCACACCCGCTGCCCCTACGCCGAGGAGCGCTGCCGGACCGAGGCGCCGATTCCGAAGCGCCTCTCACCGGGCCATGTAGTAGCATGCCACCTGCGATAGCGCGGCAGCCGGTCTCGCTCAGATCTTCTTGAACTCGCGCTCCGGCCACCAGGGGTACCAGTCGGGCATGTCCCGGCTAGGCCGGAGCGTGAAGTTCGGCGGCCGCTTTTCCAGGAAAGAGGCGACGCCCTCGCGCGCGTCCGCCAGCTGCCCGAGGCTGCGCATGCCGCGCGAGTCCACCCGGTGCGCCTCCATCGGGTGATCGGCGGTCAGCATTTTCCACATCATCTGCCGGTTCATGGCGACCGAAACGCCGGAGGTGTTGTCGGCGATCTCGCGCGCGAGCGCCCGCGCCGCCGGCAGCAGGTCGTCCGGCTCGTGCAGGCTGCGGACGAGCCCGCCGCGAAGCGCCTCCTCGGCGCCGAACACCCGGCCCGTCATCACCCACTCGAGCGCCTGCTGCATGCCGACGATCCGCGGCAGGAACCACGAGCTGCACGCCTCCATCACCACGCCCCGGCGGGTGAAGACCAGGCCGAAGCGGGCGGCGGTCGAGGCGAGGCGGAAGTCCATCGCGAGCGTCATCGTCACGCCGACACCGGCCGACGGGCCGTTCACCGCGGCGATCACCGGCTTCTTGCTGTCGAAGATGCGGAGCGTGATGCGCCCGCCGCCGTCACGATCGGGATAAGGGTCGCTGCTCGTGTCCTTCTTCGTCGGATCGAAGCTGTCGGCGCCCCGCGACAGATCGGCGCCGGCGCAGAAGCCGCGTCCTGCGCCGGTGACGATGATCACGCGAACATCGTCGTCCTCGTCCGCCTGGTCGAAGGCGCGGATCAGCTCCTCGCGCATTGTCGGCGTGAAGGCGTTCAGCTTGTCCGGCCGGTTCAGGGTGATGGTGAGGATGCGATCCTCGACCTCGTAGAGGATGTGCTCGTAGCTCAAGGCGGCCTCCGGGTTGCGTTGCGCTCGCGATTCGTGCCGCGGATTATGCAGCATCGCCGTGCGCGACCAACAGCAATGCCGAACCGGAGGAACCCCATGGACTACACCGACATCAGGTACGAGGTCGCCGAGTCGATCGCGACCATAACCATCGACCGCGAGGATCGCATGAACGCCTTCCGTGGCCGCACGGTCGAAGAGCTCATTCACGCCTTCAAGCGGGCGTGGGCGGACCGCGAGGTCGGCTGCATCATCCTCACCGGCACGGGCGAGCGCGCGTTCTGCGTCGGCGGCGACCAGAAGGAGTTCGTCGAAACCGGCAGCTACGGCACCAGCGAGAACGGCCTGTTCGAGATCGAGGCGCTGCACAACCTGATTCGCGAGGTGCCGAAGCCGGTGATCGCGGCCGTAAACGGCTATGCGATCGGCGGCGGGCACGTGCTGCACGTGCTCTGCGACGTGACGATCGCCGCCGAGCACGCGCAGTTCGGGCAGGTGGGCCCGCGCGTCGGCTCGTTCGATGCCGGATGGGGGATCGCCTACCTGTCGATGGTCGTCGGCCAGAAGCGGGCGCGCGAGATCTGGATGTTCTGCCAGCGCTATCCGGCCGAGACGGCGGAGAAATGGGGGCTCGTGAACAAGGTCGTGCCGAAGGAACGGCTGATGGAGGAGGCTCGCGAATGGGCGCGGACGGCCGTCGGCCTCAGCCCGACGGCGCTTCGCTTCCTCAAGGCCGCTGCCAACGCTGCCTCCGCCCAGGCCTCCGGCATCGCGCATATGCACGACGCCGGCCTGGAGATGTTCGTACAGACCGAGGAGGGCTGGGAAGGCCGCCGCGCCTTCGACGAAAAGCGGGCGCCAGACTTCTCCAAGTTCCGCAAGTGAGCTCGGAACGGTCGGCGGTTCCATCGTTCATCCCCCCCAAAATGGGGGGATGATTCCGACGCCGCGGAGGCCGATGCTCTCCTTCAGGGTTCGTAAGCGTGCAGGCTCTACGGACCCGGGAGCGCCGGCTCCGTCGGTCCATCCGACAGCCGGTGCGAGGGTACCGGGCGGAACCTTTGCCCCCCACCGACGGCGGCAGCCGTCGATCCGCCGGGTGCCCCGTAACCGGCGACCTGTCGCTGGAGCCTCCCAGGGCGCCGGTCATCCGTGTGCTCCCTCGACCGGGGGCGGCCGTCGGGCCGCCCCCGACTTTTTACCTGAAAACGGGTTCTCGCGCCGCCGGCAGGCGAGGCCGACGCCGAGCTTCAGCGTCCGCTCGAACAGGTCGAGCGCTTCCGCCGTGAACCGCCACATGTTGCGGGCGCGGTCGGGGCTCGCCGTCTCCACTGTGATCACTTGCGGCATCGGCCCGGCGATGGCGATGCAAGTGTGCCCGGGCGCGTCGCCGTAGCGGTTGCCGGAGGGGCCGGCCGCGCCGGTCTCGCCGATTCCCCAGTCTGTATCCAGCTTTTCGCGCACCCGCTCCGCCAGCCGGACGGCATAGGGTTCGGAGCTCGAGCGGATTCCCTTCAGCTCCGCATCCGAAAAGCCCATCAGGGCCTCGCGGGCGTCGCGCGTATAGATCACGCCGCCGCCCATGAAATAGGCCGAGGCTCCCGGTACCGCGAGCAGCGCGGCCGAGATCAATCCCCCGGCCGACGATTCCGCCACGGCGACCGTCTCGCCCCGCTCCTTCAGCAATTCCGCCACGTTGGCCGCCAGCGCCTCGAGCTCGTACATCGGCATCTCCCGTTGTTGTCGTCCGTCGGACCGTGGCACCATTGTTGCCTGTGACCGTGCGCCACGGCCAGAGCCCTGGCGCGGATTTCCCGATGGAGAGGTTCGAAATGACGGACACGAGGAACGATTCGCCAGAATTGGCGCGCATGGTCGAAGAGATAGGGCTCGGCAAGCTCAAGGAGCTCTCGCCCCAGGCGCTCGAGAAGGCCTGGGCCGCCGCGGGCCGCCTGAAGTCGGAGATCCCGGGCGAGTTCGCGCTGTCGGACGAGCCGGCCCACGTCTACCGCGCCGGACGGGAGGCATGACCATGACGGACCTCGCCTATCTGACGATCTCCGAAGCTTCGGCGCTGCTCCGTGACCGCAAGCTCTCTCCCGTCGAATACACCGAGGCGCTGCTGAAGCGCGCCGACGCCCACGACGGTCTCCTGAACGTCTATATCCGGCGGATGGACGATGTCGCCCTCGACGCCGCGCGCCGGGCCGAGGCCGAGATCGCGCGCGGCGAATGGAAGGGGCCGATGCACGGCATACCGTTCGGCCTCAAGGACATCGTCGACGTGGAAGGCGTGCCGACGACGGCACACTCGAAAATCCTCGCCGACAACGTGGCGAAGAGCGACGCCGAGGTCACCCGCCGTCTTCGGGAAGCGGGCGGCGTCCTGACCGGCAAGCTGGCGACGCACGAGTTCGCGCTCGGTGGCCCCTCGTTCGACCTGCCATGGCCGCCCGCGCGCAATCCGTGGAACCGCGACCACCATCCGGGCGGCTCGTCGAGTGGGTCCGGCGCCGGCGTGGCCGCCGGCTTCTTTCCGGCGGCGATCGGCACGGATACCGGCGGCTCGGTGCGCAATCCCGCCTCGTGCACCGGCATCGTCGGCATGAAGGCCACCTACGGCCGGGTCAGCCGTGCGGGCGTGATCCCGCTCGCTTTCTCGCTCGACCATGTCGGGCCGATGACCCGCACGGTCGAGGACAACGCGATCATGCTGAACGTGATCGCCGGGCACGATCCGGCCGATCCGGGCAGCGCCAGGGCCGAGAAGCCCGACTTCACCGCCGGCCTGGAGAAGGGTGTGAAGGGCTTGCGGATCGGCATCATCCGCCATTTCTACACGCGCGATCTCGAGGCCGATCCCGAGATGGCGCAGGCGATCGAGGATGCGGCGAGCCTGCTCGCCCGGGAAGGCGCGGAGATCCGCGAGGTGAAGGTCGCGCCGCTCCAGGACTTTGCCACCTGCAACCGCATCATCCTGATGTCGGAAGCGTACGCGATCCACGAGAAGTGGCTGCAGGAACGGCCGCGGGACTATGGCGCCCTCTGCCGCGAGCGGATCGCCGCGGGCGCATTCTACCGAGCCGTCGACTATATCAAGGCGCTCCGCTGGCGCGGCGTCCTCGTGCGCCAGTTCAACGAGGCGATGGCGGATCTCGATGTCGTCATAACCGCTTCCAGCATGGAGCCGCCGGCGCCGATCGAGCACGCCGAAGAAGTGGAGCGGACCTATCCGCGGCAGGCGCGGGCACCTTTCAACCTGACCGGCAGCCCGGCGATGGCCGTTCCGACCGGCTTCTCCTCCGCCGGTATGCCGTTGTCGATGCAGATCGTCGGCAAGCCGTTCGACGAGGCGATGGTCTATCGCGTCGGCCGCGCCTACGAGCGGGCGACCAACTGGACGAGCCGCCATCCGACGCTCGCAAGCGCTGCCTGACGGACATGCTGTTCGGCGAGACGCCGGTCGCGGCCGCGGAGGGGGCAATCCTCGTGCACACCCTCCGGGCGGGCGACAGGACCCTGAAGAAGGGAAGCTTCCTGGACGCCGATGCGGTCCGGGCGCTCGCCGACGCCGGGTTCGCGTCGGTGGTGACGGCGCGGCTGGAGCCTGGCGATCTTTCGGAGAACGAAGCCGCGGCGGCAGTCGGCGCGGCGCTCGTCTCCGAGACGGTCCGGTCGAGCCGCGTGTCGACGGGGCGCTGCAACCTCTCGGCCGTGGTGCACGGCGTCGTGCAGATCGACAGGGCGGCGATCGACCGGGCCAACCGCGTCTGCGAGGACGTCACCCTCAGCACAGTACAGCCTTTCACCGTGGTCGAGGCGGACGACCTGGTCGCCACGGTCAAGATCATCCCGTTCGGCGTTGCCGGCGCGGCCGTGAACGCGGTGGCGGAAGCGCTCGTCGGCGAGCACCCGGCGATTTCCGTGGCGCCGTTTCGCGGCATCCCTGTCGGGCTTCTCCAGACCCGCCTTCCCGGCACCATGGACCGGGTCCTGGAGAAGACGGTCGTCACCACCGAGGGACGGGTCACCGCGCTGGGCAGCCCGCTCGCGCGGGAGATTCGCTGCGATCACGACCGGGAGGCGATCGCCCGCGGCCTCCAAAAGCTGCGTGACGCGGGTTGCGGCCTGATCATCGTGATCGGCGCCTCGGCGATCGTCGACCGGCGCGACGTGGTGCCGACGGCGATCGAGTCCCTCGGCGGCACGATCCGCCATCTCGGGATGCCGGTCGACCCGGGCAACCTCACGCTACTCGCCGACTGGGAGGGTCTGCCGGTGCTGGGGTTCCCCGGCTCGGCCCGCTCGCCGCGCCTGCACGGCTGCGACTGGGTGCTGCAGCGCCTGCTCGCGGGGATTGAGGTCACCGGCGAGGACATCATGAGCATGGGCGTCGGCGGCCTGCTCAAGGAGATGCCGGGCCGGCCGATGCCGCGCATGAAAGCGGTTCAGGCGGACGCAGCGGACGAGGGCTGAGCCGACTCCTCCACCGGAAGCCGCGCGGGCCGGACGCGTCTCGGGCAATGCTGGCGCAGATGAAACGGCTCCCGGCGATGGCGGATGCCGTCGAACAGGCTGATGAAGCGGCCGGCGAGAATGTTGTTCCAGTCGCGCGGGAGCTGACCGAGCACGGGCTCGTGGCTGTCGAGATCCAGACGACGCCCGAACACCGAGCGGATCGCCTTCCAGGCGGCGCGCTTCGCGAGATGCGTCGGGGAAGGCGCCAGCGTCTGCCGGTATTTGGCGCGGTACATTTCCCTGTAGGCCGCCTGCCGCGCCATCATCGCGCGCCATTCAGCGGAGGCGGTGTCGCTCGGCCAGTTTCGCTGATGGTGGATCGCGACCCGCTTCGTATAGACCACGTCCCAGCCGGAGAGGAGCACTTTCGCCGTCAGGTCTGGATCGATGCCGTAATCCCGGAAGGCTTCCGAGAACCCGCCGACCTGCCGCAGCACGCGCGTGGGCAACATCCCCTGGTTGACGTTGAGGATGCCGAACTCGGAGATGCCGCCGATGTAAGGCGCCGCCGCGAACGGCCCCGCGATGTCGCGGACCTTGAGACCGACCATGCCGATGCGGCTGTCGCGGCGCAGGATCTCGAGCCCGAGGTCGAGACCGCCGTCGACGACGATGTTGTCGTCGCTCAGCCAGCAGACATGCGGCGTGTCGACGAGTGCGAATATCTCGTTATAGGCCCTTGCCTGGCCGAGCCTCCTGCCGACGAGGTGGGGGCGAATTCGCTCGCTGGCGAGCTCGCGCAAAAACTCCACCGTTCCATCTGTCGAGCCGGCATCGGTTACGTGCAGGACGAAGCCGGTACGCGTCTCGCGCAGAATGCTCTCGATGCACATCCGAAGCTGGTCGAGGCGGTTGTACGTTCCGACGACGATGGAGAGCTCGGCCGGCGGGCTCATCGCGACAGCGCCTCTTCGAGCAGGGCTTCCTGTGCCTCTGTCAGGCGGCGGCCGGCGGCATGGCGATAGCATGCGGCATAGGTGGCGGCGGCGCGCTCCCACGAGAACTCTTGCGCACGGCGGCCGGCGGCGGCGCGCATCGCGTCGGCGTGCCGCGGCTCCGCGAGGAACCGGCGCAGGGCGGCGGTGATCGCTTCGACGTCGGCGCCATCGAACAGCATGCCCGCATCGCCCACCACCTCCGGCAGACAGGCCGCATCGGCGGCGAGAACCGGGAGCCCGTGCTGCATCGCTTCGACCACCGGCAAGCCGAGCCCCTCGAAGAGGGAGGGAAACACGAGCAGGCGCGCTTCGTGATAGAGGGCCGAGAGCTCTTCCTCCGTCACCTCGCCGAGCACCCGCACCTGATCGTCCAGGTGGAGCCGCGCGATCGTCGCCTCGATTTCGCGGGAGAAGGGGTCCAGCCTTCGACCGCTGAAGACCGTCGGCAACACGATGCCGTGCTCGTCGCGGAGCTTCGCCAGCGCATAGAGGAGGCGGAGGTGATTCTTGTGCGGGAAGGCGGTCGCTGGATAGAACGCGAAGCCGGGCTGCACACCGAGCCGCGCCAGCACCGCATCGCGCTGCCTCGGCGCGAGGCGCATGGAGGCATTCAGCGATCCTCGATACACCACAGCCACCTTGCTGGCGGGCACGCCCATATATCGGACGAAGTCGGCCTTGCTCCAGGCCGTCGCCGCGACCACCAGGCGTGCCCGTCGGCAGCCGTCGCGGTAGAGCCGGTCCCGCCACAGCCGTTCGCCCTCCGAGAAGAACCCCGGCAGATGAACGTGTTGCAGGTCCCAGGGCTCGTAGACGAACGGCAGGCCGGTCTGGAAATGCAGCTGGTGCGGGAAGTGCACCAGGTCGACGCCGAGCCGGCGCAGGAAATCGTCGTGCTGCTTCAGGCTCGTGCGGCCGAGACGGTGCCGAAGCGCGCGGAGCATCTCGGCCAGGGTCGGGGACCGCCCCTGCATGGGCTCGCGGTACCAGGCGAGCGGAAACGGCCACGGCACCACGGAAAAGACGTCGCCGCCGATCTCCTTCCAGCTCTCTGTGGTGACCGGCGCGGCGAGCAGGGTCATGGCGGACGACGCCGGTCGCTGCCGGAGGGTTCGGATCAGCCCGTTCAGGTTCGCCTGAACGCCGCCCGCCGCATACGGGTCCAGCGACGCGTTGATCGCAACCGAGAGCGGTCCGCCAGGCGCCATTCCCGTCGTCACCGGATCAGCTTCAGGCAGACGACGGCACGCGCTGCGGCGGCGTGATCGGGATCGAAGCCGTTGCCTTCGTGAACGTTGAAATAGGCGAGATCGGCGCACTCCTCGGGCGCCGCGACCTGCCACGCTTCCGGGTGATAGCGATAACAGGCTTCGGCCGCGACGGTCCCGCCGAACCCCTGTTTGATGCGCCGGATGCCGGCCGCGTCGAACTGCTGCAGCCAGCCATGATCCTCCGCCCGGCCGAATGGCACCGTGAGGAGCAGCTCGCCACCGGGAACCAGCACACGCCGGAACTCTGCCAGCGCCCGCAGGAAGCTCTCGGGCTCGGCCGACGGCCAGGGGTTGTGGCGTGAATACGTCCGATACTCGTAGGTGAAGCCCACATGCTCGAGCGTGCTGATGCAGACGATCGACGCCACGGAGGCATCGCGCAGCAGCATGTCGCGCAGGTCGCCGAACAGGTAGGAGATGCGCGGGTTGAGCGCGATCCGATCGGTCTCCAGCGTGTAGATCAGAACACGGCGGTCGTTGAGAAGCGGGTGGTCGAGCAGGAACGCCTTGTTCAGGGTCGAGCCGGCATCGAGGATGAGGCCGTCGCCCGGCGACAGGTGCGAGAGCACCCATGGATACTCGACGATGCGCTCGTCGAGCCGGTGGCCGTAGCCGGACGGCAGGGCCCCACCCGTCCGGAAGGTTTGCATCAGCGCCGCATCGCCGAAGACCCGCTTCAGCATCGCTTCCTTGTACTCGCCATAGCCGCTCGACCACGGGATCCGACCGCCGGCCTCGAATGTGCTGATCGGCTCGGCCGAGCCCGGGATGCTGCGGCGGATCAGCCGGCGAAGAGGGCCGGGGGCCATCATGCGGCACCTCGCCGCGCCGCGGCGATCGGCCCGAAGACCTGCTCTGCCAGTTTCTGCGGGTCCCGGAAGGCGATCGTCTTTCGTCCCATGCCTTCCGTCAGCCGTGGGCCGAGCTCGTCCCGCCAGCGCGCGAGATAGACCGCGCGGTCGTGCTCCAGGGTCGCGTTGTTGTCGATCCGCAGCGCTTCATCCGGATCGAGGTAATGCTCGACCACTGCCTGCGGACAATCGACGATGCGGAAGCCGGCGCGGGTGATGCGGATCGAAAGGTCGCCGTCGGCCTTGTAGAAGCGGTAGCGCTCCTCCTCGGCGCCGTCGACGGCGGCGAGCGCGGCGCGGCTGAACAGGCCGTGATTGACCATCAGGGTACCGCCGAGGGTCAATTGCACGTAGTAATCGGCATCCAGGGGCCAGTCGCGGAAGTAGAAGGCGACGCCGCCGACCGGCTCGGCCCCGTCCTGCCGCAGCCGCGCGAGCCCCGCCGCGACCGAGCCCGGCAGCAGCAGGCAGTCGTCGCTGATCATCAGCACGGCATCGGCCCGAGCTGTGCGGAAGCCGAGATTGATGAACGAGCCCCAGCTGCGCCGCATCGCCTTCCGGCCGTCCCGCTCCACCCGGTTGTGCTGCACGATGGTGACGATATCCGGCTGCGCGGTCAGCCAGTCGATCGAGCCGTCGCGCGATCCACCGTCGATGACGATGATCTCGGAGTCGATATCGCGCGTCTCGCGTCGCACGCTCTCGATCGCCGCCTGCAGAAGCGGCTTGCGGTCGAGCGTGCCGAGCACGACCGAAAGATCCGGCCTCGGGTCCAGCGGCGGCAGCGGCACGGGGGGTGATTCCGTCGTCTGCCGCCCCAGGAGCCGGCCCAGGCGCCGGGCCAGCGCCCGGCCGCGCTTTCCGGCTCGAGCGATGACGGTATGGGGAGACACCGGGGGACGCTCCTTCATGAGCGGCCCGACGGCAGCAGCCGGCCCGCCATGCCGAGGATGCGGTGCCACGCGCTGCGAGAGTTCGCACCTCTGCCGCCGCGGCCCGAGCCGACCTGCTCCAGAATCCTTTCCTGCCCGGCGGCTATTCGCTCCATCCCGCGCGCCAGCCATTCCCGCTCGGCAAGCAGTTCCGCGAGCTCGGCATTGCGCTCCCGCTCGCGCTGCAGGTGGATCGCGAGCGTTACCGGCAGGTCACGGAGGTGACCCGAAACCGCCATGGCGCCGGGCGCGGGCCTGCCCTCGGCCGGCAGGGGGACGAAGGAAGGGAAAGTGTCGTCCATCATCCGAACCTCCGCAGCCGCGGCAAGCAGCCGCCGCTCGGACTCGGAATCCCGGCGGGCGAGAAAAACGCTGGTGCCGGTCATGGCGACGATGGGGTCCGGCGCCTCCGCCGTACGGAGCACGCGCTCGGCGGGATCGAGCCAGCGAAGCGCATGGCCGGCGTCGACGAGCCGCCTCAGCACGTCGCGCAGGGCTGCACGCCGGGACGCATCGAGGTTCTTGGCCGAGGTCTCGATCATCACGATGCATCGATGGGATTCGAGCAACGGCAGTGCGCCGAGCAGGACGCCGTGCTCGTGACCCTCCGCATCGACCTTCAGCAGATCGAGCCGGTCCCGCCCCCGTTCGCGCAGGAGCGAGGCGAGGGCGCGCAGCTGCACCGTGGCGACTTCCGCGACCGGAGATCTGCCGGTGGCGGAGATTCCGCTCAGCGACGATTCGGTGGCGACATGAAACAGGGTCTCGCCGTCGGACGGTCCCGCACAGGCGCGGATCACCTCGACCCGATCCGCCAGTCCGTTGTGCCCGACATTTCGCTCGAGCAGCGGCAGCACGGGCGGCGCGGGTTCGACGGCGAGCACGCAACCGCCTCGCTCCGGGTCGATATTCCTTCCGCAGGTCACGGCATAGAGGCCGAAGTTCGCGCCGACGTCCACGAACACCGATTGCGGCTCGCAAAGCGCTGCCATGAGCGCGAGCTCGAACGGCTCGGCGAAGCGGCCGTAATAGATCTCCGCGGCGAACCGGTCGCCGAGATCGATCGAGAAGACTTGGCCGTCGCGCGAGCGCACCTGCCGGATATCGGCTTTGCCGGGAGGATGCAGCCGTTGCATCCGTCGCCGTAGATAGTGCGCGAAGGAGACGCCGAATTCCGGGTCGGCCATCGCGTCCGGCAGCGCCGAGAAGAGCGCGCGCAGCAGGTCTTCCTCCGCCGCGAAGATGTCGGCGGCGCCGGAACCGGACGGTGAATCGGGCTGCCCGCTCATGCTCTCCGATTACACCGGTGGGATTCGCCCGGCAATGTCGATGTACTCTGACCGAGTGCAGCCGGAACAGCCGGCGAGGGTAGGGACGTTCCGGTGGTTGCAGAGGAGAGCCGACGCGGGCGGGCGGTGCCCTTCGGATTTAGGTCATGAGGAGCTGGAACATGTCGGATAAGGCCGATTTGGTGCGATGGTTCTCGGATCTCGATCGGGCCGACGTCGCGGTCGTCGGCGGGAAGAACTCCTCGCTCGGCGAGATGATCGGCAAGCTGCGATCCGCCGGTATCCAGGTTCCCGGGGGTTTCGCCACGACGGCCGAGGCCTACTGGCAGTTCCTCGACGCCAACGATCTGCGCGAGCGGCTGACTGAGAAGCTGGGGCAGCTGAAGGACGACGGCAGCAATCTCGCGAGCGTCGGCATGGCCGTGCGCAAGATGATCCTCGACAGCGCCTTTCCGGAGCCGTTGCGGGCGGCGATCACCCGGTCGTTCCGGGAGATGGCGGAGCGGAGCGGCCACGAGGTGATGAGCGTCGCCGTCCGCAGCAGCGCAACCGCCGAGGATCTGCCCGAAGCGAGCTTCGCTGGGCAGCTCGAATCGTTCCTCAACGTGCGCGGCGAGGAGGCGCTGCTCGATGCCTGCAAGCGCTGCTATGCCTCGCTGTTCACCGACCGGGCGATCGTCTACCGGCGCAATCACGGCTTCGATCACATGAAGGTGGCACTGTCGGTCGGCGTCCAGGAGATGGTGCGTTCCGACCTCGCCGGCTCGGGTGTCATGTTCTCGATCGACACCGAGACCGGCTTCCCCCGTACCGCCCTGATAACCGCCGCGTGGGGTCTCGGCGAGACGGTCGTTCAGGGCATGGTCGAGCCGGACGAATACCATGTCTTCAAGCCGCTGCTGGGAAACGAGGCGCTCCGACCGATCGTCGAGAAATCCCTCGGCGGCAAGGCGAGCAAGATGATCTACGCCGAGGGCGGCGGCGGCCCGACCCGTCTCGTCAAGACCAGCGACCGGGAACGTGCGTCGTTCGTCCTCGACGACGACGAGGTTCTGAAACTTGCGCGCTGGGCTGACGCGATCGAGAAGCACTACGGCCAGCCGATGGACATGGAATGGGCGAAGGACGGCGAGACCGGCGAGCTTTTCATCGTCCAGGCACGGCCGGAGACGGTGCAGTCGCGCAAGGAGGCCGGCGTGCTGAAGTCCTACAGCCTGAAGGAAAAGGGCAGGCGCCTCGCGACCGGGCTCGCGATCGGCGACGCGATCGCCGTCGGCAAGGTCTGCCGCCTGGACAGCCCCGGACAGATCGACAAGTTCGAGCCCGGCGCCGTGCTCGTCACCGGCATGACCGATCCGGACTGGGTTCCGATCATGAAGAAGGCGTCTGCGATCGTGACCGATCATGGCGGGCGCACCAGTCACGCCGCCATCGTCAGCCGGGAGCTCGGCCTCACCGCCATCGTCGGCACGGGTGACGCGACCAAGGTGCTGAAGGCGGGACAGGAGATCACCGTCTCCTGCGCGGAGGGCGACGAAGGCTACGTCTACGAGGGCATCGCCGAGTTCGACGTGACCGAATTGGACGTTGAGAACATTCCCGAGACCCGCACCAAGATCATGGTCAATCTCGCCAATCCGTCTGCTGCGTTCCGCTGGTGGCGCTTGCCGGCCGATGGCGTCGGTCTTGCGCGCATGGAGTTCATCATCGGCAACCAGATCAGAATCCATCCGATGGCGCTGGTTCATTACGCCGAGCTGGAAGACCGGGAAGCGAAGAAGGAGATCGACCGTCTGACGCGCGGCTACGAGGACAAGACCGACTTTTTCGTCGAGACGCTCGCGCGCGGGATCGCCCGGATCGCGGCGGCGCACCACCCGAACCCTGTGATCGTGCGAATGAGCGACTTCAAGACGAACGAATACGCCGAGCTGATCGGCGGCGCCGCGTTCGAGCCACGGGAAGAGAACCCGATGCTCGGCTGGCGCGGAGCCAGCCGCTATTACAGCGAAGGTTACCGGGCCGGCTTCGCCCTCGAATGCCGCGCCATGCGGATGGCGCGCGAGGAGATCGGGCTCGACAACGTCGTGCTCATGATTCCGTTCTGCCGCACGATCGGGGAGGCCGACAAGGTGCTCGCCGAGCTGGCTGCCAACGGCCTCATCCGCGGCAAGGACGGGCTCGAGGTCTACGTCATGGCCGAGATTCCGTCGAACGTCCTGCTGGCAGAGCGCTTCGCCGAACGGTTCGACGGCTTCTCGATCGGCTCGAACGATCTGACGCAGCTCGTGCTCGGCGTCGACCGCGACAGCGATGTCCTGAGCGAGCTGTTCGACGAGCGCGACGAAGCGGTGACGACTGCAATCGCGCAGCTTCTGCAGAAGGCGCGGGCATGCGGTACCCACACCGGCATCTGCGGCCAGGCGCCGAGCGACCATCCTGAGTTCGCCGCCTTCCTCGTCGAGCACGGCATCGATTCGATCTCCGTCAGCCCCGACAGCTTTCTCGCGGTGAAGCGCGTCGTCGCCGATGCGGAGAGGGCGTAGAAGTCGCGGCTTGAAGCGCCGATCAGAGTCGCAGCAGCCGATCGGCGCGGCGGAGGTTGCGATCGAGAGCAGCCATGGTCGGCGCGAGATCGGGTGAATCGTCGCGGAGCCAGGTCCTGAGCGTCACCAGGTAAAGTCCGGTGAGTGTCTTGACGCGGATCATGCCCGCAATGCCAGCGGTCGAGACGCCCGCGCTTTCGAGCATCCAGGCCATCGAGTTCAGCAGCCGGGGCACGCGGCAGAGCGAGCCGAGCGGCTCCGCCGGCGCCTCGCGCAGCATGGCCCGGATCGCCGGCTTGTAGGGCGAAAGGGCATCGAATCGGCGCATGATCGCGTCGAACAGCCGGTCGTGCCGTGGCTCTTCGCGCAGCGAGGGATCCTCACCCGATAACACCTCGTCGTCAGCGCGCGACAAGACGGCTGCCAGAATCGCCTCCTTCGATCGGAAGGCGCGCCGGAGCTCGGCCAGCGACACGTCCGCAGCGTCGGCGATCTCGGCCAGCGATGTGCGCCGCCAGCCTTGTCGGGCTATCAGCGGCATCGCGGATTCGAGTATTCTCGTGCTTCGATCCTCGGATTGCGGCATGGCCACGCCTTGTCGTGTCTGAAGGTCGTGCGAAATATCGGTGCCAATCTATATCGGACCGAAGGCCGTGGGAGACGAGGCCTTGACGAAGAATGGCTCCGGATATGCGCAGCCGCATCGGGGGCGCATTGCCGCCGCGCGCCTGAGCGCGGAGGAGGAGCGCGAGCTCGCGGCCCGCGCTCGTGCCGGCGACGGCTCGGCTGCGCAGGCGCTGGTCGAGAGCCACCTGCCCTTCGTGGCGAGGATCGCGCGCCGCTACAGCCGCTATGGTCTTCCCGCCAACGAGCTCGTGCAGGAGGGCGTGATCGGTCTGATTCAGGCTATCCGCCGCTACAATCCTTCGAGCGACGCCCGCCTCGCAACCTATGCCATGCTCTGGATCAAGGCGGCGATGCGGGATCATGTCATCCGTTCCTGGTCGGTAGTGCGGATCGGCACGACCGCCCGGCAGAAGGCGCTGTTCTTCCGCCTGCGCCGGCTCGCCTCGGATCTCGGCTCCGGCATTGCCGGCCTGGACAGCGAACGGGTGGACGAGACGGTCCGTGCACTCGCGCAGCGTTTCGCCATGCCCTCTGCCGAGATACTGGCCCTGGCGCGGCGGATCGGTAGGCGGGATCGGCCGCTGGAGCATCGGCCGGGAGACCTGCCCGCCTTGTCGCTGTCGGATCGGCTGGTCGATCCGCGGCCGAGCCCGGAAGAGGCCACGATCGAGAGGAAGGACGGGCGCTTCTGGCGATCGCTCCTCGCTCAGGCTCTGGAGAGCCTGCCGCATCGGGAGCGGGTCATCATCCAGCGGCGCCACCTCGCCGAAGCGAGCTGCTCGTTCGCCACCATCGCCGCCGAGCTCGGCCTTTCGAAGGAGCGCGTGCGGCAACTGGAAGCGTCGGCGTTGGAACGTCTGCGCACGTTCATCGCCGCCGCGTCGGGCGGCGGCTTTGCCCGCGGCGCGGGCGACTGAAACGGGAGGAGAGCGGATGTTCCGCATAAAGGGCCTCGACCACGTCGTGCTCCGTGTCTCCGACATGGACAAGGCGCTCGCGTTTTATTGCGGCGTTCTCGGCTGCGTCGAGGAGCGGCGCGTCGAGCGACTGGGGCTGGTTCAGCTTCGGGCGGGCGCGTCGATGATCGACCTGGTGCCGGCGAAGGGCGGTGCTTCGGCGGGGGCCCGGAACATGGATCATTTCGCGATCCGCATCGATCCCTACGACGAGCAGGCCATCAGAAGCTACCTGGAGGAGAAGGGGGTGCGCCTCGGCGATGCCGGCCGGCGCTACGGCGCGGAAGGAGAGGGACCCTCGCTCTACATCTTCGACCCCGACGGCAACACCGTCGAGCTGAAGGGGCCGCCTTCCTAGGAAGCGAGCTCCCTCGACCGTCTCGCCGCCGCGGCGACCGCGCGGTTCATCAGGTCCTGCAGCCCGTTCTCCGCCATCAGCACCTCGAGCGCTGCCGCGGTCGTGCCACCGGGACTGGTGACGTTGCGGCGCAGAACCGCGGCTTCGTCCGAGGACTGGCGGGCGAGCTCGCCAGCGCCCGCTACCGTGGTCCGCGCGAGCTGGGCTGCCAGGGCCTTCGGCAATCCAGCCTGCACCGCCGCCTGCTCGAGACATTCGATCAGCAGGAAAACGTAAGCCGGGCCGCTGCCGGACACCGCGGTGACCGCGTCCATCAGCGTCTCGTCGCCGATCCAGGCGGTCTCGCCGACGGCGTCCATCAGCGACTGGCAAACCGCCATCTGGTCCGGCGTGATCGAGGCGTTGGAATAGAGCACCGTCATGCCCCGCCCGACCGCCGCCGGCGTGTTCGGCATCGCCCGGACGATTGCCGCGCGGCCGAGCCGCTCCTCGAAATAGCGCACCGGGGTTCCGGCCGCGATCGAGAGGAACGCGGTCGTGGGCCTGTTGAACCGCTTGTAGGGCGGCACGACGTCGTCCATCGCCTGCGGTTTCACGGCGAAGACGACGATGTCCGGGGTGAAATGCTCGGTGATCGCGTCGATCGATTTCGCGTGATAGACGTTCTTCCGGTCCCGGAACGGTGCGAACGAGCCGGCATCGGGCTCTACGACGACGACGTCGCCCACGATGCCCCGGTCGAGCCAACCGGTGAGCATCGCCCCGCCCATCTTGCCGCAGCCCACGAGGATCAGCTTCGGCCCCATTGCCTCACGCCTCTCCGACCGGATCCAGCATCGAGCCCAGGATCGCTTCCTTCGCCGGCTTTCCGCCCCAGATCACCAGCTGGAACGCCGGATAGAAACGATCGCACTCGCCGACCGCCAGGTCCACCAGATCCTCCAGTTCCTCGACGCTGGCGCCGCGGGCACCGCGCAGCAGGATCGAGTGCCGAAACGTCACGAGGTTCTCCTCCACCCCGACGCCGAAATGCCCGAGCCACAGCTTCTCGTTGATCTGGCTCAGCAATTCGTGCACCGCACGACGTCGAGGTGGCGCGATTCGCATCTCGTAGGCGCAGCAGAACTGCAGGAGGCACATTTCCTCCCGCCAGGCAAAGAAGAGGACGTAATCGGTCCACTGCCCGCCGATCTCGACGACGATCTCTTCGTGGCTCGTCCGGTCGAAGGTCCAGTCGTTGGAGCTGACGATCTCCTCGACCAGGTCCAGCGGGTTCGCGACTGTCCGTCCGGCGTCTGAAGCCAATCCGTCCATATCACCTCTCTTGCCGGTGCGGCGGGATCGGGCGGCGGACAATCTCGAGCGCGCTACGCGCTTCAGCGATATCTCGTAGCCAGATCGCAACCCACCACAAGCTGTTGTACGGTGCCAAACGCAGTTACGACGCGCAAGTCCAGTCTGGACAAAATGCCCCGTTCAGGCAGAAAAGCCTGTGTATTGATGGGCGAATGCGGTTAACGGTGGCTTACCGTTCGGCAACGGTTCGATGACGCGGCCGCTCGGCTCTATTCCTGCGAGGTGGTCCTCGCGCGCAGCTCGGCGATCTCCTTCTCGAGCCGCGCGACCCGCTCCGCCAACGCCTCCTGCTCCATCCGTGCCTTCGTCGCCATCGCCTTGACGACTTCGAACTCTTCCCGTGGCACCAGGTCGCTCTCCGAGAGGACACGCTGGAGGCGATCCTTGATCAGCGCCTCGATCTCCGTCCGCACCCCTGCGGCAGCGCCGACGGCGCCGCTGGCGATCCGTGCGATATCGTCGAGCAGGCGGTTGTTGGATTGCATCCGTACGACTCCCGATCTAGCGTCTCGAATATGGACGTTGCTGCGGTCCCCGGCAATCGGAAGCGGTCGTTTTTGCTGAAAGTGACGAAGGCGCCGCGAGGGCCGAGCCCCGGCAACAGGGCACGTGGGCCGGCTAGTCGGCGTGGCGACAGCCCGGCCGAGCTGCGCCCACCACCATAAGTGTTCGCCGAAGCGAAGATGGACCGGCTGCGGGCAGCCGGTTATACGAGCCCCTTACCTCGCTCGAGAACGGGGTGGCCGAATATGTTCGCTATCCCACGAGCGACGATCGTTTCCGCTGACCGGATTGCCGTAGCCTGATGCTCCTGACGATACCTTATCCCTCGATCGACCCGGTGCTGATCGAGCTGGGGCCATTCGCCATCCGCTGGTACGCGCTCGCCTATGTGGTGGGGCTTCTGCTCGGCTGGCGCTATGTGCGCTACGTCTCCAGTCTCAAGCCGCCGATCATGACGCGCGATCAGATCGACGATCTGCTGGTGTGGATCACGCTCGGCGTGATCATCGGCGGCCGGCTCGGATACACGCTGTTCTACCGGCCGGGCCACTACCTCTACAATCCGCTCGAGATCTTCGCGGTCTGGCACGGCGGCATGTCCTTCCACGGTGGCCTCGTCGGCGTTCTCGTCGCCGGCTGGATCTTCTCGAAGCGCAACGGTCTGCACCCGCTCCGGGTCGGCGATGCCGTCGCCGCAGCGGTGCCGATCGGCCTCTTTCTCGGCCGGATTGCCAACTTCATCAACGGAGAGCTGTTCGGCCGGCCCACCGACGTGCCCTGGGCGATGGTGTTTCCGCACGGCGGGCCGGTGCCCCGTCACCCGAGCCAGCTCTACGAGGCCTTCCTCGAAGGGATTGTCCTGTTCGTGATCCTCTGGCTGCTGTTCCGGCGGGAGGAGATCCGGCGGCGGCCGGGGCTGATCGGCGGCGTGTTTCTCGCCGGCTATGGCCTGGCGCGGATCACGGCCGAGTTCTTCCGGGAGCCGGATGCCAATCTCGGCTTCCTGTTCGGAGGGCTCACCATGGGGATGATCTTGTCGCTGCCGCTGATCGCGCTCGGCCTCTGGCTGATCGTCCGCGCGCGCCGGCTGCCTCCTGTGCCGTGACGGACGAGGCCGACCTCACGGCGCTGCTGCGCCGGCGCATTGCGCTGGAAGGCCCGATCACCGTCGCGGCATTCATGGCGGAAGCGCTCGGACACCCGCGCTTCGGCTATTACATGCGACAGGATCCGCTCGGCCGAAGTGGCGATTTCATCACGGCACCCGAGATCAGCCAGATGTTCGGAGAGCTGGTCGGGCTCTGGTGCGCCAACATGTGGCAGGCGATGGGCAGCCCGAGCCGCGTTCGGCTCGTGGAGTTGGGCCCCGGGCGCGGCACGCTGATGGCCGACGCCCTGCGCGCGACGCGCCGCGTGCCCGGGTTCCATGCGGCCGTCGAGTTGCATCTCGTGGAAACGAGCCCGGCACTTCGCGAGCGTCAACGCTCCACGCTGTCGGGCGAGGATCTGCCGCCCCGCCACTGGCACGGGTCCTTCGCCGACGTGCCGGACGGTCCGATGGTCCTCGTCGCCAACGAGTTCTTCGATGCGCTTCCGGTGCACCAGCTCCAGCGCGGCGACCGGCATTGGCACGAGCGTCTGGTCGACTTCGCGGATGGGAAGTTCCGGCTCGTCGTCTCGCCGCATCCTTCGCCGCTGGCGGCGCTGCTCGGCCCCCGGTTTGCGGACGCGCCGGCCGGCAGTATCGCCGAGGTCTGCCCTGCGGCGCTCTCGCTCGCCGGCTCGATCGCCGCGCGGCTGGTCGAGGGCGACGGCGCGGCGCTGATCGTCGACTACGGCCCGAGCCGGAGCGGCCCGGGCGAGACGCTGCAGGCCCTGCGCCATCATGCGGCGCACGAGGTGCTGGCGGATCCCGGCGCCGCAGACCTGACCGCGCATGTCGACTTCGAAGCATTGGCGCGCGCCGCCGTCCAAGCGGGGGCGGCAGCACACGGCCCGGTGCCGCAGGGCGTATTTCTCGCACGGCTCGGGATCGAGGCGCGAATGCAAGTTCTCCTTCGGGGCGCGACGGAAGCCCAGCGGCAGGCCGTCGTCTCCGGCGGGCGCCGCTTGATCGAGCCCGCGCAAATGGGCACCTTGTTCAAGGCGCTCGCGCTGACGCATCCCGATCTTCCGGTACCGGAAGGCTTCGCCGCGTGAGCCGCCTTTCGTTCTTATGGGGAGGGTCGATCCGGTGGTGACGGCGGAAGGGCTGGACGGGCGCGGCGTGCGGCACGCCTTCTTCTCCCGGCAGGGCGGCGTCAGCACCGGCATCTACAGTTCGCTCAATTGCAGTTTCGGGTCCGGTGACGATCCGGAAGCAGTGGCGCTCAATCGCGCACGGGCGATGGAGATGGTGGACCGTTCGCCCGAGACGCTGGTCACCGTCTATCAGGTGCACAGCCACCGCGCCGTCGTGGTCGAGGAGCCCTGGGTGCGCGCGAATGCGCCGCGTGCCGATGCGATGGCGACCAACCGGCCCGGCGTCACGCTCGGCATTCTCACCGCCGATTGCGCGCCGGTTTTGCTGGCCGACGCGGCCGCCGGGGTGATCGGTGCGGCACATGCAGGCTGGCGCGGCGCGCGCGACGGCGTTCTCGAGGCCGTCGTCGAGGCGATGGTCGGCCTCGGCGCGCGCGCCGAGCGGATAACGGCGGCGGTCGGACCCTGCATCGCGCAGGCGTCGTATGAGGTCGGGCCGGAGTTTCCGGACCTCTTCGCCGACGCCGGCCCGGAGGCCGGATCGTTCTTCCGGCCGGCGGAGCGGCCCGGCCACTTCATGTTCGACCTGGAAGGCTACGCGGCGCAGCGGCTGCGCGAGGCGGGTGTCGGCAACGTTACGTACCTTTCACTGGATACGTGCGCGCACGAGGAGGCGTTCTTCAGCTATCGGCGGAGCTGTCAGAGACGAGAGCCGGACTATGGTCGCGGCCTCTCCTGCATTTTCCTCGACGGGTAGCGCGGATTGCGAAAATGCCTCATCTCATCATGTTCATCCTCTTCGGTATCGTCGGGGCGTTTGCGGCCTGTGCGATGGTGTGACCGGCGACTCGCCGGCATTCTGATGGCGCTCGCGACCGTGCTCGGCGCCTGTCAGCCAGTGCCGCAGCCGTTCGCCGACGAATCGGGTGCGTCCAACCCTCTCCTGCAGGTGCCGGAGACCCATGGGCTCTTCGTCGGGAGCCTCGACGGGATTCCCGGCGAGTATTCCGACCGGCTCCGCCGGAGACTGGCCGAAGCCCTCCAGGAGGAGGGGGTGCTGGCCAGCGTCCGCTCCGGCAATGGTCGCTCTTACTGGCTCACGGGCTCGGTTCGTTGGACGGGGAGCGGCGGCCGGCTCGACTGGCGGCTGCAGGCGCCGGATGGTTCGGTGGTCGCCCTGTTCGAGGGTGTAGATCCCGAGGCGAGCGCCTCTCCTAGCTTCGCCCGTGAGGTCGCCGTGGCATTGCGCAGATCTCTGCCCGAGGAGGAGCTCTCGCCAGGGGGGACCGCTGCGGAGGTCGAAGGACCGGCGATGGCTCTGGCCGACGTCGAAGGGGCGCCGGGCGACGGCAGCGTGGCGCTGACGCGCGCATTGCGCGCGGCCCTGGCCATGCGTGGGATCAGGGTGGCGACGGGGGAGGAGACCGACCTCACGGTCCGTGGCGAAGTGGATGTGAGCCCCGCGCGGCCCGGTGTCGAGCGCGTCGATCTCCTCTGGTCGGTGCTCGGCCCGGAGGGCGAGGTTCTCGGCACGGTGGAGCAGTCGAACGAGATCGCGGCCGGCTCCCTGAACGGGCGTTGGGGCTCGGTGGCCGAGGCAGCCGCGCAGGGCGCTGCGGACGGTATCGTCGGCGTGCTCGACGGCCTCCATTCCCGCTCCGTCGGCGGCGGGTGAGCCGAATCTCCGGTCCGGCGCCCGCGCCTGTGGACCGATGAATATGCTTGTCGTCGCACTACCATGGTGCCACGCTGTCATGCAGCGTGTGGGGGCATGCCATGGTCAAGGGGGGTATGGCGGCATTGGCGCTGCTGGGGGCGCTCGAACTCTCGGGGTGTGTCGGCGGCGCAGTGGCCGCGGGGCCGGAAGAGTTCCTCTCGGAGAGAAGCGTCGGCGTTCAGCCGGAGCCGAAAGCGTTCGACTATTGCCGGGACCACAGCTGCAATCGGGTGGTCCGGCTCGCGTTAAGCGACAGCGCCTGGGCGGAGATGGTGGAGCCGCTCCGATCACCGTCGGCATCCGCAGCGGAAGAGCGCGAGCGGCTGAAGCAGGTCGTCGGCGCGTTCGAAGGGCATGCCGCCCGGCTCGCCGGCACGTCGGAGGATCGCGGCGGCACGATGACTGCCTACGGTGCCGGCGGCCAGCTCGATTGCGTCGACGAGACCGCCAACACGACGGTCCTGCTCCTGATGTTGGAGCGGGCTGGGCTGCTGCGATGGCACCGAACCGCGCCACCGGCCGGCCGGGGCAACCTGGTGGACGGCATCATGCCTCACCGCACCGCGGCGATCGTCGAGTCTGCGACCGATGCCGAATGGGCCGTCGACTCCTGGTTCCACGACAATGGCGCGGCGCCGGAGGTGGTGACGATGTCGGCGTGGTTGTCCGGCTGGTCGCCCGAGGACGTGGCGACCGTCGCGGCCACGGCGGCCGACCGACCTCCCGGCGAGCGTCAGTTGTCCCGCGAGGACCCGGATGAAACGCAGGAATGCTGCGGGCAGGCGGTGGATTCCGGCGATCGGCATCGTGAAGGATCGTCAGACCAGGCACCGCAGACATAACAGGCCATCGCCGTGACCTCGATGGCCGCGCTTCCGCTGTCGGCGTCCGACGCCTTCGGCTCTGCCGTGGCGTCCCCCGTCCAGACTGCAACGTCCCGAGGCATGGCTACCTCCCGCTAACGTCGGCGGTGGTGTCGGTCCGTCGCCCGATCCGTGGGATCGGGAGAGGGTGTGAGCCGCTGGGCCGCGTCCCGTGGCGCCGGAAGCTCGAATACACTGTGGGCGGTCGAGTTGAAGGAATCGTTAGCATCGGCGGGATTCGGAGAATCCCGCTTCGCGGTCGATAAGTCAGGGTCGCCCCCTTCGGGCTTGCGGTTCTAAGGCGGGTCGGCAATGGACCCGAGCGCATCTATGGCGTCGCGGCGGACGCTTACCATATGATGAATCGCACGTAAAACCGCGTCCGGTCGGAATTGGAAGCGAGGGCCGATGGCCAAGGTCGAGATCTATCTGAGCAAGTACTGCCCGTACTGCCACCGGGCGAGGCGACTGCTGCAGTCCAAGGGCGTAGACTTCATCGAGATCGACGTGGACGGAAAGCCCGAGGAACGGGCGAAGATGCGGGAGCGGGCCGACGGCCGCTACACCGTGCCGCAGATCTTCATCGACGACCGGCCGGTCGGCGGCTGCGACGACCTCTACGCTCTCGACCGGGACGGCAAGCTGGATCCAATGTTGGAGGGGCGCGGATGAGCGGAACATTCAAGGTCGCCTGTGTCCAGAACACGGCGGGCCGCGATGTCGGGCCGAGCATGAAGATCGTCGCCGACCTCGTGCGCCGGTCGCGTGATGCCGGCGCCGACTTCATCACCACGCCGGAGTGCGTGGCGATGATGGAATCGAGCCGGCGCGCCGTGCTGGAGAAGGTGACGGGGGAGGAGGGGCACGAGGCCCTCGAAGCCTTTCAGGCCCTGGCGCGCGAGACCGGGGCCTGGTTGCTGGCCGGTTCGCTCACGGTCCGGGTCGAGCCGGAGCGTGTCGCCAACCGGTCGATCCTGCTCAATCCGCAGGGCAACGTCGTCGCCCGCTACGACAAGATACACATGTTCGATGTCGATCTCGACGATGGCGAGAGCTATCGCGAATCGCGCACCTACCGGCCCGGAGACCGGGCCGTAGTGGCGGAACTGCCGTGGGGCGTCCTCGGCATGACCGTCTGCTATGACATGCGGTTTCCCTATCTCTATCGGGATCTGGCGAAGGCGGGCGCCGACTTCCTGACGGTGCCGTCGGCCTTCACCCGGCCGACGGGACGGGCGCACTGGCACGTGCTGTTGCGTGCGCGGGCGATCGAGACCGGCTGCTTCGTGATCGCGCCGGCACAGACGGGCGAGCACGAGGGTGGTCGCAAGACTTATGGGCATTCGCTCGTCGTGGCGCCTTGGGGGGAGATTCTCGCCGACGGAGGGGAGGATGTAGGCTTCATCGTCTCGGAAATAGATCCTGCGCAAGTGGCGGAAGCACGTCGGAAGGTGCCGTCACTCGGCCATGACCGACAGTACGCGGCGCCCGATCCGATAGTGGCCGATCGACGGCAGGCGCTTGCCGGAGAATGATTTGGAAAGCCATGTGTGCAGCGCGACTTAAGCAATGCGTGCTATGGCATTGCCTCTGACGCAGGGATAGCCTTTAAGACGGTGTGTGAGATGCGGCCGCGTCGCCGCGTCGACGTGTAACAGAGACACGGGAATGATCGTTTATCATCTCAGCTGCGCCAACGATCACGGCTTCGACGCCTGGTTTCGCGACAGCGGGACATGCGACGAGCAGCTTGCGACCGGAAAGGTCGTCTGCCCGGAATGCGGTAGCCGCAAGGTACAGAAGGCGATCATGGCGCCAAGGCTCAACCGGCTGCGCGAGGAGCGTGGAGAGGATCGACCGTCGGCTGCGGCGACCGTGCCCGCCCCATCGATGGTCGCGGCCGGCGAGATGATCAAGCAGCTCCGCGAACTGCGCAAGCGGATCGAGGAAAGTGCCGACTATGTCGGCAACCGCTTTGCCGAAGAAGCGCGCAAGATTCACTATGGAGAGGTCGAGCGCCGCGACATCTACGGCGAAGCGAGCCCGGAGGAAGCGGGCCGCCTGAAGGAAGAGGGCGTCGAGTTCTTCGGCATCCCCTGGGTGCCGCGGCACGACAGCTGAGCTGAACTGCCGCTCCGGTCGACGGGAGGAGTCAATGGGCGATCAGAAGGTCACCGTCAGTCGCGTCGCGGGCGCGCTCGGGGCCGAAATCGGCGGCGTCGATCTGTCCCAGCCGCTCGACGACGGGACCGTCGCGCAGATCCGGCAGGCGCTGCTCGACCACCTCGTCATATTTTTCCGCGATCAGGACCTGACGCCGGCCCAGTTTCTCGAGTTCGCCCGGCGTTTCGGCAAGCCGGTCGAGTATCCCTTCGTCAGGGGCATCGAGGGCTTCTCCGAGATCATCGAGGTCGCCAAGCTGGAGCACGAGACGATCAATTTCGGCGGCGTCTGGCATTCCGATACCACCTATCTCGAAGAGCCTCCCATGGGCTCGATGCTGCTGGCGCGCGAGATCCCGCCTTATGGCGGCGACACCCTGTTCGCCAATCAGTATCTCGCCTACGAAACGCTTTCCGACGGGATGAAGCGCATTCTCGAGGGTCTCGTCGGGATCAGCAGCTCCGCGAAGGCCGACGTGACCCGCACGCGCGAAGACCGGATCAAGAGCAGCGCGAAGGAGGACGCGAAGAAGAGCTATATCGCCGAGCATCCGGCGGTCCGCACCCATCCCGAGACCGGGCGCAAGGCGCTGTTCGTCAACACCGCGCACACGATCGGCTTCAAGGGCCTTACCGAGGAGGAGAGCGCGCCGATCCTGGAGTATCTCTTCCGCCATCAGGTGCGGCCGGAGTTCACCTGCCGGTTCGTCTGGCAGCCGAACTCGATCGCGTTCTGGGACAATCGCTGCGCCCAGCACAACCCGATCAACGACTATCACGGCTTCCGGCGCATCATGCACCGGATCACGCTGGCCGGCGACCGGCCGCGCTAGCGGCTGCTGGCTCAAATGCGAGCGACGATCGCCTTCAACTCTTCCGCGATGCGCTCTGGGCCGAGACGGCGGATCTGTGCGATCACGCCGATCGCAACGAGCCCATGCGTCATCATCCCTGTCCGATCCAGGACCGGCACGCCGAGGATCGAGACCCCTTCGATATAGTCGCCCTCGTCGAGACTGAAGCCCTTCTCGGCCGTCTCGGCGACCTCTCGCCGCCACCTCTCCAGTGTCGGCGCGCGATGCCAGCGCAATCGTGCGAACCGCCGCTCCAGCTCCTCCACGGGATGATCGCCGAAGGCGGCGAAGCACCGACCGGTCGCGCTGATCAGGGCCGGGAAGCGGCTGCCGAGATCGACGTGCAGCCTCAGCCCGAGATCGGCATGCGAGATCGCGAC
>JAJUGE010000034.1 GCA_029268305.1 Alphaproteobacteria bacterium
ACCGTTGTAGTTCTCCGGCGCCCAGGTGCCGATCCGGATCGGAGCGTCCTCGAAACGCTCGCTCGGCGTCATGCCCTGTTCGAGGGCGGCGAGGTAGACGAACAGCTTGAAAGCCGAGCCGGGCTGCCTCAGCGCCTGCGTCGCACGATTGAACTGGCTCCCGCCATATGAGCGGCCCCCCACCATCGCGCGGACTGCGCCATCCGGCGTCATCGCGACCAGCGCCGCCTGCGTGGGACCGCCGCTGCCCGCCTCCGCGAACGCGCCGTTGACCTCCGACATCGCCAGCCTCTGCAGGCGGCTGTCCATCGTCGTCCGCACCAGGAGGTCGCGATCGACGAAGCCGACATATCCTTCCACCTGCTCCAGAACCCAGTCGATGAAATAGCGGGCGTCGCCCGGTCCGGCCGGGGTCACCGCGATCTCGGAGCGTCGGGCTTCGCGCGCGGCTTCTGGCGCGATGAAGCCGACTTCCGCCATCGCCGCGAGCACCAGGCCGGCCCGTTCGGCGGCCGCGGTCGGGCTGCGCGTCGGCGCGAGCCGCGACGGCGCGCGCAACAGACCCGCGAGCGTCGCCGCTTCCCACAGGGTGACCTCGCTCGCGGGCTTTCCGAAATAGCGCCTGGCCGCCGCATCGACGCCGTAGGCGCCTGCGCCGAAATAAACGCGGTTCAGATAGAGCTCGAGGATCTCGTCCTTGGAGAAGCGTCGCTCGAGCCAGAGCGCCAGCAAGGCTTCCTTGATCTTCCGGCTGGCGCTCCGTTCCGGCGTCAGGAACAGGTTCTTGGCGAGCTGCTGGGTGATGGTGCTGCCGCCCTGGCGAATGCCGCCCGAGGCGAGATTCACCGCCGCCGCCCGGCCGAGGCCGAGCAGATCCAGCCCGATATGGTCGTAGAAGCGGCGATCCTCTATCGCGACCACCGCCTGCGGAAGGTATGGGGGAAGCTCGGCGATCCGCACCGGCATGCCGTAGATGTCGCCGTACGACGAGAGAAACCGGCCGGAGGCGTCGAGGAGCGTGACGCTCGGCCGGCGCTCCAGTGCCGTTGCCGTCTCGATGTCGGGAAGGTCGTAGGCGAACCAGGCCGCGACCGCCAGCATCGCGACGAAGCCCCAGACGAGCCCGACCATCGACCATTTGAGCAGGCGGAGCCGCCATGACACCGGCTCACGTATCGGCTTCCTGCCCCTACTGCGCCGTCGAGGCGCCGAGGTTCCGGCACCGTGCCGCCCGCCCCGCACCCCGCCTGGCGCGGGACGGAACGGCTCCCCGACGACTCCGACCTTGACCTTGGGCGTGGGCTTGGTGCGGCTGCTGGCACGTGGGGCGGGGCGAGCGGACGACCGAGCAGCGGCGCGGTCCGCCTTCCCCGGCCGAGGCACCCTGGGCTCGACCCGATCCTTTCCCTTGCCGGGACGACGTGGCCCCCACTTCACGGCGTCAGCCGGGCAGTCGTGCGGTGCCGATGCCGGTCAGTGACCGACAGCACGGCATCGAGGCCAAGGGGAAGCTCGCAGCGCAATCCGATCGCCCGCATGCCGCTCAAACGTCGAGGTTCGAGACCTTGAGAGCATTGGTCTGGATGAAGTCGCGGCGCGGTTCGACCTGGTCGCCCATCAGCGTCGAGAACACTTCGCTCGCGTCCTCGGCGTGCTCGACCCGCACCTGGAGCAGAGCGCGCGCATTGGGGTCCAGCGTCGTCTCCCAGAGCTGCTCCGGGTTCATCTCTCCCAAGCCCTTGTACCGCTGGAACGAGACGCCTTTGCGACCGATCTCCATGACCGCCTCGAGCAGACCGAGGGGGCCGTCGATGCGGATCGTCCGCTCCTTAGAATGCAGCGTCGCCGGGGCGAGATAGGTCTCGCGGAGCCCGTCGCTACGTGCGTTCAGGCGGACCGCTTCCTGGCTGCGAAGCAGCCTTCCTTCAAGAACGTATCGGCTGACGACACCTCGCACCGTATGGGTGAACACGAGGCCGCCATCCGAGGTCGGCTCGCCGGTCCAGCCCTTCTGGTTCTTCGGCTCGGTAGCGTCCAGCCGCCGGGCGACTTCCTCGGCCTTCTCGCGTGCCTGCTCCGGCGTCGCCAGCTTCTCCGGGTCGAGCGCTCCGGCGATCGCCGCCTGCTCCACCACCTTCTCGCTGTTCACCTTGTCGGCGAGCGGCTTGACCCGCACCTTTACCCGCCGCGCGTCTTCCACGAGCTGCCGCAGATCGCTTCCCGCCCGCTGCTGGCCGTCGTGCAGCGTCAGCACGGCGCCCTCCAGCCCGCTCTCGATGAAGTGATTCTCCAGCTCCCGGTCGTCCTTGAGGTAGACCCCGGAGTTGCCGCGCTTCACGCGATAGAGCGGCGGCTGGGCGATATAAAGGTAGCCGCGCTCGATCAGCTCCGGCATGTGCCGGTAGAAGAAGGTGAGCAGAAGTGCCCGGATGTGGCTGCCGTCCACATCGGCGTCGGTCATGATGATGATCTTGTGGTAGCGCACCTTGTCGGGGTCGAAATCCTCCCGCCCGATCCCGGTGCCGAGAGCGGCGATCAGGGTGCCGATCTCGGCCGAGCTCAGCATCTTGTCGAAGCGGGCCCGCTCGACGTTGAGGATCTTGCCGCGCAACGGCAGGATCGCCTGGAAGGCGCGGTCGCGGCCCTGCTTGGCCGACCCGCCGGCGCTGTCGCCCTCGACGATGAATAGCTCCGACAAGGCCGGGTCGCGCTCCTGACAGTCGGCGAGCTTCCCGGGCAGCGTCGTCACGTCGAGAGCGCCCTTGCGCCGGGTCAGCTCCCGCGCCTTGCGGGCCGCTTCCCGTGCCGCCGCGGCTTCGACGGCCTTGCCGACGATCTTCTTCGCCTCGGTCGGATGCTCCTCGAGCCACTGGCCGAGCCGGTCGTTGACGACGGCTTCCACCACCGGGCGCACCTCGGACGAGACCAGCTTGTCCTTCGTCTGGGCCGAGAACTTCGGGTCGGGCACCTTGACGGACAGTACGCAGGTGAGGCCTTCGCGCGCGTCGTCGCCGGTCATCGTCACCTTCTCGCGTTTGGCGATGCCGCTGGATTCGGCGTAGGCGTTGATCTGCCGCGTGAGTGCGCTTCTGAAGCCGGCGAGGTGTGTGCCGCCATCCCGTTGCGGGATGTTGTTGGTGAAGCACAGCACCGTCTCGTGGTAGCTGTCGTTCCACTGCATCGCCACCTCGACCACGATGCCGTCCCTTTCGGCAGCGATGGTGATCGGCGGCGAATGCAGGGCATTGCGACTGCGGTCGAGCCAGGCGACGAACGCGGTTAGGCCGCCTTCGTAGAAGAGCTCGACCTTTTTCTCTTCCACGCCGCGCGCGTCGGTGAGGATCAGGCGCACGCCAGAGTTCAGGAAGGCGAGCTCGCGCAGCCGCCGCTCCAGCGTCCCGAAATCGAACTCGATCATCGTGAACGTCTCGCGCGACGGCAGGAAGCGCACCTGCGTCCCGGTTCGGTCCCCCGCCGGGCCCGTCACTGCGAGCGGCGCCTCCGGCTCGCCGTGCCGGAAGCGGAGGAAATGCTCCGCGCCGTTGCGCCAGATCGTGAGCTCGAGCACTTCCGAGAGCGCGTTTACGACCGAGACGCCGACGCCGTGCAGGCCGCCCGAGACCTTGTACGAGTTCTGGTTGAACTTCCCGCCGGCATGGAGGCGGGTCATGATGACCTCGGCGGCCGAGACGCCCTCTTCCTCATGGATGCCCACCGGGATTCCGCGGCCGTTGTCGCAGATCGTTACCGAGCCGTCGGCGTTGAGCGTCACCTCGACATGGTCGCAGTAGCCGGCCAGCGCCTCGTCGATGGCGTTGTCGACCACCTCGTACACCATGTGGTGCAGGCCGGTGCCGTCATCGGTATCGCCGATATACATGCCGGGGCGCTTCCGCACGGCATCCAGGCCGCGCAGAACCTGGATCGATTCCGCCTCGTATGCGGCCGGATCGACGCCGCCGTTATGTGCCTCGTCGCTCATGTTCGAAAGCCTCTATTGCGGAATCAGCCGCGAAGCGCTGACCGTGAAGAACTGTGCGCGGCCACTGAGCGGGGCGAAAATATCCCGGTCGGTGCCGGTAAGCCAAGCTTGTGCCCCAAGGGCGCAGATCTCCTCGAACAGCGCCTCCCGCCGCCCGGCGTCGAGATGCGCCGCCACCTCGTCGAGCAGCACGAGCGGTGCCGCCCCACGCTCCTGTGCCTGCAGGCGCGCCGTCGCCAGCACGATCGAGATCAGCAGCGCCTTCTGTTCTCCCGTCGAGCATTGCGCTGCGGGAAGGCCGCGCGCGAGCTCGTGAACCTCGAAGTCGCTCCGGTGCGGCCCGATGCCGGTGCTGCCCGCCTCCGCGTCCCGTCCGCGCTCGGACGCGAGGGCATCCCGAAGCTTGTCCTCTGCGGCCAGTGCCGGCATCTCGTCGAGCCAGTTCTCCACCGTGCCGCAGGATCTCACCCGTGCCGCCGGGAACGGGCCGATCCCGTCACGGGAGGCCGCGTTCAGGCGCCGCGCCATCTCGCGCCTCGCCGCGGCGATCGCCACCCCACGTGCCGCCATGGCCTCCTCGAGTGCGCCGAGCCAGGTCGCATCGGTCGAACCGTCGCGCAGCAGCCGCGCCCGCTGGCGCATCGCGTTCTCGTACCCCGCGACACGACCGGCATGCGCCGGATCGAAGCCGAAAACGAGCCGGTCGAGAAAACGCCGCCGGCCGGGGGTGCCTTCGACGAACAGGCGGTCCATCTGCGGAACGAGCCAGACCGCGCTCAGGTAATCGGCAAGCGCGGCCTGTCCTCGTGCCGGCGTGCCATCCACCCGGACGGCCCGGCGCTCGCTGCCACCGGCGGCCGGATCGCGCCCCGTCCCGATGTCGACGGCTCCCGTGGGCGTGGCGACCCGTGCCGCCACGGCCCAGGCCCGATCCGAGGCATCTTCGCCGCTCTCTCGCCGGGCCAGTTCCGCCAGGCGTGCGCCGCGCAGGCCGCGCCCGGGGACCAGCAGCGACACCGACTCCAGCAGGTTGGTCTTGCCCGCACCGTTGGCGCCGGTCAGCACCACCGGCAGCGGCTCCAGCTCCAGCCGGGCAGCGCCATAGCTTCGGAAGTCGGTCAGTCGCAGCCTGAGGACGGCTGAGGCTTCGCGACCGCACATCTGTCGCGGCCGGTCGAATGAGGTCGGATTGTCGAGAACGGCTTCGCTCACACTCGCATAGGCATCAGCACGTACAGGGCGCTCGTATCCGACTGATCGCGAATGATCGTCGGCGAGGCCGCGTCGGCCAGCGCCATCTCTGCCACGTCGCCCTCGATCTGTTGGGCGATATCCAGTAGATAGCGCGAGTTGAAGCCGATTTCGAGGGGATCGGCATTGTACGACACCTCTACCTCCTCGGTCGCGGTGCCGTTCTCTGCGCTGCTCGCCGAAAGCGTGAGCGTGCGCCCGTTGATCGCGAGCTTCACGGCACGCGACTTCTCCGAAGAGATCGTCGAGACACGATCGACCGCGGCCTGGAATTCGCGCCGATCGAATTCGAGCAGCTTCTCGTTCGAGCTGGGGATCACCCGCTCGTAATCGGGGAACGTCCCGTCGATCAGCTTCGAGATCAGGATCACATCATTGAACCGGAAGCTGATCTTGGTTTCCGAAAGGCCGATCGCGACCTCGTCGTTCACCTCGTCGATCAGTTTCCGCACCTCGTTCACCGCCTTGCGCGGCACGATCACGCCGGGCATGCCGGCAGCGCCTTCGGGCAGCGGAATCTCGACCCGCGCAAGACGGTGGCCATCGGTGGCGACGCTGCGCAGCAGCGGCACGTCGCTCACCTCCGTCGAGTGCAGATAGATGCCGTTGAGGTAATAGCGGGTTTCCTCGGTCGAGATCGCGAAACGGGTTCGGTCGATCAGGCTGCGCAGCTCCCGCGCCGGCAGGCGGAATTCGTACGGCATCTCACCGCCCGAAATGACCGGAAACTCCTCGGTCGGCAGGCTCGACAGCGTGAAGGTCGAACGGCCCGAGCGCAGCTTCAACTGCCCGTTTCCGCCGCTCGCCTCGATGTGGACCTGGGCACCTTCCGGCAGCTTGCGCGCGATCTCGTAAAGGGTATGGGCCGGCGCGGTCGTCGCCCCCGGCGCCGTCGATTCGCTCGCCACCGATTCGATGATGCCGATGTCCATGTCGGTGGCCGCGAAGCTGAGGCGGCCGTCTTCGACCCGCAGCATGACGTTGGCGAGAATCGGGATCGTGTTCCGCCGCTCGACGACGCTCTGGGCGTGGGCCAGCGACTTGAGCAGAGCGCCGCGTTCGATAGTCAGCTTCATGACGTCCCGATAACCTCTTTGCAGACCGTGCAGGAAGTGAGGGCGCCTTCGCGAGCCCATCGCGAAGGGCCGAAAAGTATACCAGCAGCGCCCTCGATCTCCTAACGAAACAGCCTCAGGCTCGCCGCCTCAGCGGCCCGGCTGCGCCTCCCGAAAGCTGGTGCCGCTCTCGGCGAGGCGGCGCAGAAGCTCGGCGGGTTTCCAGCGGTCGCCGTACTCCCTGTGCCACTCCTCGACCTGCCGGTAGACCTCCTTCACGCCGATCTGGTCGGCCCAGTACATGAGACCGCCGCGATAGCGCGGGAAGCCGAAGCCGTAGAGCCACATGACGTCGACGTCGCTGGCGCGGTAGGCGATGCCTTCCTCGAGAATCTTGCAGGCCTCGTTTACCGACGAGAACAGGAGACGGCGCAGGATCTCCTCGTCGGTGAACTCGCGCTGCGGCACGCCGAGCTCGGCCGACATCTGGCGAATGAGCGCAGTGACCTCGGGGTCGGGATGCGGCGTGCGGTCGCCCGGCTCGTAGCGGTACCAACCCTTGCCCGTCTTCTGGCCGTATCGGCCCATCTCGACGATGCGATCGGCGATCGGGAGAGCGCGATAGGCGTTCGGGTTCTCCTTCTGCCGGCGTTTCCGCCCGGCATAGCCGATGTCGAGGCCGGCGAGGTCGCCGACCGCGAACGGCCCCATCGGGTAGCCGAAATCGACCATCACCTTGTCGATCTGCTCGGGGAGCGCGCCCTCCTCGACGAGGATGTTCATCTCGGTATTGAAGGGCGCCCGGCTGCGGTTGGCGAGGAAACCGTCACAATTGCCGCAAACCACGCCGACCTTGCCGATCTTCTTCGAGAGCTGGCTGAGGGTGGCGATCGTGGTCTTGTCGCTCTTCGCGCCCTTCACGATCTCCAGCAGCTTCATAACGTTGGCCGGGCTGAAGAAATGCGCACCGGCGACGACCCCGGGCCGTTTGGTGGCGGCGGCGATCTCGTCGATGTCGAGGGCCGAAGTGTTGGAGACGATGAGGGCGCCGTCCTTCATCGTCCGGTCGAGGGTGGCGAACACTTCCTTCTTCACGCCCATTTCCTCGAACACCGCCTCGATGACGATGTCGGCATCGGCGATCTGGCTGTATTCGAGCACCGGCTCGATCCGGGCGAGGCGGCGCTCCATCTCCTCCGCGTCGAGGCTGCCGCGCTTGACGCTGGTCTCGTAATTGGCACGGATCCGCGCCATGCCCTTGTCGAGGGTCTCCTTGTCCTTCTCCAGAATCCGGACCGGATAACCGAAGTCGGCGAAGCTCATGGCGATGCCGCCGCCCATCGTGCCGGCGCCGACCACCGCCGCCAGCTTCACGTCGACGACCGGGGTATCCTTCGGGATGTCCGGCAGCTTCGCCGCCTCGCGCTCGGCGAAGAAGGCATAGCGCAGCGCCTTGGCTTCCTCGCCGTTGACGATCTCCTCGAACAGCTCGCGCTCGCGCTGGATGCCCTGGTCGAACGGCAGCGAGACCGCCGCCTCGACGCACTTGATGCACTGGTAGGGAGCGATCTGGTTGCGGGCGCGCCGCGCGATCTTGCGGCGCATCTCGTCGAACATGCCGGGATCGGCCTTCGCCTCCGCTAGCTTCTCGTCCATGTCGCGGATGCGGGGGATCGGCCGCTTGTCGGCGATGCGTTCGGCGAATTCGATCGCGCGCTCCAGCAGCTCGCCGTCTTCGACTACCTCGTCGAGGATGCCGAGTTGCTTGGCCTCCTCCGCCGGCACATGGCGCCCGGTAACGATGATCTCCAGCGCCGCCTTCGGCCCGATCAGGCGCGGCAGGCGCTGTGTGCCGCCGCCGCCCGGGAGCACGCCGATCAGCACTTCCGGCAACCCGACCTTCGCGCTCCGGACCGCTACCCGGTAATGGCACCCGAGCGCGTTCTCGAGGCCGCCGCCGAGGGCGAAGCCGTGGATCGCGGCGACCACCGGCTTCTCGTTCGCCTCGATCACGTCGTGCGTGCGCTTGAATCCGGGCGGCCGCGGCTTGCCGAGATGCTTGATGTCGGCACCGGCGATGAACCCGCGCCCGGCGCCGATCAGCACCATCGCCTTGACCTCGGGATCGGCATTGCCTTTCTCGAGGCCCGCCAGAATGCCCTCCGGGACGCCGGGGCTGAGCGCGTTGACGGGGGGGTTGTCGACGGTGATGACGCCGATGGCACCCTTCTTCGAAAAACGCACGAGCTCCGGCATGGCTGTCTCCACCTCTTGTCCGATCGGGGCCGCGGTATCGCGGCGGCCGGCATTCTAGGGCTTTTCGACTGCCGGACCAGAGAGGATGCGGTCAGGGCTCTTTGGCGGCCGCCGCGCGTCGGGCGCGGCCGAGCGCCGCTTCGCGGTGGGCCATGTAGAGGGTGCTGACGACGATCACCATGGCGCCCGCGATCGACCAGGCGTCGGGGACCTCGGCGAAGAGGAAGAAGCCGAGCAGCCCCGCCCAGAGGAGCTGGGTGTAGTCGAAGGGACCGACGGCAGTCACCTCGCCGGCGCGGATGCCGTAGGCCCACATCGTCTGGCCGCAGGTGGAAAGCACGCCGAAGGCGACGATCAGCAGCCACTGCTCCGCAGAAGGCGGCTGCCAGAGCCAGATCGCCGGCAGCAGCATCGCCGGCGCGCCGAGAAGACTGAAATAGAGCGTGATCGTTACGGGACTGTCGGTCGTCGACAACCGCTTGATGCAGGTCTGGGACCCGGCGAACAGCAGCGCCCCCGCGAGCGCGTACAAGGTGCCGAAGTCGAACTGCTCCGTGCCGGGTCGCACGATCAGCAAGGCCCCGAGGAAGCCCGCGAGCGTCGCGACGCCACGGCGCCAGCGAATGACCTCGGAGAGGAACCAGATCGCGAGAATTATCTGGAAGAGCGGCTTCGTGAACTGCAGCGACACGGCGTTGGCCAGCGGTATCCGCTGCATGGCATAGAAGTAGCAGCCCATGCCGCCGAGCGTGAGCGCCACGCGGAGGAAATGCATCTCCGGCCTTCGCGAGCGCACCGCCCCGATGCCGCTCCGCAACACGAACGGCATGAGCACGGCGAGGCCGATCAGTGCCCGCAGGAAGATGAGCTGCAGGACGTGAAGATCCTGCAAGCTCTTGATGATCGCTCCGTTGCACGCGGTGAAGACCGCGGCGAGCGTTATCCAGACAGCGCCCCGGACGTTGCCCGGCAGCATCGACCACCAATGCAGGATACTACGAGTTGATTGTGCGAATCCCTGCGGCACACCGGCCCCTTCCGACCAGACCGGGGCCGAACCGGCCCGGGCGAAGGCGCGATACCATCCTCACGCCGCCCCTTTCCGTCAACGGGCAGATGATCGTCGTCGCGCGCGGATCAGCCGACTGCGCCGGCTCTCGCATCGAAAGGCGGCACGGCTTGACATTCGGACAAAATTCCTAAAGGCTCGGACCATCGATTCGAGGGGAGGCTGGAGGATGACACGAACGACCGACCGCACGGGCCGATGGCGAATGCCGGTCGCACCCCCATTTACCCCCCGAAAAGCCTATAAATCCCTATATCTTTTTCTCGCGGACGGCGCCGCCTGATGGATTTCGTCGTGGTCCAGGCGCTGACGGGTCTCGCCAGCGCCTCGTCGTTGTTCCTGATCTCGGCCGGACTCACGCTGATCTTCGGCGTGACACGGGTCGTGAACTTCGCTCACGGCTCGCTCTACATGCTCGGTGCCTATGCCGCCTACAGCTTCACCGGCTGGACCATGCCGGTGCTGGGCGGCGTCGTCGGGTTCTGGGCCGGCATCGGGCTCGCGGTGCTCGCGGTCGGCTTGTTGGGCGCTCTGCTCGAGATCCTGCTGCTGCGGCGGATCTATCGTTCGCCGGAGCTCTTCCAGCTCCTCGCTACCTTCGGCGTCGTCCTGGTCGTCGCGGATGCCACCCTGGCGATCTGGGGACCGGAGGACCGGCTCGGGCCGCGAGCGCCCGGCCTGGAAGGCGCCGTCCGTATCGGCCGGTACGGTCTGCCCGAGTGGGACATAGCGCTGATCGCGATCGGCCCGGCGGTGCTGATCGGTCTCTGGCTGGCGCTCCGCCGGACGCGTTGGGGCGTACTGGTCCGCGCCGCCACCGCCGACCGCGAGATGACCGGCGCACTCGGCGTCGATCAGGCGAAGCTCTTCACCAGCGTCTTCTGCCTCGGCGCGATGCTGGCCGGACTCGGCGGCGCCCTGCAGCTGCCGCGGGAGCCGGCGAACCTCGGCATGGACCTCGGCATCATCGCGGAAGTGTTCGTCGTCACCGTCGTCGGCGGCATGGGCAACGTGCTGGGCGCTTTTCTCGCCGCGGTTCTGATCGGCCAGCTTCACGCCTTCGGGATTCTGCTCTTCCCGAACGTCACGATCGTCCTGGTCTTCCTGTTCATGGCGGCGGTGCTGATCGTCCGCCCCTGGGGCCTGCTCGGCCGGCCGGAGCGGCTCGTGACGCATCCGGCGCTCGACCTGCCTGAGCCGATTCGCCCGCTCGGAGCCGCCGGCCGCGCTGCGGTCATCGCGGCGGCCCTGGGGCTGGCGGCGGCGCCGGCCGTGCTCGACGCATACGCACTCGCGGTCCTGACCGAGGTGCTGATCTTCGCGCTGTTCGCGTCGAGCCTTCACCTGCTCACCGGCGTCGGCGGCATGATCTCTTTCGGCCACGCCGCCTATTTCGGGCTCGGCGCCTATGGTGCCGCGCTTGCGGTCAAGCTCCTTCAGGCGCCGATGGCGCTCGCGATACCGACTGGTCTCGTCCTCGCCCTGGCGGGAGCCGCCCTCTTCGGCCTCTTCTGCATCCGTCTCGCCGGCGTCTATCTCGCGATGCTGACCCTCGCCTTCGCACAGATATGCTTCGCGGTCGCCTTTCAGTGGTATGACGTGACCGGCGGCGACAACGGGCTGCTCGGAATCTGGCCTCCGGCATGGGCCTCCGGACCGGCCAGCCTCTATTGGCTGGTGCTCGCCCTCACCGGCGCCGGCATCGCGGCGATTCGCCACGTCGTCCACGCGCCGTTCGGCTTCGGCCTGCGCGCGGCGCGCGACTCCGTCCTCCGTGCCGAGGCTTCCGGTGTCGACGTGCGCTTCCTGCGCTGGCTCGCGTTCACCTTCGCGGGGACCGCCGCGGGACTGGCCGGCGCGCTGCACGCCTTCTTCAAGGGCAGCGTGTTCCCGGACACGCTCGGCATCTCCGTCTCGGTCGACGGCCTGGTGATGATGCTGCTCGGCGGCATCGAGAGCCTGAGCGGGCCGCTCGTCGGTGCAGCCCTCTACAAGACCCTGCAGATCTTCATGATCTCCTGGACCGACTACTGGCGCGCCGTCCTCGGCCTGATCATCATCGCTCTCGTGGTGCTGTTCCCGCACGGCGTCGTCGGCAGCATCCGGCGCCTGCCGAACATCCTCGGGCGCACAGCATGAGCCTTCTCCGCGTGGAGAACCTATCGCGTCGCTTCGGCGGCGTGCGCGCGGTCGACGGCGTCGGCTTCACCGTGGAAGCGGGCCGTCTCACAGCGCTGATCGGGCCGAACGGTGCCGGCAAGACCACCTGCTTCAATCTGCTGAACGGTCAGCTGCGGCCGGACGCCGGGCGTATCTGCCTCGGGGAGCGCGACGTGACGCGGCTCGGACCGCGTCGCAAATGGGCGCTCGGCATCGCCCGGACGTTCCAGATCACGGCGACCTTCAGCTCGATGACGGTGCGCGAGAACGTCCAGGTGGGCCTGATGGCGCGCCATCGCCGCTTATCAGCGCTCCTGCCGGCCGCGAGGCAGCTCTATCGGGCGGAAGCCGATGCGCTGCTGGAACGGGTAGGAATGGCCGACCAGGCGGAGCGCACCGCCGGGCTCCTCGCGTACGGGGATCTGAAGCGCCTGGAGCTCGCGATCGCTCTCGCCAACGACCCCAGGCTCCTGCTGATGGACGAGCCGACGGCGGGCATGGCGCCGCGCGAACGCATCGACCTGATGGCGCTCACCGCGGAGATCGTCCGCGAGCGCGGTCTCGGCGTGCTCTTCACCGAACACGACATGGACGTGGTCTTCCGCCATGCCGACCGCGTCCTGGTCATGAACCGCGGTCGGTTGATCGCCGACGGAACGCCGGTGGAAGTCCGCGCCGACCCGACCGTGCGCGACGTCTATCTCGGCGCGGGCGAGACGGACTGAGACGCGCACAACGTGTTGCGCTCGTCCGCGACTCGTTTCACAGTCGCCTACTTCTTGAATACAGAGGCTCCCGATGCCGACGCGAACGCACACTCTCCTGCTCGCCGTCGTGATCCTCCTTCTCGGCATGGCGCAGCAGGCGGCCGCAGCCGAGACGTCTGCGGGCGGGCGAGCGGTCGGAGAGTTGATCGAGTTCGTCGGATCCGTGGCGGTGCTTCGCAGCAGCGGATCCGGCCGCCTAGCCGCCGGCGATCAGATCTACGAGCAGGACCTGATCGTGACCGGAGCGGATGGGCGAGCGAAGATCCGTTTCGAGGACGGAACGACGCTCTCGATCGGCAGCGGCAGCCAGCTCTCCATCGTCGAGTTCCTCGGTCCGACGGCCGCCACCGCCTCCACCCGCCGCGGCGTGCTGTCGCTGCTGGTCGGGATCGTCCGCGCCATCGTCAGCCCTCGTACCGAGCGGCCGGGGCTCGACATCGACACGCGGGTCGCCGTCGCGTCGGTTCGCTCGACCGACCTGATGGTGGAGTCGGCGCCGAAGGGCACCGCCACGGTGGCGCTCGAAGGCGAGGTCGCGGTCTCGTCGAAGCCGCCGGGACCGGTCGAGACGGTGATGCTCACCGAAGGCATGGGCACCGACGTCGTCCCCGACGGCCCGCCGAGCCCGCCCGCGCGGTGGGGAGCCGCCCGCGTCGCCGATTTCCTCGACCGCACGCGTGTCCCCTGACAGGCAGCGTGCCCGGAGAAGGGGCCGTGATGGCGCTCTTCTCCGGCTAGGACTATCGCTCGCCCTCACGCTGCTACTGGTGGCCGCTACGCCGTTGACGCGAGAAGCGGGCCTGCTCGCCGACCTGGAGGCGCGCTCGCTCGACGCTCGCTTCCGCCTTCGCGGTCCGAAGCCGCCGGGCACGGATATCGCCCTGATCATGATCGACGAGCGGACCGTGCAGGCCTACGGCCGCTGGCCGCTGCCCCGCGAGCGCCTGGCCGAAGCGGTCCGCCGTCTTGCGTCCGAAGGGGCTGCCGTGATCGGCTTCGATCTCCTCTTCCTCGAGGAGGGTGGTGGCGATCGACTGCCAGCCTGGGCGGAAGTGGAAATCCGAGCTGCGCTCGAGCGGGATGCCGCTGCCCACCCCTTGCTCGAGAGGCTGCTTCGGCTCAACCCGTCCGACACGGCTCTCACGGAGGCCATCGGCGCCGCCGGTAACGTGCTGGTCCCTTACGCCTTCCTCGCGGAGTCGCGCCCGCGGGACGAGCGCGCGGAGGCGGCGATCGCCGGTTCGGCCTTCACGGTGGTGCGTACGCCGCGCGACGGGGCGGCCGCGAGCGCGCTCTTGCACGGGAGACACGTGGTGGCGCCGGCGCGGGAACTGATCGACGCCGCCGCCTCGGCCGGCCACGTGACCGTTGTTCTGGCGGCGGACGGGAGCCTGCGGCATCACTATCCCGTCATCGGCTTTCGGGGAGAGTATTTCCCGTCGCTCGCCATCGAGCTGGCAAGGCTCTACCATGGGCTGCCGAAGGAAGAGGTGGCCGTCTTCCTCGGCAGCGGGATCGACTTCGGCGGTCGGCTGCTGCCGACGGACGACCGCCTGCGCTTCCACCTCGACTACTACGGCCCGGAAGAGGCCTTCCCGACCTGGTCGCTGGTCGACCTGCTGGAAGGCCGCCTGCCCGATGGCGCCTTCCGCGACCGGATCGTCCTGATCGGTTCCTCGGTGGCGGGCGCATCGGGTCACTTCCCGACCCCTTTCACCGCGACCATGCCGGGCACGGAGTATTTCGCGACCGCCGTGCAGAACATCCTCACCGGCGATCTTCTGCGTCGCGACGACCTGACCGCGGGGATCGACATCCTGGGAATTGTCGGCGGCGGCATGCTCGCCGCTGCTGCCGGCTATTTCGCCCCAGCGGCCGTATCGGCCGCGGTCACCCTGCTCCTGCTGCTGGGGTGGGTAGGCTTCGTCTATCTCGCCTTCGCTAAGCTCGGCCTCTGGATCGGCATCGTTCTGCCAGGCATCGCGCTGATCCTGAACTTCGCCGTACAGGAGGTCTGGGGTGCGCTGATCGAGCGCCGACGCCGCCGTGCGGCCGAGCGACAGCGCCTCAACCTGTCGCGCTATTTCGCTCCCGCCGTCGTCGAGGCGATCGCAGAGCGGGAGGCGCCGATCGGCGTCGCGCATGCGCGCGATGCCGCCGTCCTCTTCGTCGACCTCTCGGGGTTCACGAGCCTCTGCGAGCGCCTGCCGCCTGTGGAGGTTCTCGCGCTGCTGCGCCGATTTCACGCCATCGTAGAGCGGGCGGTCTTCGACCACGGCGGCACGCTCGACAAGTTTATCGGCGATGGGGCGCTGGCTGTGTTCGGAGTTCCGGTACCGGGGGAGGCCGACGCCGCCGCGGCCCTGCGCTGCGCGCATCGCCTGCTCGCCGATGTCGGTCTCTGGAGCGAAGAGCTGGCGGTATCCGATGCGCCGATCGGCGCCACCATCGGCATTCATTTCGGCCCCGTCCTCGCCGGGGACGTCGGCGGCGAGCGGCAGTTCCAGTACACGGTGACAGGCGACACCGTGAACGTCGCGAGCCGCCTTCAGGCCCTCTGCCGCGAATTCGACGCATGCCTGGTCGTGTCGGACGTGGCCATAGGGGCAGCTCTCGCCGCCGACTGCGAAGAGAGCCTGATGCGGAACCTCGAGCCGGTGCCGGCGGTGAAGCTGCGCGGTCGGGAGCAGCCGATCGCCGTCTGGATCGACAATCGCCGCCAGGACGGGCCGTTCAGCGATGCTTAATCCGCTCGCGGTAGCAAAGCGGCATGCTCCGGCCCCGCACAATCCTCTCGCTGGCACTCGCCCTCACCTGCACGCACGTCTACTTCCCCGGCGCCTCGGCCCAGACCGTGCAGCGAGGCTCGCTTCGCCAGGAGATGCCGTCGCTCGAGCAGCCGCTGCCGGGAGCCCGAATGTCTTCCGCCTTCGGACTGCGCAAGCATCCGGTGCTCGGCGTAACGATGATGCATGAAGGGGTCGACTTCGCGGCACCGGCGGGTGCGCCGATCAAGGCGGCTGCGGCCGGCGTCGTCGCCGCCGCGGGTTATGAGGCGGGCTACGGAAACGTCGTCCGGCTCCGGCATGGCCCGGGACTGGAGACGGTATACGGCCACATGAGCCGCATCGCCGTCGGTTCCGGAGAGACGATCACTGCCGGCGAGCTGATCGGCTATGTCGGCAGCACCGGCCTCGCCACCGGGCCGCACCTCCATTTCGAAGTCCGGCGAAACGGCGCGGCCGTGAATCCGGTGGCGATCGACCGGGAGCCGGCGCCGGTGCGCCTCACCGGCGCAGCGCGGCTCGTGCAGGTCGTGCGCGGCGGCCGGACGAACGGCGCCGCCGGCGGCCCTACCCGCGCAGCAGGCGGATCGGTCGAGGTGGTCCGCGGCCGTCGGTGACGGCTCAATGCAGGGTGAACTCGCGGTCGACTTTCCGAAGTTCCCCGGGCGTTATGACGCGGCTGCTGGCCACCCGAACCGAGTGGATCTTCGCCTCGATCTCCCGCTCCCAGAATGCGAGGAATTCCTGGAGCTTCGGAAACTTCGGCGCGAGATCGTACTTCTGCCAGAGGAAGCTCTGCAGCAGGTGCGGGTGGTCCGGCATGCGGTACAGGATCTCCGCCGTGGTCAGGCGATAGCCTTCCAGCTGTCTGACAAGGTCGCTCATCTGGTCCTCCTTCCGCGGCCTCGTTCTTCTGCCTTAACAAAGCTTGCCCGACTTCCTTCCACCGATGAAGAAAAAAATTCCCTTATTTCAAGCGCTTAGCAACCATCACCCCCGAGTGCTGCCAGTTGCTAGCACTCTCGGCAGATGAGTGCCAAAATTTGCTTGAAACCGGGCGCCAGGAGGCCTAGATCAACCGCACTGAGGCGCCCTCACGGTGCGCCCGCGTTTTCAGCACTCAACATCACACCCTTGGGGAGTTAGGACGACATGCAATTCAGGCCATTGCACGATCGCGTCGTCGTGCGTCGCGTCGAGGAGGAAACCAAGACGGCCGGCGGGATCATCATCCCCGACACGGCGAAGGAGAAGCCCCAGGAAGGTGAGGTCGTCGCCGTGGGGCCGGGCGCACGCAACGAAAAGGGCGAGCTCCAGCCGCTCGATGTGAAGGAGGGTGATCGCGTCCTCTTCGGAAAGTGGTCCGGGACCGAGGTGAAGGTCGGCGGCGAAGAACTCCTCATCATGAAGGAGTCCGACATCATGGGCATCATCGAGAACAAGACCAGCGGCAAGAAGGCCGCCTGATCGCTACTCGGGCTCTCGACGTTCGGACTTCAGCAGTATCTCAAGGACAGATCGAAAATGGCTGCCAAAGACATCAAGTTCAGCACTGACGCGCGCGACCGCATGCTGCGCGGCGTCAACCTGCTCGCCGATGCAGTGAAGGTCACGCTCGGCCCCAAGGGTCGCAACGTCGTGATCGACAAGGCCTTCGGCGCACCGCGGATCACCAAGGACGGCGTTACCGTCGCCAAGGAGATCGAGCTCAAGGACAAGTTCGAGAACATGGGCGCGCAGATGGTGCGCGAGGTGGCCTCGAAGACCAACGACGAGGCCGGTGACGGCACCACGACCGCGACCGTGCTCGCCCAGGCGATCGTGCGCGAAGGCGCCAAGGCCGTCGCCGCCGGCATGAACCCGATGGACCTTCGCCGCGGCATCGACGCCGCCGTCGAAGCGGTGGTCGCAGAGCTGAAGAGCCGCTCCGCCAAGGTCAGCACGAACGAGGAAGTCGCCCAGGTCGGCACCATCTCGGCGAACGGCGAGAAGGAAATCGGCCAGATGATCGCCGAGGCGATGCAGCGGGTCGGCAACGAGGGCGTGATCACGGTCGAGGAGGCGAAGAGCCTCGAGACCGAGCTCGACGTCGTCGAGGGCATGCAGTTCGACCGCGGCTATCTCAGCCCGTACTTCATCACCAACGCCGAGAAGATGACGTGCGAGCTGGAGAACCCGTACATCCTCCTGCACGAGAAGAAGCTGTCTTCGCTGCAGGCGATGCTGCCGGTGCTCGAAGCCGTGGTGCAGAGCGGCCGTCCGCTGCTGATCGTCGCAGAGGACATCGAGGGCGAGGCGCTGGCCACCCTGGTCGTGAACAAGCTGCGCGGCGGCCTCAAGGTCGCGGCGGTGAAGGCGCCGGGCTTCGGTGATCGTCGCAAGGCGATGCTCGAGGACATGGCGATCCTCACCGGCGGTCAGGTGATCTCCGAGGATCTCGGCATCAAGCTCGAGAACGTCACGCTCGACATGCTCGGCACGGCGAAGAAGGTCTCGATTAACAAGGACGAGACCACCATCGTCGACGGCGCCGGCGAGAAGAAGGACATCGAGGCGCGCTGCAACCAGATCCGGGCACAGATCGAGGAGACCACCTCGGACTATGACCGCGAGAAGCTGCAGGAGCGGCTGGCGAAGCTCGCCGGTGGCGTCGCGGTGATCCGCGTCGGCGGTGCGACCGAGGTCGAGGTGAAGGAGCGCAAGGACCGCGTCGAAGACGCTCTGAACGCGACCCGCGCCGCGGTCGAGGAAGGCATCGTCGCTGGTGGCGGCGCCGCCCTGCTCTATGCGACGAAGGTGCTGGACAACGTCCAACCGGCCAATGACGACCAGCGGGTCGGCGTCGAGATCGTGCGGCGGGCGCTCCAGGCGCCGGCGCGGCAGATCGCCGAGAACGCGGGCGTCGACGGCGCGATCGTCGCCGGCAAGCTCCTCGAGAGCACCGACACCCGCTGGGGCTACGACGCCCAGGAAGGCCGCTACACCGACCTGGTGAAGGCCGGCATCGTCGACCCGACCAAGGTTGTGCGCACGGCGCTGCAGGACGCCGCGTCCGTCGCCGGGCTGCTCATCACCACCGAGGCGATGGTGGCCGAGCGTCCGGAGCCGAAGGCTGCTGGCGGCGCGCCCGGCATGGGCGACATGGGCGGCATGGGCGGCATGGACTTCTGATCCGCCCATCGAACCAGCACTTCCACCAAGGGGGCCGCATTGCGGCCCCCTTTTCTTTTGACGCAGGCGGCGGCGGAGCCCGCTGAGTCTTTACCATTAGTGTCAACCTGATCTTTTGAAGTAAGAGTCGATGAAAAGGATCTTCTTTCGCGCCGTCCGGGAGCAGTCGTGAAGATGCGGATGATTCGGAACGTCGTGGTCGATGGCCGCAGAACCAGCATGCGTCTCGAGCCTGAAATTTGGGCTGTACTCGAGGACGCAGCCGCAATCGAGGGCCTCGCGATCGGTCAGATCTGTTCGCTCGTAAAACAGCGGCGCAATTCGAACCTGAGCTCGGCGGTGCGGGTCTTCGCATTGCTCTACCGGACCTACCACCAGCTTGCCCCGGCACTCGAGCAACTGGGTCCCGCGAGAGAGCCGATGGCACCGCTGGTGCCGTCCGCCCTCACGAAAGTGGAACCGGTCGAGACCCGGCATATCGGCTGCGGCTCCAACTGTGTGGAGGGTTTGTCCTACGCCCTCGAAGCGCTGCCCGCCCTCCCGGTTCCCGTCTTGCGAGAGGCCCTGGGCTGCTGGCATACGCTGCGGCCCGATCAGGAACCCGGCGTCCCCGCACACGACACGATGCTGCACCATCTCGAGCGGCTGGGGGCGACGAGGATCCCTTCGGATCCGGCGGACCAATCGCTGACGGTCACCGTCATCGACGTCACGGCCGACGATCCGCACCGCTTCACCTTCGGCGAAGCTCACGAGATAAACTGCCTCTTCGCCGGCCGCGACATCTCTCACCGACCGGTCGCCGACCATCCGTTCCAGCTGCATGCCCGCGAGATGCTGCAGGACTACGGCCTCGTGAAGACCGAGCGGGCACCGATGTTCCACGTGCTGCGCCATACGTTCGGCGGCAAGCGACGCCACTATGCCCGCCTCACCGTCCCTCTCTCGAGCGGCGGTCGCGCCGTCGACACCGTCATGAGCATCGCCGTCCGGCTGTCGCCGCCCACCCTGCCGGAACTCGCCTCGGCCACAACGGCATAGCGCTGCCGGACAAAGGTCGCCGAACGTCAGGCAGCGACGAACCGAGCTGGTGCCGGCTGACGATCTAAAGGTCCGGACAATGGAAATAATGGTGAGCCGGGTGGGACTCGAACCCACGACCAACGGATTAAAAGTCCGTTGCTCTACCGACTGAGCTACCGGCTCACGGTGCTCGGGCTATCGGCCCGGCAGGACTCGGGTAGATACAGGTCCTCATCCACCGCTGCAACCCTCCGGCCCGCTCAAATCATGGTCTGCCGCGAGGGGCGGCCGTGGAAGCTCGGCACCGGCGCCTGGCACGGGACCGTCGGCGGGCCTTTCGGCTTGCACGCGCTCCCTATGCATGTAGGCTCAGACTACAGGGAGAAGAACAATATCGCCCACAAACCAACGAACGAGCGGCCTGCCGTCCTGGCGGACGTGCGCGGAGGGCCGGAACCAAGGGGTCGATCTCGGCAAGCATGGCGGAACCAGTTCTGGAGCTCGACGAGCTCACTGTTAAATTTCACCTGAAGCGGGGCGAGCTCAAGGCGGTCGACGGCGTCTCGCTCAAGGTACGACGAGGAGAGACATTCGGCCTGGTCGGAGAATCGGGCTCCGGCAAATCGGTCACCGCCCGCACCATCATGCGCCTCCTGCCGAACCCGCCGGCGGAAATCGCGGGCGGGCGGGTCGTCTACGAGGGGCGCGACATCTACGATCTCGACGAGCGCGAGATGCGCGCGCTCCGCGGCCGCGAGATCGCCATGGTGTTCCAGGAGCCGATGAGCGCGCTCAACCCGGTCTTTACGGTCGCGACCCAGATCGGCGACGTGCTGCGCACCAACCTCGGCATGAGCAAGGCCGAGGCGCGCGAGCGGACGGTCGAGCTGTTGAGCATGGTCGGCATACCCTCGCCGCATTCGCGCATCGACAGCTTTGTGCACGAATTCTCCGGCGGCATGCGCCAGCGGGTGATGCTGGCGATGGCGTTGAGCTGCGACCCGAAGTTCCTCATCGCCGACGAGCCGACCACCGCGCTCGACGTCACCATCCAGGCGACGATCCTCGAGCTGATCGGGCGCATGATCGAAGAGAAGGGCATGTCGCTGCTGTTCATCACCCACAATCTCGGGGTGGTGGCCCACGCCTGCGACACGATCGGCGTCATGTACGCCTCGCACCTGGTGGAGCTGGCGGACAAGGAGGAGATCTTCTCCAACCCGCAGCACCCGTACACGCTGGGGCTCCTGAATTCGATCCCCCGCCTCGACCAGCAGCAGCGCTATCTCACGCCGATTACGGGGACGGTCTGCAACATGATCGACCCGCCCCGCGGCTGCAAGTTCCACCCCCGCTGCGCCCACGCGATGGACGTGTGCCGGCAGACGGTCCCGGAGTTCAGAGAGATCGCTCCGGGGCACTTTTCCGCCTGCCACCTGAACGACATGCGGTAGCGCCATGAACGCGAACCTGCTCGAGGTGGAGAACCTCACCAAGCATTTCACCCTGAACGGCGATCTCGTCTCCCGCCTCGCGGGCAGAACGAAGACCCTGAAGGCGGTCGACGACATCAGCTTCGAGATCAAGGCCGGCGAAACCTTGGGCCTCGTCGGAGAAAGCGGCTGCGGCAAGTCGACCACCGGGCGCCTGATCACCCGGCTGGTGGAGCCGACCTCCGGCGCGGTCCGCCTCAAGGGGGAAGACCTACTGAGCCTGACGGGGGATCGGCTGCTGCAAGCACGAAAGGCGCTGCAGCTGGTGTTTCAGGATCCCTACTCCTCGCTCAACCCTCGCAAGACGATCATGCAGATCCTGCAGCGGCCGCTGGAGATTCACGGGCTGGCCAAAACCTGGAACGAGAAGCGGGAGCGGGTGCTCGAGCTTCTGAACCTCGTCGGCCTGGGTCGCGAACATGTGGACCGTTACCCGCACGAATTCAGCGGCGGCCAGCGCCAGCGCATCGCCATCGCCCGTGCGCTGGCGCTCGATCCCGAGCTCGTGATCGGCGACGAGCCGGTCTCCGCCCTCGACGTGTCGATCCAGGCGCAGATCCTGAACCTTTTCCGCGAGCTTCAGGAGCAGTTTTCGCTCACATACCTGTTCATCGCCCACGATCTCAGCGTGGTTCGTCACATCAGCGACCGGGTCGCCGTGATGTACGTGGGCAAGATCGTCGAAACCGGTCCGGCAGCGGCGATCTTTTCGGATCCCCAGCACCCCTACACCAGGGCGTTGATGGCCGCCGTGCCCGAGGCCGATCCGAAGAAGCCGCCGCCGAAGCTGACGTTGACCGGGGAGGTCGCAACGCCGATCGATCCGCCGCCCGGCTGCAGGCTGAGCGGACGCTGCCCGATCGCCACGCCGAACTGCCGGACCGACCCCCCGCCCCTACGCGAGATCGCGCCGCAGCACCGCGTCGCCTGCCACAACATCTGACGGACGGCACGGACCGTTCGCAGTCGCCCGGCTCCCGCAGGAGCCGGGCGGTTTGCGTCAGCGGTCCGCCAATCGAGGGTCGAGCACGTCGCGCAGGCCGTCCCCGAACAGGTTGAAGGCGAGCACGGCGAAGCAGATGGCGAGCCCCGGGAAGACGGCGATCATCGGGTGCGTCTGCATGTGGTCGCGCGCGACGCTGAGATCGGCGCCCCAGTCCGGTGTCGGCGGCGGCGTGCCGAGGCCGAGGAACGACAGCGCGGCGATGATGAGAATCATATAGCCGAGCCGCACCGTCGAGTTGACGATCAGCGGCGAGACGCAGTTCGGCAGGATCTGCCTCATCGCTACCGAAAAGCTGCCTTCCCCGACGACCTTGGATGCCTCGACATACTCCTTGCGCGCCTCCACCAGAGCGGTGCCCCGCGCCAGGCGGGCCACCTCCGGCATGAAGGCGAAGCCGAGTGCGAAGACGAGGATCGCGTCGTTCCAGAAGCCCTCGAGCTTCCATTCGCGCGCCAAGGTCACTATCAGCAAGTAGAGGAGCAGCCCCGGAAACGCGAGCAGACCGTCCACAAAGCGCATGGCGAGCCCGTCGACCCTCCCGCCGAAATAGCCGGCGAGGATTCCGAACGGTATGCCGAGCGACAACCCGAAGATCACCGCCGCCACGCTCATGGCGATGGTGCGCTGCCCGCCATACAGCACCCGGGAGTAGATGTCGCGGCCGAACTTGTCGGTCCCGAAATAGTGCTCCGAACTCATCGGCGCGAGCCGGTCGCGGTAGTCCGGCTTGATCGGGTCGTGCGTCGCCAGCACCGGCGTCAGCAGGCACACGATGAACAGAAACACGATCATGATGCCGCCCACCGTTGCGGTGCGGCTCTTCGAGAGTTCCTGCAGACCCGTTCTCGTTCCCGCGGAGATGCGGCGCACGCGGATCTTCAGCGGGGTGTCGTTGGGATCCACCGCGTCCACCCGCTGCCGGGAGCGGAGCTGACGCTCCATCGTCGTCGCTTTTCCGTCAGGCATCAGGCCATCCCCACGCGCGGGTTGAGGACGCGATACAGAATGTCGACCGCGAGGTTGATCAGCACGACCATGACGCCGAGCACCAGCACCCCGGCCTGGATCATCGGGAAGTCGCGCAACTGGATGGCCTGGAAGATGGTCAGACCGATGCCCGGCCAAGAGAAGATGGACTCCAGAACCACCGTGCCTCCGAGCAGATTGGCGAGTTGGAGGCCGCTGATGGTGACGGTGGGGATCAGCGCGTTGCGCAGCGTATACTTGTAGATGACCTTCCGCTCGGAAAGGCCGAGCGAACGGCCGGTGTTCACATAATCCTTGTTGATCTCGTCGAGCATGCTGGAGCGCGTGAGCCGCGTCGTGAAAGCGGCCTGGCGGAAACCGATCGCCAGTGCCGGCAGCACGAGATAGGTGACGCTCGCGCCGAAGTCGGTGAACGGACTGACATAGCCTGAGGACGGCAGCCAGCCGAGGTGCAGCGAGAAGAGCATGATGCACAGAATCGCGAACCAGAACTCCGGGATCGAGATCCCGATCAGCGACGAGACCTGCGCTACATAGTCGGTCGGCGTGTTGCGCCGGACTGCGGCGATGGTGCCGAGCGGCACCGCGATCAGGATGGAAAGGCCGATGCCGACGACCGCCAGGTAGACCGTCGCCGGTATCCGCTCGAACAGCTCCTGCGAGACGGGACGGCGCGTGACGAGTGAATGGCCGAAGTCGCCCTGCAGGACGTTACCGAGCCATACGGCGTACTGCACGTAGATCGGCCGGTTCAGCCCGAATTCCTCTTCGAGGGCGGCTCTCACCTCCGGGTCCTCGGCCGCTTCCTGACCCGCCAGGCTGTCAATTACGTCGCCCGGCAGAGCGTGAACGAATCCGAAAACCAGCACCGACAGAACGAACACGACCGGGATCAGCTGCAGAATGCGGTTGATCACGTAAACGAGCACAGCTTACCTCCAACACCGTCGGCTGCGGAACACGCGGCCGACTTTGCGAATGCGACCGGGCCGCGGCGGCAACCCGCCGCGGCCCGCCAATCCGATGGTGTCAGGCTTCTTCGAAATAGGCGGTCCTGATGCCACCGCCGGCCGTGCTGAACGCTCCGGCAAAAGCGGGGCGATACCCTTTGAGCCGGTTCGTGCCCGCCGATGTCATGGGCACGGCATGGGTGTAGATGAGGGCGGCGTCCTCATTCACCAGGCTCTCGACCTCGGTGTAGAGCTCGATCCGCTTCTCCTTGTCGAGCGTCTGCCGCGCTTCGAGGATGAGCTTATCCACCTGCTCGTTCTTGTAGCCGAGACGAAGCTGGTTCTCCGCTGCGCTGGAAAGGATCCAGCGGGAATACCAGCCGTCCGGCTCGAACCGATAGCTGGTGGCGGTCGAATCGATGCCCCAGTCATCCTTCGCGTATTTCTGCCGCAGGACCGGATTGTCGAACACCTCGTTGGTCGCATTGAACCCGGCATCGAGCAGCATGGCGTGCACAAGCTCGGCGGTCTGGCTCATGTACTGGAACGACTGACGGGCGACGACCGCGATCGGCATGTTCTCCATGTTGAGCTTGCGAAGGATCGAGCGCGACTTCTCGGGGTCGTACTCCTTGACGTTGCGGATGCCCGGCATGTGCCAGGGGCTGGCTTCGCTGTAATAGCCGTTTAGCGGGTACCCCAGCTCCTCGAACACGGCGTGGTGGATCGCTTCGCGATCGATCGCATGGGCGATCGCGTGGCGCAGCAGCTTCCCGTCGGGCGCGTCCATGGCGAACGGCCCGCTCTTCACGTTGATGTTCAGATGACCGGAGCCGATGTGCGGCGCTTCGAAGATATCAAAGGCTTCGCCATAAGACTCCCGGAACGGTCGCACGTCGTTGAAGGCCATGTTGTCGATGAGATCGAGTTCGCCGGTGCGCAGCGACGTCAGGCGGACCTGATCCTCCCGCTTCGGGTAGCCCTCGATCGCATCGAGGTAAGGAAGCTGGTTCCCGTGCTCGTCGGTCTCGAAATAGTTCTCGAACCGGACCAGCTCCGTCTTCGCGTACCGGTTCCAGCTCACGAACTTGAACGGACCACAGCCGATCGGATGCGTGTCGACCTGGTCGACACTGTCGGGTGCCATCAGATTGCAGGGATAATAGACGACGTTGGCGGCGAAAACCGCGCTCGGCTCCTTCAGCCGGATGCGGAGCGTGTGCTTGTCGTCGACGATGATCTCATCGACGTCCTCGAGGCTCGCGCGCGTGAAGGCGTGGCTGGTCTTGGGGTCGAGAATGCGTTCGAAGTTCCACTTCACCGATTCGGCATCGACGTCCCGGCCGTTGTGGTACTCGACCCCTTTCCGCAAGCGGAAAGTGTAGACCATCAGGTCGTCGGAGATGTCCCACTCCTCCGCGACGCCCGGAACGATGTTCATGTCCAGGTCGAGGTCGAGCAGGCCCTGGGTCGTGGCCGCCAGCGGTGTGGAGATGTAGTAGACGAGGTTGCGATGCGGATCGAGCGCCGTGCTGTCGACCCGCGTCCCGAAGCGCAGCGTGCCGCCCCGCTTCGGCGCCGCCTTCGACAATCGCGGCAAACCGATCGCGCCCAGGCCTGCAGCGCCGGCAGTGGTCGCCATGAACTGGCGACGCGTCTGATTGAATCCCTTTCTCACAGGTGCGTCCGACAAGTCGTTCCTCCGTTTCCACGTTCTTCTTTCTCGGCATGACATCTGGCGCCATGCCGGACGGCGAAGCCCTTTCGACAAACGACCGGAGCTGCGGGCACCGCCCGCAGTTTCCGGTCGTAGGAAACGCTACATGCTGAAAGCGGCCAAGGCCAGCGGGATCGCGTCAGCGCTCCGCCGTCCGGGGGTCGAGGATGTCGCGGAGGCCGTCCCCGAACAGATTGAAAGCCAGCACGGAGAAACAGATCGCGAGGCCGGGGAAGATCGCGATCATCGGATGCTGCTCCATATGGTCGCGGGCGACATTGAGATCCGCGCCCCAGTCCGGTGTCGGCGGCGGCGTGCCGAGGCCAAGGAACGAGAGTGCAGCGATGATCAGGATCATGTAGCCGAGCCGAACCGTTGCATTGACGATCAGCGGCGAGACGCAGTTTGGAAGGATCTGCCTCATCGCGACCGAGAATCGGTGCTCTCCGATTACGTGCGACGCCTCGACATATTCCTTCCGAGCCTCGACCAGCGCGGCACCGCGTGCCAATCGGGCGACCTCGGGCATGAACGCAAACCCGAGTGCAAACACGAGGATGGCGTCGTTCCAGAAGCCCTCGAGCTTCCATTCCCTGGACAGGGTCACGATGAGCAGGTAGAGGAGAAGGCCTGGGAATGCGAGCAGCCCGTCGACGAAGCGCATCCCGACCGCATCGACGCGGCCGCCGAAGTACCCGGACAGGATGCCGAACGGTATGCCGATGGCGAGACCGAAAGCCACCGCGGCGACGCTGATGGCGATGGTGCGCTGGCCGCCATACAGGACGCGCGAGTAGATGTCCCGGCCGAACTTGTCGGTGCCGAAATAATGCTCGCTGCTGATCGGGGCGAGCCGATCACGGTAGTCGGGCTTGATCGGGTCGTGCGTGGCGAGAACGGGCGTCAGCAGAGCCACGACGAACAGGAAGACGATCATGATGCCGCCGAGCGTCGCGGTGCGGCTCTTCGACAGCTCCTCCAGCCCTTCCCTGGAGACGGCCGATACCCGGCGCATCCGGATCTTCCAAGGCGTCACATCGGCGGCCGCGGTGTCGTGTCGCCGAACCGACCGGAGCTGACGCTCCATCGCTGTCCTTCCCTCCGGCATCAACTCAGCCCCACCCGCGGATTGAGGAAGCGGTAGAGAATGTCCACCAGCAGGTTGATCGTCACGACCATGACGCCGAGCACCAGCACGCCCGCCTGGATCACCGGAAAGTCGCGGAGCTGGATCGCCTGGTAGATCGTCAGCCCGATGCCGGGCCATGAGAAGATCGACTCCAGCACGACGGTGCCGCCGAGCAGGTTGGCGAGCTGCAGGCCGCTGATGGTCACCGTGGGGATCAGAGCGTTACGAAGCGTGTACTTGTAGATGATCTTCCGCTCGGGAAGCCCCAGCGAGCGCGCGGTGTCGACATACTCCTTGTGCACCTCGTCGAGCATGCTCGAGCGCGTGAGGCGCGTCGTGTAGGCGGCCTGGCGGAAGCCGATCGCCAGTGCCGGAAGCACGAGATAGGTGAGGCTGAGGCCGAGATCGTCGAGCGGGCTCACATACCCCGAGGACGGCAGCCATCCGAGGTGCAACGAGAAGAGCATGATGCACAGGATCGCGAACCAGAACTCGGGGATCGAGATCCCGATCAGCGACGAGATCTGTGCCGCGTAATCGGTCGGCGTGTTGCGCCGGATGGCGGCGATCGTGCCGAGCGGCACGGCGATGGGCATCGACAGCCCGATGCCGACCACCGCGAGATAGACCGTGGCCGGAATGCGCTCCAGCAATTCGACGGATACGGGCCGCCTCGTGACGAGCGACTTGCCGAAATCGCCCTGCAGCACCTTTCCGGCCCACACGGCGTACTGAACGTAGATCGGCTGATCGAGACCGAACTCCTTCTCGAGCGCGGCCCTGACCTCCGGGTCCTCGGCCGCCTCGTCACCGGCGAGGCTGTCGATCACGTCGCCGGGCAGCGCATGGACGAAGCCGAACACCAGCACCGACAGGACGAACACGACCGGAATCAACTGCAGTATGCGATTCAGAACGTAGACGAGCACGGATACGGCACCTCCTCACCCCGGCATCCCGGCGCATCGCGCCGGTGTGGAAGCGCGAGGCGGCGGCAGGCACCAGCCGCCGACACTCGGCTTCCCCAAGCGGCCTCAGGCCGACTCCTCGAAGTGAGCGGTGCGGATGCCACCGCCGGCGATGCTGTAGGGACCGGCAAAGGCCGGCTGGTATCCCTTCAGGCGCCTGGTGCCGGCCGAAGTCAGGGGAACGGCATGGGTGTAGATGAGCGCCGCATCGTCGTTCACGAGACTCTCCACCTCGGTATAGAGCTCGAGCCGCTTGTTGCGGTCACGCGTGCCGCGCGCTTCGATGATGAGCTTGTCGACCTGCTCATTCTTGTAGCCGACGCGCAGCTCGTTCTCGGCGGCGGTGGAAAGGATCCAGCGGGAGTACCAGCCGTCCGGCTCGAACCGATAGCTGGTCGCCGTGGAGTCTATGCCCCAGTCGTTGTTGGCGTACTTCTGGCGTAGGACCGGGTTGTCGAAGACCTCGTTCGTCGCCTTGAAACCGGCATCGAGCAGCATGGAGTGAACCAGTTCAGCCGTGTTCTGCATGTACTCGAACGCCTGCCGGGAAACGACGGCGATCGGCAGGTTCTCCATGTTGAGCTTGCGCAGGATCGAGCGCGACTTCTCGGGGTCGTACTCCTTCTCGTTGCGGATGCCCGGCATGTGCCAGGGGCTCGCCTCGCTGTAGTAGCCCTTGAGCGTATAGGCCAGCCCCTCGAAGACGGCCTGGTGAATCGCCTCCTTGTCGATGGCATGCGCGACCGCCTGGCGGAGCAGCTTCCCGTCGGGCGCGTCCATAGCGAAGGGCCCGGATTTGACGTTGATGTTCAGGTGGCCGGAGCCGACCTGCGGCACGTCCCAGGTTTGGAATTCGCTGGCGTAGCTCTGTTTGAAGTTGGTGACATCGCTGAACGCCATATTCTCGATGAGATCGACCTCGCCCGTGCGCAACGCCGTCAGGCGGACCTGATCCTCGCGCTTCGGGAAGAATTCGATCGCATCGAGATAGGGGAGTCGGTTCCCGAACTCGTCGCTCTCGAAGTAGTTCTCGAAACGGACGAGTTCCGTCTTCGCATACTTCTTCCAGCTCACGAACTTGAACGGGCCGCAGCCGATCGGATGGGTGTCCGCCTGGTCGACGCTGTCGGGCGCGATCAGGTTGACCGGATAGTAGATGACGTTACCGAGGAAGACGGCGCTCGGCTGGAGCAGACGTACGCGCACCGTGTACTTGTCGTCGACCTCGATGCTCTCGACATCCTCGAGGCTGGCCCGGGTGAAGGCATGGCTGGTCGCCGGGTCCATCATCCGCTCGAGGTTCCACTTCACTGCCTCGGCGTCGACGGTGCGGCCGTTGTGGAATTCCACATCCTTGCGAAGTCGGAACGTGTAGGTTTTGAGATCGTCGGAGATGTCCCACTCTTCGGCAACGCCCGGAACGATCTCCATCTTCTGATCGATGTCGAGGAGCCCCTGGGTCGTCGCCGCCATGGGGTTCGAGACGTAGTAGACGATGTTGCGGTGCGGATCGAGGCCGGCACCGTCGACGCGCGTCGCAAAGCGCAATGTACCGCCGTGCTTGGGTTGTGCACGGGACATTCGCGGCAGGCCGAACGTCGCGGCGCCCCCAGCGACCGCCATGGTGCCCAGAAACTCACGACGTGACTGACTGAATAGGCTAGCTCTTCCGGCGTCGGACCCCTTCTGCTCTTCGGACATGGACATACCCTCCCTGTTCGGTTCGAGGGCCGAATGCCACGTTCTTCAAGCTGGCTTGTTCTCTGATCGACCCTCCCAAGACGTCCAGGCGCCAAGCCTCCTGAGGCGCCCGAAGGATGCACGGCCGCGGCTCTGTGCCGCTCGTTTTTCCGCGCCGGGAAAGAGTACTCGCAACGCCTGCGCGCAACCAGACGCTATTTTTCGGGGGAGGAGCCGACCTCTTCGCGAAGGCGCTCAGTAAACCTTTGAGGCCGCACCGCTCTGCACGCTCGAGTCGCCCTGGAAGCGGGTCCTGAGGCGGTCGGCCACGCGCGGCGAGACGAAATGGAGCACCTCTCCACCGAGAGCGCCGATTTCCTTGACGAAGCGCGAGGAGATGAACTGATGCCGGTCGGAAGACATCAGGAACAGGGTTTCGATCTGCGGCTCCAGATGGCGGTTCATACTCGCCATCTGAAACTCGTACTCGAAGTCGGAGACGGCGCGGAGACCGCGGATGATGACACTGACGCCATGGTTCCTGGCGTAGTCGACCAGCAGCCCGTCGAAGGCCTGCGGCACGATCCGCTCGGCGACCTTCCTGTCCTCGATCACGTCGACCTCGTCTTTCACCATCTGGATGCGCTCGTCGACACCGAAGAGCGGCCCCTTGCCGGCATTCCGGGCGACACCCACCAGCAGCTTGTCGACGACACGGGCGGCGCGATAGATGATGTCCATATGGCCGTTGGTGACCGGATCGAAGGTTCCGGGGTAGAGACCGATGCGCAGGTCCGCCATCACTTCCTTCCTCGTTTCTTGTCTGTTCGGCTGACGGCGGGACGACTCATTCTTCGCCTTCGCCGTTCGTCGCCACTTCCGGATCCTCGTCGCCGACGAGTCGTGTGACGGAAACCACCCGCTCCCCTTCCGCGACGTTGAACAGGCGCACGCCGCGGGTCGTGCGTCCAATGATCGATATATCCTGAACGGCCGTGCGTATCAGCTGTCCGCCATTGGTGACGAGAACCAGCCCGTCCGACGCCGCCACCGGGAAAGCCGCCGCGACCTCGTTGCCATCGTTTCCGAGCTCCATCAGGCGGATACCTTTGCCGCCGCGTCCGGTGACCCGGTACTCATAGGCCGACGTCCGCTTTCCGTAGCCGTTGGTAGCGATCGTCAGGATGAACTCCTCCATCGCTTCCATTTCGGCAAAGCGGCGCTCGTCGAGGATCGTCCGCGCGTCGCCCGGCAGATCGTCGTCGGTTCCGCGACGCCTCGCCGCAGCCATGCGGAGGTAGGCGTCCCGCTCCTCGTTCGAGAAGTCCGCGTGACGAAGGATCGTCATCGAGATGACGCGATCGCCCTCGTCCAGCGCGATGCCGCGGTTTCCGGTCGAGTTGCGGCTCTGGAAGATGCGCACTTCCGGCACCGGGAAACGGATGCATTTCGCCCTGGCGGTCGCGAGCAGCACGTCGTCGTCTTCCGAGCAGGTCGAGACCCCGACCAGCGAATCCCCCTCCTCCAGCTTCATCGCGATCTTGCCGTTCGCCATGACGTTGGTGAAGTCGGAGAGGCGGTTGCGCCGGACGTTGCCGCTGGCCGTCGCGAACATGACGTGAAGCTGATCCCAGCTATCCTCGTCCTCGGGCAACGGCATCACCGTGGTGATGACCTCGTCGTCGGCAAGCGGCAGCAGATTCACGAAGGCCTTGCCGCGCGCCTGCGGCGTGCCGATCGGCAGGCGATAAACCTTGAGCTTGTAGACGATGCCCCGGGACGAGAAGAACAGCACCGGCGTGTGGGTGCTCGCGACGAACACCTCCCGCACAAAATCCTGATCGCGCGTGCTCATGCCCGAACGACCCTTGCCGCCACGCCGCTGCTCCCGATAGGTCGAGAGCGGCACGCGCTTGACGTAGCCGTTGCGGCTGACGGTGACGACCATGTCTTCGCGCTGGATCAGGTCTTCGATGTCCTGATCGATCTCGCTGTCTTCGATCGTCGTGCGCCGATCGTCCGCGAAGCGCTCCCGCACCCGCAAGAGCTCCGATCGCAGGATGTCGAGCAGCTTTTCGCGCGAACGGAGGATCTCGAGGAATCCTTCGATCTGCTCGGCGACCTCGTTCAACTCGCCGGCGATCTTCTCGCGCTCGAGGCCGGTCAGGCGGTGCAGACGCAGTTCCAGGATCGCGCGGGCCTGCGCCTCGCTGAGCCGGTAGTGACCGTCCTCGACCACGTGATCCGGCTCGTCGAGGAGCGCGATCAGCGGTCCGATGTCGTGCACCGGCCATGGCGTCGTCATCAGGCCGTGGCGGGCCTCGGCGGGATCGCTCGCGTTGCGGATCAGCGCGATCACGTCGTCGATGTTCGCGACCGCCAGCGCCAGGCCGACCAGTACATGCGCCCGCTCCCGCGCCTTCCGGAGGTCGTAGATCGTCCGGCGGGTGATCACCTGCTCGCGGAAGGCGATGAACGCCTCGAAGCATTCCTTGAGGTTCAGCATCCCCGGGCGGCCGTCCCGGAGCGCGAGCATGTTGACGCCGAAGCTCGTCTGCAGCGGCGTGAAGCGGTAGAGCTGGTTTAGGACGATGTCGGCCTGCGCGTCCCGCTTCAGCTCGATGACGACGCGCACGCCGTGCCGGTCGGACTCGTCCCGAAGGTCGGAGATACCCTCGATCAGCTTCAGCGACACCACCTCTGCGATGCGCTCGATCATCCGGGCCTTGTTGACCTGATAGGGGACCTCGGTGACGATGATCGCCTCTCGGTCCTTGCCGACCGTCTCGATCGCTGTACGGCTGCGGATGACGATACTGCCACGGCCGGTGTGGTAGGCGGCGCGAATGCCGCTGCGACCGACGATGATGCCGCCAGTCGGGAAATCCGGTCCCGGCAGATGCTCCATCAGCCCCTCGATGCTGATCGAGGGATCGTCCAGATAGGCGCAGCAGGCGTCGATCACTTCGGCCAGGTTATGGGTCGGAATGTTCGTCGCCATGCCGACAGCGATGCCGCCGGCACCGTTGACCAGCAGGTTGGGAAACTGTGCCGGCAGCACCACCGGCTCGTCGTCAGTCTCGTCGTAGTTCGGCTGGAAGTCGACCGTCTCCCGGTCGATGTCGCGCAGCAGCTCGGTGGCGATCGCACGGAGGCGCGCCTCGGTGTAGCGGTAGGCCGCGGGCGGGTCGCCGTCGATCGAGCCGAAGTTGCCCTGGCCGTCGACCAGCATGTACCGGAGCGAC
>JAJUGE010000035.1 GCA_029268305.1 Alphaproteobacteria bacterium
GGTCACGGCCCCCGTGCGCTGGAGGGAAGGCGTTCTTTACATGAAGGAAGCAGGGGTCGAGCAACTCGTGGAGATCGGCGCCGGAAAGGTCCTGTCGGGTTTGACACGACGGATCGACCCCGAGCTGACCGGCGTTTCGATCCAGAGCCCGGACGACATTGACGCTTTCTTGAAGTCGGTCTGATCGCACAGGCCCGCACGGGCCTAAGGAGGACAGATGTTCGATCTTGGCGGCAAGACCGCGTTGGTGACGGGCGCTTCTGGGGGCATCGGCTCGGCGATTGCGCGCGCGTTGCATGGGCAAGGGGCGCACGTCGCCCTCTCCGGGACCCGCACTGCTGCGCTCGAGGAACTGGCGAAGAGTCTGGGTGACCGGGTCTATGTCCTGCCCTGCGACCTCTCGGATCCGGCGGCGACCGACTCGCTGGTCGGCAGAGCCGAAGAGGCGATGGGCCACCTCGACGTCCTCGTAAACAATGCCGGTCTCACGCGCGACGGCCTTGCGATGCGGATGCGGGACGAGGACTGGCAGAAAGTAATCGACGTCAATCTGACTGCCGGTTTTCGCCTCGCTCGGGCGGCGCTCCGTAACATGGTGCGCCGGCGCTGGGGACGCATCATCGCCATCACCTCCATCGTCGGCGCAACCGGGAACCCGGGGCAGACCAACTACGCCGCATCGAAGGCGGGCATGGTCGGCATGACCAAGGCGCTGGCGGCCGAAGTCTCCGGCCGGGGGGTCACCGCCAACTGTGTGGCGCCCGGATTCATCGAAACGGCGATGACCGACGTTCTAAAGGAAGAGCAGCGACAGGCGCTGATCGGCAGGATCCCGTCCGGGCGGCTCGGGTCTCCTGACGACGTGGCCGCCTGCGTCGCCTTCCTGGCCAGCGAAGAAGCCGGCTACGTTACCGGCCAGACGTTGCACGTAAATGGCGGGATGGCCATGCTGTAAGGGAAGCCACGTGAACACCCAGGCTGGTGGTAGTCCGGGTGAATAAAGTGTGCTACCTAACGCCCGGTCCGCGGGCGGGCTACGGCAAAATTGTTGCAAACCAGCCGCGGAAACCCAGTTCTCACATTCACGTTCTGATTTCGAGGAAGCCGGTCCATGAGTGACATCGCCGATCGCGTCAAGAAAATCGTTGTCGACCACCTGGGGGTGGACGAAGCAAAGGTGACCGAGGGTGCGAGCTTCATTGACGACCTCGGGGCCGACAGCCTCGATACCGTCGAGCTGGTCATGGCGTTCGAGGAGGAGTTCGGCGTCGAGATTCCCGACGACGCCGCCGAGAAGATCGTCACCGTCAAGGACGCGGTCGACTTCATCAAGGAGAACGCTTCCTGAGCGTCCGATTTATCACCGACGTTCCGGCAATGATGCTTCGCGAGAGAGGAGCAGGTCACCGTATGCCCGGATCGGAAGATCGGAGAGCGAGATGAGACGGGTCGTCGTCACCGGATTGGGGCTGGTCACGCCGCTGGGCACGGGCGTCGAGCATTGCTGGAAGCGGCTGCTCGCGAGCGAGTCCGGGATTCGGGCGATCCAGTCTTTCGACGTATCCGATCTGCCCGCCAAGATTGCAGGCCAGGTTCCGGCCGGGGAGACCGCGGAAGGCGGTTGGAATCCGGACGACTGGATGGATCCGCGCGAGCAGCGCCGTGTCGATCAGTTCATCTTGTATGGGCTCGCGGCAGCGACCCAGGCGGTCGAGGATTCGGGCTGGAAGCCCGAAGACGAAGAGGCGCTGGAGCGCACCGGTGTTCTCATCGGCTCGGGCATCGGCGGACTAGAGGCGATCCACGACGCCTCTGTGCTTCTGAAGGAGCGCGGGCCACGCCGAATCAGCCCGTTCTTCATCCCATCGAGCCTGATCAACCTAGTTTCCGGCCACGTTTCGATCCGATTCGGCTTCAAGGGGCCGAACCACTCGGTCGTCACCGCCTGCGCGACGGGGGCGCATGCACTGGGGGATGCCGCGCGGATAATCGCGCTCGACGATGCGGACGTGATGGTGGCGGGCGGTGCCGAAGCGGCGATCTGCCGGCTCGGAATTGCCGGATTTGCCGCGTCGAAGGCCTTGTCGACGCACTTCAACGATACGCCGGAGCGGGCTTCGCGGCCTTGGGATCGTGACCGCGACGGCTTCGTGATGGGAGAGGGTGCCGGCATCCTCGTGCTCGAGGAGTACGAGCACGCCAAGGCCCGCGGCGCAAAGATCTATGCCGAGCTGGTGGGATATGGGATGAGCGGCGACGCGTATCACATCACCGCTCCGGCAGAAGACGGGAACGGCGGCTTCCGTGCGATGCGGAATGCGCTGCGGCGAGCCCGGCTCAATCCCGAGGATATCGGGTACGTGAATGCGCACGGCACTTCGACGCCGCTCGGCGACGAAATCGAGCTGGGAGCGGTGAAGCGGCTGTTCGGCGAGCATGCCTATAACCTCTCGATGTCTTCGACCAAATCCGCGATCGGCCACCTGCTCGGCGCAGCCGGCAGTGCCGAAGCGATCTTCTCGATCTTGGCGTTGCGTGATGGCGTGGTACCGCCGACGCTCAATCTCGAGAACCCGTCGGAGGGTTGCGACCTCGACCTCGTGCCGCATGAGGCGAAGGAGAAGCCGCTCCGGGCGGTGATGTCGAACTCCTTCGGCTTTGGCGGAACCAACGCCAGCCTGATCTTCACGGCGGCGCCGTAGCGGGAACCGTCCGGTGCGGCGGCTGGCCCTGCTCTTTTTCCTCGCCGTCTGTTTGGCGGCGGGAGTGGCGGGGTGGGGATGGCACGAGTATTCCCGCCCCGGACCTCTCGACGAATCCACGACCGTGTTCATCGAGCAGGGGAGTGGGGCGCGGGCGATTTCGCATGCGCTGGCTGAAGCTGGCGTAGTTCGGGAACGACTAGCGTTTCTCGCTGCTGTTCGCATCAGGGATGACCATGGCCGGCTGCGAGCGGGGGAATACATCTTCCCGGCACACGCCAGCCTCCGGAGTGTGATCGACAAATTGGTCGCGGGCGACACCATCGTGCGCCGGCTGACGATCGCCGAAGGACTGACCGCGCGCGAGGCTCTGGCCGCAATCGAGCGCGCCGATGGGCTTGTGGGACCTGTGCCCCCGGTGGAAGAGGGCACTCTCCTGCCGGATACCTATCACTACTCTCGTGGCGATAGCCGCGCGGAGCTCGTCGAGCGGATGCAGCGCGCGATGGCCACGACCGTGGAGCGGCTGTGGGCGGCGCGACCTCCGGATCTGCCGCTCGCCACACCCTCGGAGCTGGTGACGCTGGCGTCGATCGTCGAGAAGGAAACCGGGGTGGCGGAGGAGCGCTCCCGGGTGGCGGCTGTCTTCATCAACCGGCTGCGCAAGGGCATGCCGCTCCAGTCCGACCCGACCGTCGTGTACGCGTTGGAGCGGGACGGTACCGCGCTCGACCGGCCATTGCTAAGATCCGATCTGGCTTTCGACAGCCCTTACAACACCTACGGCAACGGCGGTCTGCCGCCCGGGCCCATAGCCAATCCGGGACTAGCCTCGCTCGAAGCGGTGATCCGACCGGTGGAAAGCGACGAGCTGTACTTCGTCGCCGACGGCTCGGGCGGTCACGCTTTTGCTCGTACACTGGCCGAGCACAATCGAAACGTCCGTCGCTGGCGGCAAATCCGGCAGAAGAAGTGAATCGCGCCCCCTTCGCGGGCGGGCCCGCTTGTTGGTGGGATGCTCCTGGTCGTATAAGGCGCGATTGTCGTCGTCAGAGGGGTTTGCGGACAGTTGACAGTCTCCAGCATGACCGGGTTCGCGCGGGCGGAGGGCAGTGACGGTTCATTGCAATGGACGTGGGAGATCAGGAGCGTCAACGGGCGCGGCCTGGATGTCCGATGTCGTCTTCCGTCCGGAATGGACAGCCTTGACCTCAAGGCGCGCAAGGAGATCGCGGCGCGCCTGCGGCGCGGCAACGTCAATTTGACACTGTCGACGAGTCGCACCTCCGCGAGCAGCGGCTTCACCGTCAACCGAGAGCTGCTCGAAGCCCTGCTTCAGCTAGCGGGAGAGTACGCCAACCGAAAGGATGTCGAGCCGGCACGGCTCGATGGCCTGCTGGCGTTTCGAGGCGTCCTGGAGCCCGTCGAGCAACAGGACGATGAGGAAACGCTCGCCCGTCGTGAAGAGCTCATGGTGTCGGATCTCGAGCGCCTCATCGACGATCTCTCCCGAGCCCGGGCAGAGGAGGGCGCGCGGCTGCTCGAAGTCCTGCGCTCTCAGCTCGACGAGATGGAGCGGTTGCGCGATCGTGCTGCGGGCAGCATCGCATCGCAGCCAGCCGCGCTCCGGGCGAGACTGCGGAGCCTGGTCGAGGAACTTCTGGAAGCGTCGCCGGCGCTTCCCGCCGATCGACTCGCGCAGGAGGCGGCGCTCCTTGCCGCGAAGGCCGACATTCGTGAGGAACTCGACAGGCTCGCCGCCCATATCGCCTCGGCGCGCGATCTGCTCGAAGAGGGCGGCCCCGTCGGCAGACGCCTGGATTTTCTCTGTCAGGAATTGAATCGCGAGGCCAACACGCTCTGCTCCAAATCCGCGGATGTGGAGCTCACGCGGCTCGGGCTCGACCTGAAGGTGGCGGTCGAGCAGTTCCGGGAGCAGGTTCAGAATGTCGAATGATGTCGATGCCGGAGTGCTTCAGATCCATCGCCGTGGACTGATGCTCGTGCTCTCATCCCCGTCTGGGGCTGGCAAGACGACGATCTCTCGGCGTCTGCTGGAAACGGAAACGGGGATCGAGATGTCGGTCTCCGTTACGACGCGCAAGAAGCGACCGGGAGAGGTGGTCGGGAGGGACTACCGCTTCATCGACCCCACGGAGTTCGACATCCTGATCAATCGGCGGGAGTTGTTGGAGCATGCCAAGGTGTTCGGCCACTATTACGGCACCCCTCGCGCACCTGTGGAAAGCGCCCTCGCCGAAGGGCGGGACGTGCTGTTCGACATCGACTGGCAGGGCACTCAGCAGCTCGCCGAGAAAGCGCGCGAAGATCTCGTCAGCATCTTCATCCTGCCGCCGTCGACGGCAGAGCTTGAGCGCCGGCTGTACCGTCGGGCTCAGGATTCGCCGGAAGTCGTCGCCTCGCGCATGGCCCGGGCCGCCGACGAGATGAGCCACTGGGCCGAGTACGACTACGTCATCATCAACCGGGATATCGAGGAAAGCGTGCAGGACGTGCGCGCGATTTTGCGCGCCGAGCGCCGTCGGCGGACCCGGCAGATCGGACTCGGTGACTTCGTCAAAGGCCTCAGAGCGGGCCAGTAGCGCGAGCGCGCAGTGCTCGGGCGAGGGCGCAGAACTCGTCCACCGTCAGCTCTTCGGCGCGGGCATCCGGTCGCAATCCTGCGGCATCGATCAGGGTCAGCGCATCGACCGGCAGCGAGCGAAGGCTGCTGCGGAGCATCTTCCGTCGCTGGCCGAACGCAGCCTTGGTGACGACCGAGAGGACATCCGGATCAACCGCCTCTGCCGGTACCGGCCGTGGCGTCAGTTGCACAACGGTGGAAACAACCCGGGGCGGGGGCACGAAAGCCTTGGCCGGAAGGTCGAACAGGCGTCGCACCTCGCACAGCCACTGCACGATGACGCTCAGCCGGCCATAATCTTTCGAGCGAGGTGCGGCGAGCAGTCGGTCCGCTACCTCCTTCTGGAACATCAGGGTCAGGGTCTCGAAGGCGGCCGCATGCCGCATCCAGCCGAGCAGCAGCGGCGTCGCGACATTGTAGGGCAGATTCGCGACGATCTTTCGCGGTGGTGCCGCGACCGTTCTCAGATCTAGGCGGAGCGCGTCGGCCTGGATGATCTCGAGGCGCCCCGGGTAAGCAATTGTCAGGTCTTCCAGTGCGGCGACGCACCTGCTGTCGAGCTCCACCGCGACTACTCTGGATGCGCCGGCCGCCAGCAGCGAGCGCGTAAGGCCGCCCGGACCAGGACCGATCTCGATGACGGTTCGGCCCTCGAACGGCCCCGCGGCGCGGGCGATGCGATCGGTGACGTTTGCGTCGAGCAGGAAGTGCTGCCCAAATCCTTTGCGGGCCGACAGGCCGTACCGAGCGATCACCTCCCGCAGAGGCGGGAGAGGGGGTGCTTCATCCACCACGGATCGGCTGGCGCCGCCGAGCGGCTATCTTTCCGGCGAGATCCAGCGCAGCCAGCAGACTGGATTCACGGGCGATGCCGGCGGCCGCGATATCGAACGCGGTGCCATGGTCGGGCGAGGTGCGCACGAAGGGGAGGCCGATCGTGAAGTTGACGCCACCGTCGAAGTCTATTGTCTTGAGGGGGATCAGGGCCTGGTCGTGATACATGCAGAGCGCGGCGTCGTAGCGTCGGCGAGCCTCGGCATGAAAGAGCGAATCGGCAGCATGTGGCCCCCTGGCGTCGATTCCGCGCTCCCGGAGGTCTGCTATCGCCGGCGCGATCTCGTCGACCTCTTCCCGACCCATGGTGCCGTTCTCGCCGGCATGAGGATTGAGGCCGGTGACCACGATGCGCGGCTGCGCGATACCGAAATCGTACTCCAGCGACTTCGCGAGGCGCATCCCAGTGGCGACGATCGCCTCTCGCCGGACCCGGTCGATTGCCGCACGCAATGGAAGGTGCACCGTCAGCGGCACGACGCGCAGCCCGGGGCAGACGAGCATCATCTCCGGCTGCACCCCACCTGCGAGCTCGCCGAGATAGTCTGTGTGCCCGGCATGTCTGAAGCCGCTCGCAAGCAGGACTTCCTTGCTGATGGGGTTGGTCACGATCGCGGAGGCATCGCCGCTTCGGGTCAGAGCGACCGCGATGTCGATAGAGCCGATGATCGCCGCCGCATTCCTGCGGTCCGGCCGGCCCAGTTCCGCCTCGACATCCTCGCCGATCGGCAGCACCGGTAGCGCCTGTTCGAAGGTTGCCGCAGCTTCGGCCGCCTCGGAAATGGCTTCGACCGGGACGTCGAGCTCGAGCCGCCGAGCCAGACGGCGGAGCCGATCGGGAGAGTCGACGACGAAGAAAGGGACACCTCCCGCCGAGTGGCGGTTAAGCCAGGCCTTGAGAGAGATTTCCCCGCCGATGCCCGCTGGATCGCCCATCGTCAGGGCGATCGGCGCGGTCCCGCTATCGCCCGGCAACCCGCACGTCCACATATGCGATGCGTCGGAGGTCTCGCAGATAGCGCCGGGCGAGCATCTCGATCCGTGGGCCGCCGATCAGGCGCAGCACCTCCTCCCGATCGGGTAGCCCGGTGTTCGACTCGTCACGCGCGCAGACCATCACCACGACGAAACCATCAGCGAGGCGGATCGGGCGGCTGGCCTCGCCGACTGCGAGGCTTCGCACCGTGTCCCGAAGATCCGCCGGCAGTTCACCGACCTTGAGCCTGCCCACATCGATCGGCTGTGCGGCACCGACCTCGGCCCCCAGCGTTTCCATGTCCTCGCAGCCGGCCACCGTTTCGCTGACCGTCCGGGCAAGGTTCTCCTGGGTCTCCACTTCCTCCTCGGATGGGTTCGGCGGAAGTTGCAGGAAGATGCGGCGCAGGGCGATCTCGGTGTCGGCGGGGCTCGGCGCATCTACCTGCCGGCGATCGCGGAGTTGCAGAATGTAGAAGCCGTTATCTACCCGGATCGGGTCCGACACCTGCCCCGGTTGCATGGACCGGAGCGCTTCCTCGAGCCTGCTGTCCAGCTGCCCTTCCCGGACAGCCCCGAGATCGCCGCCCACAGCGGCGGTCGGCGATTGCGAGAACTGCCCCGCAAGTGCCGGGAACGGCGTTCCCTGCCGCACCTGGCCGACCAGGTCCCGTGCAGTCTGGATGGCCGTCTGCTCCTCTGCGGGACCGTCGGCGGCCAGGAAAATCTCCGACACGATGTACTCGGTGCCGCCGCCACGGGAGCGAAGCCGCTCCAGATACTCGTCGATTTCGTCTTCGCCCACCTCTACCTGCGGGCGGATCTGCCGGCGCACGATCTTCGACCAGGCGATGTTCGCACGCACCTGGTCGGCCATGGTGGCGAAGCCGACGCCGTTGGCGCGGAGGAATTCCTGAAGGCCTCCGGGCGGCATGTTGTTCTGGCGCTCAATCGTCGCGATCGCAGCCTGAATCTCTTCGTCGCTGACGGCGATGTTCAGGCGCCGTGCCTCCTGTAGCTGCAGGCGCTCGTCTATCAGGCTCCTCAGGACGCGCGGGAGGAGCCGACGTCGGTTCTCTTCAGTGGGGGGTAGGTTGGTCACGGCGAGGGCCAGCTTGAGCCGCCCGTCCAGGTCGTAGGTCGAAATCGCTTCGTCGTTGACGACCGCGGCGATCGCTTCGACCGTCTGTGCCGACGGCGCCTGGATGGCCGTAAGGCAGAGGATAGCGGCCAGCGCGGCACCCGCCAATCGGGGGCAGCCGGAAATCGTCCTGATCCGGTGTCGAAGCCGACTGACTGCTGTCTTGGGCAGGAGTTGAGGCAATGGAGAACTCACTTCCGATCGTCACAAATAGACGGTAGGACCTTAGCCGCCGGCAACGCCCTGGCCAACGAACTCGCTAGATGGCGCGAACGACAGGGCGGCGCAAGACTTACCCATCCTCGAGATGGAACAACATGGCCGTCCCCAACATCGTGCAGACCGATGCCGGGGCCCATGCGGCGAGTTCCGCCGGCAGCCGCCCGGACAGGCCGAGCACTGCAACGATATCCGAGGCGATATAGAACGCAAAGCCGATCCCGACTCCGATCATGATCATGTGGGCTGCCCGCCCCCTCGGGTTTGCCCGCAGTGTCGAGCTCGCCGCGATCAGAACCATCGCGCACAGCAGGAGTGGCGATGCGAGTTGGGATTGGAGGTGGAGCCGGTGCCGAGCAGTCGCGAAGCCAGTCCGTTCCATCATCGGTATGAAGCTGGCCAGTTCCCACACCGACATCGTTTCCGGCAGCGCAAGGCTGCTCTCGATCTGTGCCCAGGTGAGGTCGGTCGGGAGGGTCACTGAGGCCACCTGCTTCGGCTCTGCTCGTCGGTCCGAGAGCGAAGCACCGCGGATCAGCCATGTGCCGCCTTCGAGGTCCGCGCTGTCGGCGTCGATGCGGCCGAGAAACCGGCCGTCGCCTGCGAACCGGAATATCACCACATCCAGGAGCTGGCGTGAGGTCGGTTCGACGTGGTCCGCGTGGATCAGGGACTCGCCGTCGGGGTCGAGCTGGCGCAGCCAGACCCCGGAATCAGAGACGCTCAGCTGACTTCCCGTACCCGAACTCAGATGGAGGGCTTCCAGGTTCTCGTATCGGGACAGCATCGCTGCCGCGAAGGGGCCCAGCACGGCGACGCGCGTCGCCCCGATCATGAGGGCGATGAACAGTGCTGGCAGGAGGAACTGCCACACCGAGACGCCCGCGGCCCGAGTGACCACAAGCTCGCGCGTCCGGGCGAGCCGCCAGTAAGCGAGCATGCCGCCGAAAAGGACTGCGAACGGCATCAGCAGAAGCATCATCTGCGGCAGCTTGAGCAGCGCCATTTCGGCGACGATCGCGAATGTCGCCTGGTCCTTGCCGGCTGCGCGTCGGAGCAGCTCGATTGCATCGGCGAGCAGCACTACGAACGCAATGCCGGCGAAGACGACGGCGAACCAGATGACGAACTGCCGCCCGATATAGGCCGAAAGCGTCGTGGAAATCTTCATCGGCCCGATCTCACGGAGCCGGCGCGGCAGCAGTCGCGAGTGACGGCGGACGGGTCGGGGCCGCAGTGCGTCGGCGGGAGCGCAGCAGAAGATAGAGCGAGGCGGCGAAGGGCAGCAGGATCGCCAGATAATAGAGCGGCGTTGCCGCCGGCACCTTACCGGCCAATCCCTTGGCGGCGAAGGAGATCGCCAGGAGCGCGAGCGGCAGCGAGCCCGCGGCGATCACCCGTCGTGCGAAGCTCCGACGGTCGAGCTGACCGATCAGCAGAACGGCGAGTGCGACCGAAGTAAGTGCCGGGGCGAAGGCAATCGAGACGATCCGAGCATGCCCTTCCATCCGGAACTTTTGCACATTGCGAGCGCCGACGTCCTCGGCAGTGACCGAGAGCAGATCGCCGAGATCCCGTTCATCGAAGTCTCGCCATTCGCGACCGCCGCTACCGGCTGGCAGGCCGAGGTCCATCGTGTACTGATCGAAGTACAGCAGCGACAGCTTTCCGGATTCGACGTCAAGCTCCTGGCGATTGCCGCTTCTGAGAACGATGCGCGGCCCGGAATCGCTCCGGATCAGATTACCGCGCTCCGACATTAGGGTCACACGCTTCGGAGGTGCGGAGGTGTCGTGGATCAGGATGCCCCTGAACTGCCCATCCTCGTCTATGCCCTGGATGTGGAAGGTGATCCCTTCTCTGATCGTGCGGAACACCCCGGGCTGCGCCAGCACGGCGAGAAAGTCGTTCCTGATCGCGTACTGCAGGTCCTTGAAAGAGCGTGCGGCAGTGGGCGCGATCTGGAGGTTGAGGAGTGCGACGAGCAGCATCACCATCGCCGAGAGCGCGAGCGCCGGTAGCGCCAGGCGCAAGTCGCTGAGGCCGCTGGCGCGCAGCACGACCAGTTCGCTCTCTGCGATCAATCGGTGGTAGGTGAAGAGAACGGCACAGACGAGAGCGATCGGCAGCGCGAGTGCGAGCAGCTGCGGCAGCATCAGGACGATGAGCGAAACGAAAGTGCCGAACGGCAGGCCCCTGTTCACGATGTAGTCGAGATATCGGAGCGAGTACGCCAGCCAAATGACGATCGTGAGAGTGATGGTGATCGAGACGAGAGCTGCAGCGATCTGCCGGAGGACGTATCGGTCGATCTTCGCCATCGCGCCCGGATGCCTCGTCTCTCCACATGGGTGGTCGCCGCGAGGTCACGCCGCGCCGACGACGGTAGCGTCCGATATCTTATCGGTAAGTCAACCGACCTGACGTTCCTAGAGCTTGTCCCGAGGGCGAGTCCAGCACACGCTTAACCTGCAGTTTGGTGAGTCGATCGACTTTCGGAAAAGTGGGCATCGGCCCGAGCGGCAGCGTCTCCGCCGGATCCAACCTTGCCGAAAGCGGAACCGGTCGCGGCGACGAGAAGGGCGACGGTGACGAACAAAGTGGCGATCCACCACGTCTGCCAGATTCCCCAGGCGAAGCTGGACACCAGGACCGCCGCGGCAAGAGCGGCATCGGCGTAGGGTCGTGCCTCGACTGGCATGCGGCCGATGAGCGAGCCGACGAAAAGTAGAAAACCGACGAGCCACGCCACACCGATGACGCCTAATTCGAGCCACACCTGCAGGAAAACGTTGTGAGGGTGCAACGACCCTCGGATGGAGCCTGGGGCGATGGAGAGCGCGTGCCGGGCTCCGTCCATTCCGATGCCGAGCAACGGGTGCTCGGCGACCGTTTGCCCCACATGGCGCCAGATCTCCACCCGCTGCGCTGCGGAGTAGGGTAACCAACCGAGTGAAGTCGCGGCATCGGGCGGCAGGAGGAGCGCGATCGCCGGAGCCGCAACAGCTGCTGCGATGCTGACGTAGACGATGGCGTTTCGCACCGGCTTTTCCCGCCACCGGGCGGCCACCAGCACGATCAGTCCCCCCGTCGCGGCCAGCAGGGCCGACTGACTGGGCGTTGCGAGAATGGCGAGCAAGGCGAACGCCGCCAGCGCGGCTTGTCGGCTTGTGCCGCCGAAGCCCGAGTTGGCGGTGCCGTCACCCGTCTGTGTGAGCAGCGCCGGGAACAGCAGGACGGCGAGGGCCGTGGCCGCCTTGTTGTGCACGTACGATTCTACCTCTGTCGCTGCTGGCAGGAGGTGCAGCAGCCGGTAGAGCGGAAAGTCCGAGAGCTGCTCGGCCAGGAGCACGCAGGCCGCAAATGCGAAGCCGAACGGCAGCCAAGGTGGTCCCATTGGCGCCGCGGGCTTCGCACCTATCCCGAGGCAGGTTCCGATCACCAGCAGGCCCGGTATGGCGATCCCCACGACCTGCAGGGTCTGGAGTCGCGAAATCTCCGGTGCCGTGCTCCAGAAGATGGAAGCGGCAGCAAGCAGTGCGAGGGAGCCCAACGCCACGATGGCGCTGCGGAGTGGGGATAATGCCAGCGATCGTGGCTTCGCCAGCAGTAGCGCGAGCGCCCCGACGATCAGAAAGGTCGCCATGCCGCGGGCAGACACGAGGCCGACGATCGGGCAGAACGCCGCGAAGCCGCCGAGGATGCGGTGACGCGGAGACAGTGCCCCGATAGCCTCACTCGGAGCGGGCGCTCCGCGAGTTGACGAGCTTTGGGCCACGCTCTATCCCGAGTACTGGCATTCTGGACGGCGGCACGAACCGAGACGAGTGGAGCTCTGCATGAAGATCACATTCTCGCAACCCTCGCTGCCCGGCAAGGGAACCATCGTCGCGGGTATTCTGGAGGGCAAGAAGCTCACGCCCACCGCTAGAGATCTCGACGAGCGTACCAGCGGCGCCATCAGCAAGGCGATATCCGCGAGCCGTTTCACGGGCAAGGCGAACGAGTTGCTCGACGTGATGGCGCCGGCCGGAATCGAGGCGGAGCGCATCCTTCTCCTCGGCCTCGGATCCCCCGACAAGCTGGACGCGGCTTCGGCCGAGACACTGGGCGGCACGATATTCGGCCATCTCGGCGGATCGGGCCAGAAAGTCGCCGCCGTCGCGATCGACGGCATCGAAGGCGGCGTTGTGGATGCGGTCACCGTCGCGGCTCACCTCGGCTTCGGCGCCGAACTCGCCGCGTATCGGTTCGATAAGTATCGCACGTCGGAAAAGGCCGACCAGAAACCGTCGCTCGCCGAGTTGCAGGTCATGGTGGATGACGCGGCGAAGGCGCGCCGGACATTCGGCCCGTTGCAGAAGGTGGCCGACGGCGTTCGCCTGGCGCGTGATCTCGTCTGGGAGCCGGCCAACGTTCTCTACCCGGAAACCCTGGCCGAGCAGGCGCGACAGCTCGCGGATCTCGGCGTCGAGGTACAGGTGCTCGAAGAGGAGCGACTGCGCGAGCTCGGCATGGGCGCTCTTCTGGGCGTGGCACAGGGGAGCACGCGCCCCCCGTATGTGGTGGTCATGCACTGGCGCGGCTCCGAGAGAGGGGCGAACAAGCAGCCGGTGGCGTTCGTCGGTAAGGGTGTCACCTTCGACACCGGAGGCATCTCGCTCAAGCCGGCCGGTGGCATGGAAGACATGAAATGGGACATGGGAGGCGCTGCCGCCGTCATCGGCCTGATGAAGGCGTTGGCCGGGCGCAAAGCCAAGGTGAACGCCGTCGGTATCGTCGGGCTGGTCGAGAACATGCCGTCCGGCACCGCACAGCGGCCGGGTGACGTCGTCCGGTCGATGTCCGGCCAGACGATCGAGGTCATCAACACCGACGCCGAGGGACGGCTCGTGCTCGCCGACGTCATCTGGTACGTCCGGGACAGGTTCAAACCGCGCGCGATCATCGATCTCGCTACCCTCACCGGCGCCATCATCATCTCGCTCGGCCACCACAATGCGGGGCTCTTCAGCAACGACGACGCTCTCGCGGACCGGCTGCTCGCCTCCGGGAAGGCGGTGGGTGAAACCCTCTGGCGCATGCCGCTCGGAGAGGAGTACGCGAAGCAGATCAAGTCGGATATCGCCGACATCAAGAACGTCGGTGGTCGGGAGGGCGGCAGCGTCACCGCTGCGGAGTTCCTGAAGAAGTTCGTCGGCGACACCCCCTGGGCGCATCTGGACATCGCCGGCGTCACCTGGTCCAGCAAGGCCAAGCCGACGGTGCCGAAGGGGGGCACCGGGTTCGGTGTCCGGCTCCTGGACCGCTACGTCGCCGACGCTTGCGAGAGCTGACGCCGGCGAGGCGCGATGGTGTCCGTCGAGTTTCGCGACCTGGCCGGCTCCGCTCTAGAGCCGACGTTGGGAAGGCTGCTCGAGGAGCAGCTGGCGGAGGGGAGGCGCGTGGTGGTCAGGCTCGTCTCCGAGGAGCGCCTGAGGGGGGTCGATGCCGGCCTCTGGACTTACCATCCCGCCTCGTTCCTGCCTCATGGCAGCCCCGCAGTCGGGCGGCCGGCTGATCATCCGATCTGGCTCAGCACCCAGGTCGAGAACCCCAACGGGGCCAGCGTGCTGATCCTTCTGGAAGACGCCGTAGCCGACGACCTGGAGGGGTTCGAACGCTGTCTCTACGTCTTCGATCGAACCGACCCGGACGCGCGCCGGATGGCGCGGGAGCGCTGGCGCGCATTGCGGGAATCCTCGATCACACCTCTGTACCTCGAGCACGCCCGCGGGAGCTGGCGGACGAAGGACTGAGACGACGGTCCAAAGCCGATGGCTGCAGCGGTACTTCGCGTTGCAACACCGCGGTTGCCGTCACCGGTAGGGGTCGCTATAACCCCGCGCCAAATTCCCCGCTAGGAGGCCGACCAAAATGGCTGTCGAACGGACGCTGTCCATCATCAAACCCGATGCGACCCGGCGCAACCTGACCGGACGCATCAATGCGCGATTCGAGGAAGCGGGGCTGCGGATCGTCGCGCAGAAGCGCGTCCGCCTGACCCGTGAGCAGGCAGAGAGATTCTACGAGGTCCACCGGGAACGCCCGTTTTTCAACGATCTGTGCACGTTCATGACCTCGGGTCCCGTCGTCGTGCAGGTGCTCGAAGGCGAGAACGCGGTCCAGCACAACCGTGACCTCATGGGCGCGACCAATCCGGCGAATGCCGCCGAAGGAACGATTCGGAAAGATTTCGGCGAGTCGGTCGAGGCGAACTCGACCCATGGCTCGGACTCGCTCGAGAACGCCAGGAACGAGATCCGCTTCTTCTTCAGCGATATCGAAATCGTCGGCTGATCGGCGGTGCAGCTGGAGGCCGCTCCCGGGCGGCCTCCGAAATGCCGCTGGTCTAAAGGAGGAAGAGCGCCATCAGGATCAGGGTCGCCGCGACAGTGACGCCGCTGATCGTCAGGAACCGCGTGAAGTTGTTCCACAACTGCTGATGGCGTTCGGCGTCGGACGGATCCGGTTGCATTCTCTTCTCCCAGATTGACGATCTTGCGGCGGGGGTTATAGCGAACCCCGTCCGAAGGACAAGTCGCTTAAGGGGTATACCGGCGCGTGGTGGTGACGCAGGGGCTGAACACCGGTGCCTCCGGCGTGCTGCCGTCCCGCAGCACCACCCGATCATCGACGATACTCACCCTATCTTCGGCGATCCAGCGAACGGCTGCCGGGTAGCAGGCGTGCTCGGCGACCAGAACCCGGGCCGCCAGGCTATCGGGCGTATCGGTATCCAGCACGGGCACTGCGGCCTGAACGATGATCGGGCCGTTGTCGACGTCGGCGCGGACGAAATGAACGGTGCACCCCGTGAGCTTCACCCCCGCCTCAAGCGCCCGTTCGTGGGTGTGGAGGCCGCGAAAGGCCGGTAGCAGCGACGGGTGAATGTTGATCAGCCGGTCGTGCCACGCCCGGACGAACTCGGCGCCGAGCAACCGCATGAAGCCGGCGAGGCACACCAGATCCACGGCGGCGTCGTTCAACGCGTCGTTCAGGGCGGAATCGAACTCGGTACGGCTCGCAAAGCCGCGATGGTCGATCACTCGCGTCGGGATCGACGCCGTGGCCGCCCGCTCAAGGCCTTTGGCATCAGCCTTGTTGGATACTACCAACGCGATCTCGGCCGGAAACCCGGGGTCGGCGCAGGCGTCGATCAAGGCCTGCAGATTGCTGCCGCGTCCTGAAATCAGGATGCCGAGCTTCAGACGCCGAGCCATGCATCCGGCCTCTCGAATGCGATCCTCGGCTCCCCCTCCGCCGGTGGCGCGACCGTCCCGATCCTGAAGGTGCGCTCGCCGGAGTCGGCGAAGACCCGCTCGATGCGTTCTGCGTCGTCCGGGCTGGTGACCGCGATCATGCCGATACCGCAGTTGAAGGTGCGGAGCATCTCGGCGCGCGGGATCGAGCCCGTCCGGGATAGCCAACGGAAGATCGGCGGCAACTCCCAGGCGGAAAGGTCGAAAACGATGCCGAGGTCGTCCGGAAGCACCCTCGGCGGGTTGTCGACAAGGCCGCCCCCGGTGATATGTGCCAGAGCCTTCACACCACCCGCTGCGATCGCGGCGATGCAGCTCGAGACATAGATCCGGGTGGGGGCGAGCAGAGCTTCGCCGAGATTGACCTTTCCGCTGCCGGGAAGATCGACCTCGGAGCCATAATCCAGACCGGCGTCTTCCACCACGCGCCGCACGAGCGAATAGCCATTCGAATGGATGCCATCCGAGGCGATCCCGATCACCACATCGCCGGCGCGGACGGTCGAGGCGGTCAGTTGCCGTCCCCGCTCGACGGCGCCGACCGCGAACCCGGCGAGATCGTAGTCTCCGACCGCGTACATGCCCGGCATCTCAGCCGTTTCTCCCCCGACGAGGGCGCAGCCTGCGGCGCGGCAGCCACGGGCGATGCCCTCGACGACAGCGGCAGCCGTTTCGATATCCAGCTTGCCGGTGGCGAAGTAATCGAGGAACGCGAGAGGCTCGGCGCCCTGCACGACGAGATCGTTGACGCACATGGCGACCAGGTCTACGCCGATCGTGTCGTGCCTGCCGACGGCGTTGGCGACCCGGAGCTTCGTCCCGACGCCGTCCGTTGCCAGGACCAGGAGAGGATCACGATAGCCGGCGCCGGCGAGATCGAAAAAGCCGCCGAAGCCGCCGAGGCTCCCGTCAGCTCCCGGGCGAGCGGTCGAGCGCGCCAGCGGCTTGATGCGCTCCACCAGCGCATTCCCGGCATCGACGTCGACGCCCGCCGACCGATAGCTTGAGGACTTGCTAATGCTTTCTTCTCCGGGGCATTGATGTATAACGGGCCGCCTTCGCAGCGCTGGAAGATACTTTAATCGAGGCCGTTTGCAATGAAGCGTGGACGCCCTTCGGGGGGAACTTTGCACGCCTATGCCGGCATCGTCGCAGCGGTGCTTTTTCTCGTTTCCTACGGCTCGGCGCGCGCTCAGGACATGTTCGTCGTCGAGGACGTCCCGGTCGACATCACGGCCGATACGGCCGCCAATGCGCGCGATCGCGGGATAGAACAGGCGACCCGACAGGCTTTCGACCGGCTGACCGAACGACTGGCGACAGAGCCCGGCTTCGGCCCTCCGCCGCGCGTCTCCGAGACGGCCGTGCAGAATCTGGTCGAAGGGATCGAGATCGCCGACGAGAAGGCCTCGGCAGTCCGTTACATCGCGAAGATAACGGTCCGCTTCCGACCGGACGCGGTGCGCGGTCTCTACGGGCGGGCGGGCAGAGACAGCTATGAACGGGGCCCTGCATCTGCCGGGCGGGCATTGCTCGTCGTTCCGGTCTACGAGTGGGCGGGCAGCCGCGTGATCTGGGAGCAGTTCAATCCCTGGTGGCAAGCCTGGCAGGACGCGCGGCAGGGGGGTGGATTCCGATTGATGCTGCCGCGGGGGGACGAACAAGACGTACATACCCTGTCGGCGGAAGAGGCGGCGCGCGCCGACCGTGCGCGCATTCTGGCGCTGGCCGATCGCTACGCCGCGGCCGGCGCCCTCGTCGCGCGCGCCAATTTCGATCGGGCTGGAGCTACGCCTGCACTCGATCTGGTCGTAACGAGCTTCGGTGGCGAGCCGGGCGCGGTGGGACTGGTCGACCGCATTCAAGGAACACCCGGCGAGACCGTCGACGCTCTCGCGGAACGCGGCGTTGCACGTGTGGTGGCGATGCTCGATGGTACCGGGAGAGGTGGCCTGGCGCCGCAGGCCGGTGCACCGGACGCCGGTCGGCAGTCCACCGTGGTCGTCGCCGATCTCGACTCCCCGGCCGACCTGACGACGCTGCGAAACGCGATCCGGAGCGTGGTCGCCCATGAGGAGTTGATCTCGTTGAGCCGTCGGAAGGCCAGCCTTCGGCTCTTTCATTCGGGCGATCGTGAACTGCTGCGTCAATCGCTCTCCCGTTCCGGTATCGTGGTAACGGATACTCCCGAAGGATGGTCGCTTTCTCTGCCCGGTTCCTCCGCAAGTCCCCCCACCTCGCTAGCGCCCGCGCTATCGGGTGGAAGGTGAACCTGCCGAACCTCATCAGCCTGGCCCGCCTGCTCAGCGTTCCTCTGGCCGTCTGGCTGATCGTATCCGGCTGGATGGTCACGGCTTTCTGGCTCTTCGTCCTCGCGGGCGTTTCCGATGCCGTGGACGGGTTCATCGCCAAGCGCTTTGGCTGCCAGACGACGCTGGGGAGCTATCTCGACCCGATTGCAGACAAGGTGCTGCTGGTCAGCGTCTATCTCGCCTTCGGCTTCCAGGGGCTGCTGCCGCCCTGGCTGGTGATACTCGTCGTCTCGCGCGACCTGCTCATCGTCGGCGGCGCGCTTCTCATGCACACGCTGACATTGACGCAGCCGAAGATCCATCCGCTGCTCATCAGCAAGCTCAACACGTTCGCGCAAATCCTTCTCGCCGCCGAGACACTCGCTCGCGCCGCCGGCGCCTATCCGGACCACGGCGTGGGCGCGGTGCTGATCTATGTCGTCGCCACGACGACATTCCTGTCCGGGGGCGCCTATCTGTGGAACTGGGCGCGAGGGACGCGCCAGATGGAGCGGGACGCTTCGTGACCAGGACCGCGCAGTGGCGCGGATGGCTGGTGATCGCCGGCCTCTTCGTCGTCTTCGTGATCCTCTTTCAGGGCATTCTGCTGCCGTTCGTGGCGGGCCTCGCTGTCGCGTATTTTCTGGACCCGGCCGCGGACTGGCTGGAGCGGCGCGGCCTATCGCGAGCGCTGTCGGCCGCTGTCGTGTTGATCGCCTTCTCGCTGGCGGCGGTGGCCGGGCTGCTTCTGCTTTTCCCGCTGCTTCAGGCCCAGGTGGTCGAGCTGATCGGCCGGTTGCCGGAGTATCTCTCGATCCTGCAGCGCCGCGCTTTCGACTTGCTCGAGGGGCTTCGCGCGTCTCTTTCCGAAGAAGATGTCGAGCGCCTGCGCTCGGGGCTTTCTTCCAACATCGGCGCGATGCTGGGCTGGCTCGGCGGCGTGCTGAAGGGATTGGTCGGCGGCGGTCTCGCCCTGTTCAACCTTCTGGCACTCTTGTTCGTCACGCCGATCGTCGCTTTCTACATGCTGCGCGACTGGGACAGGATCGTGGAGACGGTGGACAACCTCCTGCCGCGCGAGCATCTCCACACGATCCGGCAACAGGCCCGCATCGTCGACGAGACGCTGGCGGGGTTCGTGCGCGGCCAGGCATCCGTCTGTCTCATTCTCGGCACGTTCTATGCGGTCGCGCTCACGCTGGCCGGGCTTGATTTCGGGTTCGTCATCGGCTTTCTCGCAGGGTTGGTCTCGTTCATCCCGTACGTCGGCAGCACCTTCGGACTCATTGCCAGCGTTGGGCTCGCGCTCGTGCAGTTCGACGAGCTTCTCCGGGTGGCCCTGGTTGCCGCGATCTTCTTCGGCGGTCAGGCGATCGAAGGGAACATTCTCACGCCGAAGCTCGTGGGAGACCGGGTAAATTTGCATCCGGTGTGGGTGATCTTCTCCCTCTTCGCCGGAGGCGCCCTGTTCGGGTTCGTCGGCCTCCTACTCGCGGTTCCGGTCGCTGCCGTCATCGGCGTCCTCGTCCGGTTCGCCATCGCGCAGTATCGCGACAGCGACATGTACGCTCCGCACTCGGACGGTGCGCCCGCCTCAGAGGCGCTCGGTTCCGAAACGCCGCCGGAAAGCCTGGAATGATCCGCCAGCTCGCCCTGCAGCTGCCCCATCGGCCCGCCATGGACGCGGAGGACTTCCTGGTGGCGCCGAACAACGCGGACGCGGTCGCCTGGATCGACCGCTGGCCGGACTGGCCTGCGCCCGCGCTGGTTCTTTACGGCCCGCCCGGGTGCGGGAAGACGCATCTGCTTCAGGTCTGGCGGGCGAGGGCAGGGGCGCCGGCATGGTCGGCGGCAGTACTCGAACGAACCGACCCGCTCGACCTGCTCGGTCGCGGCAATGCTTGTGCGCTGGACAATGCCGACGCAGCGGTGGACGAGACCGCTCTGCTCCATTTGTACAATATGGTGGTGGAGCGCCGCGGGACACTGTTGCTGACCGGCACGTCGCCTCCGGCCCAGTGGAAGGTGACATTGCCGGACCTGCGCTCCAGGCTGCTGGCGGCTGCCGTCACCAATGTCGAGCCGCCGGACGAATCGCTGATAGTGGCGCTGCTCGTGAAGCTGTTCGCGGATCGCCAGATCCAGGTTCGACAGGACGTCGTGGACTATCTCGTCGTCAGGCTGGAGCGATCCTTCGCCGCGGTGCGCCGGGCAGTTGAAGAGATCGATCGGGCGGCGCTGGCTGCGGGGCGGCCGATCACGGTGCCGCTGGTGCGCTCGGTGATTCTGGATTCCGGCGGATTGCCCTCATCCGGCGCCTGAGACGCCGCTCGGCCTCGGACCGAGGCTGCGCCTTAAGCCGGAAGGTCGTCCTATCAATAGGGACGGTAATGATGATTGTGAACGTCCGCGTCGCGGATCACCTGCCGCACCGCAGTCCCGAACTCGTCCAGAGCCATGCCATATTCGCCCGCAACCATGGCGTCATAGCTCTTGTCGAAGGCTCCCGAATGTGATCCCAGCCCGATCGAAATGAGGGCTGCGATCACCATCATCGCGGCGTAGTGCATGTCTGGTCCCCGGGAGCAATTGCTGGCATCAACCCGGGAACGATATGACGGCTATGGTTAACGAACCCTTTCCGGCGGCCGGGGCATTCGGCTTAATGCCGCGTTTCTGCCCCGGCCCCTGATCTCGCGCGGGACGGCTGTCAGAGCCGCAATTCGTGCTTGGCGATGATATTGTGCTGGATCTCGTTCGTGCCGCTGTAGATCGATGCGGCGCGAAGGAAGAGGTAGTTCGGCACGAGCGAGTTGAAGTACTCGGCACCGACCGGATCCTCGTTCCAGCCGTTCTGGAGTGCGGCGATATTGAACGGCAGAGCATAATAGCCCGCCGCCTTCACGCCGAGCTCGCTGATCATCTGTTGCACCTCGCTACGGCGGATCTTGATCGCCGAGGCGATGGCGCCGATCTGCCGGTCGGCCGAATGCGCCGCCAGCGCGCGCAGGATCGTCTGCTCGACAGAAAGCAGCTCGATCTCGGCCAGAGCGACCTGGCGCCGGAACTCCGGATCATGGATCAGCGGCTCGCCGTCGCTGTGCTCCTTGGAGGCGATTTCCTGGACGCGGCGCAGTGCCGTCTTCAGCTCCCCGACCGAGCCGCCGCCGAAACGCTCATGCTCCAGCAGGTACTTGGCGATCGTCCACCCCTTGCCTTCCTCGCCGACGAGCGATTCGAGCGGTACCTTCACGTTCGTGAAGAACACCTCGTTGGTGTGGCGGAGGCCGTTCATCGTGATCACGGGCCGGATCTCGATCCCCGGCGTCGTAACCGGGAAGATCAGGAACGAGATACCGTCCTGCTTCTTGGCTTCCTGACTCGTCCGCACGAGGCAGAAGATCCAGTCGGCGTGATGGGCGAGAGAGGTCCAGAGCTTGGAGCCGTTGATCAGGTAATGATCATCCTTGCGCTCCGCCCGCGTTTTCAGCGAGGCGAGGTCGGAGCCGGAGCCCGGCTCTGAATAGCCCTGACACCAGACGCGCTCGCCGCTCAGGATAAGCGGAAGCTGCTTCTTCTGCTCCTCGTTGCCGAACGCCATCAGCACCGGCCCGACCATCGAAAGGCCGAAGCTGGACAGGCGCGGCGCCCCGGCGAGGCCCGCTTCTTCGTCGAAGATGTAGCGCTGCACCGGCGTCCATTCGCAGCCGCCGTACTTCTTCGGCCAGTTGGGCGCGATCCAGCCCTGCTTGTAGAGTATCTTGTGCCAGCGCATGTAGTCGTCTTTTTCGATCTGCATGCCGCTGAGCACCTTGTGCCGAACATCCTCGGGCAGATTGTCCCGGATGAACGTCCGCACTTCGTCACGAAAGGCCATATCCTCCGCAGAGAACTGCATCGCCTGCATCCTTCTCGTTCTTGTTCCTGCCGATAGGTCGATGCTAGGCCTCTGCGGGCGCGATGCGCAAGCGTGCCCGCAGGTCGAAGTCTGCTTCGAAGTCAGGCGCTGGCGTAGTTCGCGCCCGGGGGCAGCGCTATCCGATGTGGATGGGTGAACACCTCGAACCCGTCGGCGCGGGCAACGGCCACGAGTGTTACGCCGCTCTTCTCGGCGAGCTGTACGGCGAGCGCGGTCGGGGCGGAGACAGCGACAATCACGGGAATGTCTGCGCTGGCCGTCTTCTGCACCATCTCGACAGAGACGCGGCTGGTCAGAAGCACAGCGCCGTCACGCATTTTGCAATGCGCGAGCGCGCCGATCAGCTTGTCGAGGGCGTTATGCCGGCCGACATCCTCGCGCACCGCGACCAGCCCTTGCCGCGGATGCCAGAAAGCGGCGGCGTGAGTCGAGCGGGTGGCGAGGTGCAGCGGCTGGTTCGGCGCCAAAGCCTCCATCGCGTCGAGGATGTGCCGCGGGAAGAGGGAAGGGCCCGGGGCACTGACGGGGATCACCGGCCGAGATGCCTCGGCCAGGCTTTCCACGCCGCAGAGCCCGCACCCGACGGGACCCGCCAGACGTCGGGCCCGGCCGCGCACCGCCTCTGCCCGTTCGGGCGTCAGCCAGATCCGTACCTGGATCCCGTTGTCCTGCTCGGTGACCTCGATCTCCTCGATCTCGCCGGGTCGAGCCACGGCTTCCGTGAGGGTGAACCCGACGGCGAAATCGACCAGATCGCCGGGGCTCGCCATCATCACCGCGTAGGTCGCTCCCTGGTAGACGATCGCGACCGGAACCTCGTCGGGGATGTTGCGGAAGTCGTCGGCAGCTCCCGCTGGGCACCAGCGCCGAACCGGGGCCGGGTCGAAGCCGTCGCGTCGACCGATGGCCCGTCCGCGGCCCGGCGCGCTCATTCCGCCGCTGCCGCGCGGCTTGCACTCGCACGAATTCGGACTGGCACCGACTTGGCGGCCGGCACCTTGCTTCGTCGCGCGTGGTGCGACAGGGGAATCAGGCCGTTGCACTCAGGGTAGTACGCGCCGCAGCAGCCTTCGGGAATATCGTAGGTCTTTACGGTGAACCCGCTCATCGCACGGGGGAAGCCGTCGTCGACCGCCGTCTCGATCGTGACTTCCTGCCCCTCTTCGAGATTCAGCCGGGCTATATCGTTGGCGTTCAGGAAGACGACCATCCGCGTCCCGTCGACGCCGCGGAAACGGTCGCGATAACCGTAGACCGTCGTGTTGAACTGGTCGTTGCTGCGAAGGGTAATGAGGCGTAGCACCGCGCGATCGTTGGCGTCTTCGAAACTCGCCGAGAGACCGGACGGCGCGATGAAGTTCGCATTTCCCGTCTTCGTCTCCCACTTCCGTTCCCGCGCGCTGTTCGGGCGCGGGAACCCGCCGGGCTGGTCCAAACGCTGATTGAAATCGTGGAAGATGGCCGGGAACGTCTCGGCGATGGCGTCCCGCACGCGGCCGTAGTCGGCCACCCACGCGTCCCAATCCACCTTCGGGTTCGGCGGTAGCGTCGATTTCGCCATTTCCGCGATGATCTTCGGCTCCGAGAGCACGTTCGGCCCCGGCGGCGGCCGGCGCCCGCGGGACGCATGCATGCAGCCGGTGCTGTCCTCGGTCGTCACGATCTGCGGCCCCGTCGCCTGCCCGTCGAGCTCGATCCTCCCGAGGCAAGGCAGCAGATAGGCCGTCTTCCCGAGCACCAGATGGCTGCGATTGAGCTTGGTGGCGATCTGGACGGTCAGCTCCATCTTCCGCCACGCCGGCTCTACCCTCTCGCGGTCGGGAACGGCGCGGACGAAGTTGCCGCCGAGTCCGATGAAGGCATGGACGTCACCGGCGATGATGCCCTCGCACACGGCCACCGTGGCGAGCCCCTCCGTCCGCGGCGGCTCGAAGCCGAACTGCTCGGCCATCTTATCGAGCGGCGCGAGCTCCGGCTTTTCGGTGATCCCGACGGTGCGCTGCCCCTGAACGTTGGAGTGACCCCGGACGGGGCAGATCCCGGCACCTTCCCGGCCGATGTGCCCACCCAGCAGAAGCAGGTTTACCACCATCTGCACGTTCTCTACGCCGAGACGGTGCTGGGTGAGACCCATGCCGTAGATGCCGATGACGCGCTTGCAGCCCATGTAAACCGCAGCCGCCGCCTCCATGCCGTTGCGGCTCAACCCGGACTCGTCCTCCAGCGCAGCCCAGTCCGCGCGCCGGACGGCATCGGAGAATTCCTCGAAGCCGTGGGTGTGCTTTTCGATGAAGTCGACATCGAGCACACGCGGTCGCCCCGATGCCCGCGCCTCGTCGTCGGCGGCGATCACCGCCTTGCACATGCCCATGATCGCGGCGATGTCGCCGCCGGCGCGCACCTGGTGATACTGCGAGCTGATCCGCGTCGCCTCGTCCTTGATCATCTCGAACGGGGCCTGCGGATTGATGAATGCCTCGAGGCCGCGTTCGCGCAGCGGATTGAAGGTGATGATCGGAACCCCGCGCTTGCTCGCGTCCTGAAGCGGATGCAGCATGCGAGGGCTGTTGCTGCCGACGTTCTGCCCGAAAAAGAAGATGCCGTCGGTAGACTGGAAGTCTTGGAGCCGGACGGTCCCGATCGGGACGCCGATGCTCTCGGGCAGGGCCACCGAGGTCGACTCGTGGCACATGTTCGAGCTGTCGGGGAGATTGTTGGTGCCGTAGAGCCTCGCGAAGAGCTGGTACATGTAGGAGGCTTCTAGCGAGGCTCGTCCGGAGGCGTAGAAGATAACGCCCTCCGGGTTCAGCGCCTTCAAGCAACGGCCGATGTCAGCGAATGCCTCGACCCACGACACCGGGACGTAGTGATCGCTCGCGGGATCGTACCGCAACGGCTCGGTCAGCCTCCCGGCTTGCTCCAGATCAAAGTCTGGCCAGGTCAGCAACTCGCCAACGCTGTGACGCGCGAAGAACTCGGGTGTAGCCCTGTGACTCGTCAGCTCCGCAAACGTGGCCTTGGCGCCGTTCTCACAGAATTCGAACGGGTGCGGATCAGCGGGCTTGGCCCACGCACAGCTGACGCAGGCGAACCCTCCCACCTTGTTCTGGCGGGGCAGTTCCTTGAGAGAGCTCCGGATCGCCCCCTGTCGCCACGAATTGCGGATCAGAGACTGTACCGATCCCCAGCCACCGGCGGGGCCTGAGTAGGGCTTGGCGTCCGGATCTTTTCGCATGGGCTTCCTGCTTGAACCGAGGCGCGGGCTGAACCGGGTAACCGGTTACCCCGCCCCGGGTTCCACCGCCGATGAAGGAAACCCGGCGTCTTGTCTTCCGTTGGCCTAGTCTGCCGCCGCCTCTCCCCGTTCGGCCGCGGCCCTGTACTCCCGCCCCAATTCCGCGTAGTTCGTCCATGTGCGACTGAAGCGTGCCTGGTCCGCTTCGGACAGCTCACGCAGCAGCTTGGCCGGATTGCCTGCCCAGAGCTCGCCCCTCTTCACACGCTTGTTGGGCGGCACGACCGACCCGGCAGCCACGACGGCACCGCCTTCCACCACCGCGCCGTCGAGAACAGTCGCCCCCATGCCGACGAACGCTTCGTCCTCGAGTGTGCAGCCGTGAATGATGCACGCATGGCCGATCGTCACGCGCGCACCGATGATCGTCGCGTGCGTCCCGCGGCTGACGTGGATGATCGTGCCGTCCTGAACGTTCGTATCGTCGCCGATCCGGATTTGGTGGACATCGCCGCGCGCGATCACCCCGAACCAGAGGCTGGCGCCTCGCCCGATCTCGATGTCGCCGATCAGCGTGACGTTGGGCGCTATGAAGGCATCGGGGTGGATCCGAGGCAGCACGCCGCGGTAGGGAATGATCAGGGCGGTCATGTCGGGGCGTTCTCCTGAAGTGGTGCGGGTCGTGGGGTACCTGTCTGCTTCGCACTTATAACCGAGATTTTTCCCGGCGGCCTTCGCAACGCGCCGCCCTTGCGGCACACTACCTACTCGTCACCAACTCCGGAGCGAGCCGATGGCCGGAACCTCCCTGAACACGGGCTTCCTTCTCTTCCCGAAAACGACCCAGCTCGATCTCACCGGCCCATACGAAGTGATGGCGCGGGTGCCGGGCCGGGTAGATCTGATCGCGAAGACGATGGAGCCGGTGGTCTCGGATCGTGGCCTGACGATCCTGCCGACGGCCACGTTCACCAATCATCCGCCGCTCGACGTGCTCTGCATTCCGGGTGGCCCGGGGACGGACGATCTGCTCTCGGATGACGAGACCCTCGCTTTCGTGCGCAAGGTAGCGAAATCGGCGAAATGGGTGACCTCGGTCTGCACCGGGGCGCTGCTTCTCGGCGCGGCGGGTCTGCTGCGAGGCAAGCGTGCGACCACGCACTGGCTTTCGCACGACATGCTGGAAGCGTTCGGTGCCATTCCCACTGAAGGAAGGGTCGTGCGCGACGGCAATGTCATTACCGGCGGCGGCGTCACCGCCGGCATCGATTTCGCCCTCTGGCTGGTGGGGGAGGAGCTCGGCAGAGAAGCGGCGGAGCAGATTCAGCTCGCGATCGAGTACCGCCCCGAACCGCCTTTCATGCCGAGCGAGGCCGTGACGAAGTCGGTGCTCGACGCGGCTCCGACGAAGTTGGCGGGGCGCCGGGCCGCCGTCGACGCGGCAGCGGCCCGCCTCGGCGCCCGCTGAGGGTCGACCTGACCCTCGTCAGTCGCGCTCGCCCTCCGGCGGCTTCGGTGCAAACTGTGCGAAGACCTCCGCACCTGTCATCATCCGCGTCTGGTTCGCGAACTCATAGTAGCCGGGCTTGTCATCGACGAATATCTGGTCGGTGAGCTTGAAGTCCGCCTGATCGTGGAAGGCTCCGACGGCCATGACGTACTGCCCGCTCTGGACGAGCCGGTAGAACAGGTTCGAACCGCAATGCTTGCAGAAGCCCCGCTCGCCCCATTCCGACGAGTGATAGCGGCTGATGTTCTCGGCGCCTTCGAAGCTCACGTTCGTGCCGCAGTCGATCGCAAACAGCGGCCCACCCGACCAGCGGCGACACATCGAACAGTGGCAGACGCCAATCTCGTGCTTGGCATCCCTGACAGTGAAGCGCACGGCGCCGCAAAGGCAGGCGCCGGTCTTTTCCGAAGTATCGCTCATCGGACTTCTCCTTCGTCGGTCGATGGTGGGGGATCCTAGACGTCCGCATACTTCTCCACGACGTCGCGCCACCGTTTAACGTCCTCGGGTCCTCTGATCACCCGGTCCAGGCCGGCCACCCCGGTGACCGGAACGAGCAGACGGCTGACGCCCGCCTTCGCCATCGCCGGAATGTCCGCCGGGTCCTCGGGCATGCTCGCGGTGACCTCGATCGCCGCCGGATCGCGCCCGTGTTCCTCGGCCGTGCGCCGTGCGAGGTCGATGAGCTCGTCCGGCCGACCCCTCGCGGGGAAAAAGCCGTCGCCGAGACGACCGGCGCGTCGGGCCGCTGCCTTGGAGTGGCCGCCAATGATTATCGGCACGGTTCCGTTGGCAGGCTTGGGCCGCATGTAGGCACCGCTGAAGCGTACGAACCTGCCTTCGAAAGTCGGGCTCGGCGACTGCCATAGCTCACGCATCGCGGCGATATATTCGTCGGTGCGCGGGCCGCGTTCCTCGAAGTTCGCGCCGATGGCTTCGAATTCCTCTTTCAGCCATCCGACGCCGATGCCGAGCAGCACGCGCCCGCCCGACATGTGGTCGAGCGAAGCGACTTCCTTCGCCGTCACCACGGGGTTGCGCTGCGGCAGAATCAGAATGCCGGTGCCGAGCTTGATCCGCTTCGTCGCGGCGGCAACGTATGCCATCCAGATCAACGGATCGGGCAGCACGAAGTCGCCTTCGCCCCCCGGAAGGCGCCCGCTATCGTTGTAGGGATAGGCTGACTTGTAGCCGGCCGGGATCACCGTGTGCTCGACGGTCCAGGCGGACTCGAAACCCGCTTCCTCTCCCGCCTGGAGGAGCTCGACAGATTGTTGGGGGTCGACGTAACGGCCGGTGTTGCAATAGCGCAGCCCGAACTTCATGGGGTAGTCTCTTCCAGCCGGTTCTTGTTGCGGACCAGCCTACACCGTTGCGGCGCCGGAATCGATTTCGGAGGCAGGGCATGACGGACCGCCCGAACGAAGTTTACGGCTTTCACCGCGTCTCGTGCCGACCGCGTCAGTGGCAGGAAGCGGGCAAACAGATCGCTGCATTGGACGCCCGGCTCCAGACGCTCGGCGGAAGGATCTACGGCGTCTGGCGCAGCCAGATCGGACGACCGCGGGACGAGGTGACGGTGATGACCGCCTGGAACGGTGCCGGTGCCGCGACGCGGAACGCGTCCTTTCTGACCACAGAGATCGCCGAGGTCGTGGCGCACGAGGCGGTGTTGATGCAACCGACGCTGCGGCCGACCACGGGTGAGCCGCCGCGCCGGCAGGGCAACTTCGCCTTTCGCTGGTTCACCTTGCCCGAGGCGAACTGGCCGGAGTTCCTCCAGCTCTGTGAATCCGCCTGGCCCGGCTTCGAAGCATCCTATGATTCTCAGGTCATCGGCCTCTGGCGTGCGATCGGCGGCAAGTCTTCCGTTTGCCGCGCGCTGCTCCTGACACGCCGCCCCAATCTCGCCATGTGGGAGCGCTCCAAAATCCCCGAGGGGGAGGAGGAGGCAGAGGTGCGTCGCAAGCTCAGCCGGCGGTACGACCTCTGCGATTCGACTGAGGTCTTCACGACCACGCTCCTCACCGCCGCCGACCGCGAGGACACGGCCCGCTGGACCTGACCGGTTCGGGCACATGCGTGTGCCCGACGGCGCCGATCGAGCCGCATCCCGCCGTGTCATCCGTCGAGGATCCCGCTATGCTCCGCCGCCTGCGAACCAGCGCCACGAGAGGGAACGAGCATGCCTGACGGAAACACCCCCAACACGATCAGCGGCCGCAGCGCCTTCCTGGCTCTTCTGCGGAGTGAGGGGGTGAGCCACCTGTTCGGAAATCCCGGTACCACCGAGCTGCCGATCATGCACGCTCTGTCGGACGAGCCCGATCTCGGCTACGTGCTCGGCCTGCAGGAGTCGGTGGTGATCGGCATGGCGGACGGCTATGCCCGCGCTTCCGGACGCCTCGTGTCCGTCAACGTCCATGTCGCTCCGGGCCTCGGCAATGCCATCGGCGCCCTCTACACATCCTGGATAACCGGCTCTCCGCTGATCGTGACGGCCGGCCAGCAGGAGCAGGGACATGGACTGACCGAACCTCTGCTCTACGCACCGCTGACGCCGATCGCGCAGCCGGTCGTGAAATGGGCGACCGAGGTGACGCGCATCGAGGATCTGCCCCGGATCGTTCACCGCGCCGCCAAGGTGGCGACGACGCCACCGACCGGACCCGTATTCATCTCGCTGCCTGGCGACATACTCAACGACCACGCTGCACTCGAGCTCGGCGAGCCGACCCGGGTCGACGCGGCGAGTAGGCCCACCGACGACACTGTCGACGACCTCGCTAGACGTATCCTCTCGGCGAAGAACCCGTTGGTGATCGCGGGGCACGAGATCGCTACGAGCGATGCGTTCGCCGAGGCTGCCGAGTTCGCCTCCGCCCTCGGCGCACCGGTTTATCTGCAGACGATCGCCTGCGGCTCGTACTTCCCTTCGGACCATCCCGCCTACATGGGCGAGATGACGCGCGCCCAGCCCGTCGTGCGCGAGCGGATCGAGGGGCACGACATGCTGATTTGCCTCGGATCGGACGTGCTCAAGATGTCGGTCTACAGCAAGGTGGATCCCCTCCCGCCGGGCACGCGCGTCATTCAGATATCTCAGCGGGACTGGGAGCTCGGCAAGAACTACGCAACCGAGATGGCGGTCCGCAGCGACATCCGCGAGACGCTCAAAGTCCTGACGCCGCGCCTGAAGGAATTGGGCGCGGAGGCGGCGGCGCAGACAGCGAAAGAGCGTCTCGATGCGCTCGCGTCGCGCAACTGGACCGCGCAACGGGCCGAACGGCTCAAGAACGTGGATGCAAAGAGGGGCGGCGGACCGCTCGACCCCGAATGGGCGATGTCCCGGATCGCGGCCCTGGTTCCCGACGACGTCATCATCGTCGATGAAGGGATAACGTCGACCGGGACGCTGCTGAACTATTACCCGTTCCGCGACCGCAACGCCTATTTCGGCAATGTCAGCGGCGGTATCGGCTGGGCGATCGCCGCGGCCGTGGGCATCCAGATCGCGCAGCCCGAACGTCGGGTGGTGGCGATCGTCGGCGACGGCAGTGCCCAGTACAGCATTCAGGCACTCTGGACCGCGGCTCACCTGAAGCAGCCGGTGATCTTCGTCATCGCGAACAACCGCGGCTATCGCGTCCTCAAGGATCGGCTGAAGCTGTTCCACGACAACGATCGGCCGATCGGGATGGACTTCAACGACCCGCCGATCGATTTCGCCGCGATCGCTCGGGGCTACGGAGTGGAGGCGCATACAGTCGACTCGGCCGATCGGTTCGACGAGGCGTTCCGCACCGCGCTCGAATCATCCGGGCCGGTGCTGCTGGATGTGGCGATCAGGGGCTGAGGACGCGTTACATGCCACCGCGGGACGATGGACGCAGCGAGATGCAGAAGATGCTCGCAGGCGACATCTATCGTCCTGCGGCGCCGGAGATCCAAGCCGAGCTCGCGGCGACCCAGAAATGGCTCGCACGTTACAATGGGGCGCTCGGGCGCCCGGACGGGGAGCTTCGCGAGCTGTTGGCCGAACGATTGGGCTCGGTCGGCGAAGGTGTCGTCGTTCGCCCGCCTTTCCATTGCGACTATGGTTTCAATATCCGGCTCGGCCGAAACGTCTTCCTCAACTTCAACTGCGTCATTCTCGACGTCGTCGAGGTGGTGATCGGCGACGGGACGCAGATCGGACCCGCCGTGCAGATCTATGCCGCCGACCATCCGAGAGACCCCGCTGTGCGCCGCGCCGGATTGGAGCTGGGGCGCCCGGTGCATATCGGGTCGAATGTCTGGATTGGTGGCGGCGCCATCATTCTGCCGGGGATCACGATCGGCGACGATGCCGTGATCGGCGCCGGCAGCGTGGTCACGCGTGACGTCGAAGCGGGTGCTACTGTCGTCGGCAATCCGGCGCGAAGACGCGGCTGAGCCAGGGCCACCCTCGCGACTTCCGAGAAGCTGGACCGCGATCCGAATTTCCATTAAGTGGATTCCCGCCTGCGGCCGAGGGGGCGGCCAGGGATCACTTCGTTTTGGGGATGTCCATGCAAGTTGGGAGCGGGCAGGCTGGCGGCCGATCACGGCTGCTCAGTCAGGATTTCCTGGCCGGTCTGTTCTTTTGCACTGTCGCGCTCGTCGGCCTCTGGGCCGCCAGAGATTATCCGGTCGGGACCGCGATGCGGATCGATACCGGTGTGTTCCCGCGTCTGCTGTGCTGGACGCTTCTGCTGCTCGGCATCGGCATCCTCGTCAATGGCCTGCGCGGTAGCACGGGCCCTGTCGGACGGCTCGCGTGGCGGCCATTCTTCTTCGTGCTTCTGGCGGTAATCTTCTTCGGGATCTTCATCGAAAAGCTTGGAATGGTGATCACCGTCGCCGGGCTGATGGTCATCGCCAGCTTCGGTAGCCCCGAACGGCACTGGAGAGAGCTCGCCCTCTTCGTAGCCCTGGTGGTCACGGCCGCGGTCGTGATCTTCGCCTGGGGTCTCGGCCTTCCTATCCCCGTCTGGCCCGTCTGATGGAACTCTTCGCCAATCTGGCGCTCGGCTTCAGCGTCATCTTCTCGCCGACGACCCTCCTGTTCTGTCTGGTCGGCGTCGTGCTCGGCACCGCCATCGGGGTCCTGCCGGGCCTCGGGCCGGTGGCGACGATGGCTCTCCTCCTGCCGGTCACCTATTACCTGCCGCCGGAAGGTGCCCTGATTATGTTGGCGGGCATCTATTATGGCGCCCAGTACGGCGGTTCGACGACGGCGATCCTCGTCAACCTGCCGGGTGAATCCTCTTCGGTCATAACGTGCCTCGACGGGCATGCGATGGCGAAGAACGGAAGAGCCGGCGCCGCTCTGGCGATAGCGGCCCTCGGCTCGTTCTTCGCCGGGTGCGTGGCCACCGTGGCGATCGTCCTGTTCGCGCCGCCGCTGAGTGCCATGGCACAGCAGTTCGGTCCCGCCGACTACTTCTCGCTGATGCTGCTCGGCCTCATAACGGCTGTGGTGCTGGCGCGCGGCTCGCTGCTGAAGGCGCTCGCCATGATCGTCCTCGGTCTGCTCCTCGGCATCGTCGGCACCGACGTGAACACCGGAACGGCCCGTTACACCTTCGGCATCGGCATGCTGTTCGACGGCATCGGCTTCGTGCCGCTGGCGATGGGTCTGTTCGGGGTGGCCGAGATCATCCACAACCTCGCCAATCCGGAGCGGCGCGACCTCGTGACCGCCA
>JAJUGE010000036.1 GCA_029268305.1 Alphaproteobacteria bacterium
CCCCGGAGCGGGAGTCCCGACGTTGGCTGCGCCGCGATCGCAGGAGGCAGAGACGTGAGGAGCGGAACAAGGCAGCGTTGCGTCAATTCTATCGCGACAACAAAGCCGACATCGAACTAGGGGCGCATTGGGGAGCCGTGCGCCAGATAGCGGATTATTACCTCTTTCATCCTAACGAAATGAGCGAACTTGTAGATGATCCGCATACAGCAACGCTTGCGTTACGCAACTCGTTCGCGATGCTGGATCCACACGTGCCCAGCCTCTCCGAAATAGAACAGCGGTATGAAGTTATCAGAGTGCTGTACGCAGCTTGCTTGGCGACGTACCGAGAAGAAGGAGACCTTAATAATGTTGGCGAGAAGGTTCTACGCGCTGTAAAAACGGCCGTTGGCGTGTATCCTGGCGTCGGAGAGGAGGAGACCAAAACCTTCGAGGCGGAAATTGACCACCGACTTTTTGCGAACACAGCTGACGTGGAGGCTTACGCCCGCGAATTGATCGAGCCGCAACTGCTCAGGTCGGATAACACCCATACGGACGTCGGCTGGCTTCGCTACAAAGACGTGTTTAAGCCCCTTCAGAAAACGTTGCCTCTGGAATGGTTGAGTCGCTACCCGAACATGCCAGACATTGCGCGCGATCACTTGTTTGATATGTGCGCGGAGCATGCCGACCGCGTGAAGCTGAACAGACTGATCCAAACTCGTTGCACCGAAGCTCTTGATACCCCCTCCAGCGCTCCATCCATTCCTGGTTCAGTACACGACTTCTGGCTTCTCCGCGGCTTCTTTTTTTTGCCCGAACCTCCCACAGGCGTTCTGGCATACCTGAGGGGCAACCCGCAGACGATCTTCGGGATCGAACATCGAGCCGGATCACTTTCCCACAAGGCGGCAGTAGGGTGGCCGGCACTTTCCGCCGCCAAAATCTTCGCTATTCTTGATGCCTATGTCGACGCTTGGCCGAAGGTCTTTCTTCCGAGTTCGTTTGGGACGGGTTCTCCGGCAGGCGAGATCGCTTACCGCTTCCTCACGGATATCGTCTATTCAGTGGGGCGCGATGATCCAGTTCATGCCCTGCCGGTCATTGACAAGTTGCTTGCTGATAGCCGCTTCGTCGATTTCCACACCGTAGCGCGCAGCCTCAAAGCCCACGCTATCCGCAAGCACGCTCTTCAGGGGTTTCTTCCCCCTACACCGAGGGCCGTAGTTGAACTATTGGACCGGAGTCGGATTGCGACGGTAGAGGACCTGCGAGCGATTTTGATCGAAGAGCTTGAGGAATATCAGATCTGGTTGCGGAATGCGGAAACCGCTCCGCTGAGCGTTTTCTACTCGGAGGGAAGGCGGGTCAGCGAGAATGTCGCCCGTGACAGAATTGTCGACCATCTGGACGTCCGGATGAGGCGCCGCGACCTCTCCATCGTAGTCGAGCATCACGTGGCCAATGCGAACCGCTGCGATTTCACGGTCACTGCGATGGTCGACGGTCAGAGACGTCTCCTCGTGGTTGAGATGAAGGGGCAGTGGCATCCTGAGCTCTTTTCGGCCGCATCCGCACAGCTCCATGACCGATACAGCACCCATCCGGATGCCGCCATGCAAGGAGTCTATTTGGTGCTTTGGGTCGGAGGAGGGGCGAAAATCGCGGGTCGCGTCGACCGTTCCATGGCGACGCCGATGCAGCTTCACGACAAGCTTACTGAAACGATGCCGCCTGAGTTACACGGGTCAGTGGATGTCTTCGTCCTGAACCTGTCGCCGACCTAACAGGACCCGGCATCACCGGTTTCCCCCCATGGAACCGCTGGAACGTCAGCTTGTCCCAGTAGCCGCGCTGGAAGGCGATGCGGCCGTCCACGACGTGGAAGAAGCCGCAGCCGCGAAGGCCCTGCGCCATTCCAGGATTGCCCAGTCGCCGTCGTCCTCGAAGGTGTGCTCGACGATGCACGTCATCCCGGCGGCGGCGAAGCCGCGGGCGAACATCTCGCGGATGACGGCCGCCCCCTCGACCGGCGCCTCCACCACCTGATAGTTCACCGCATGCCTGTGATGGAAGGTGGTCAGCGCCTCGACGTCGGCGCGGTTGAAGGCATCCGCGGCGACGAGTTCCCTCGGGCGCATCAATGGGTCCATGCCGTCATCTCCGGGGAAGCGCCGCCTTGCGGCCATGCCGGCGCGGCGCGGGCGGGACGGGGAACGATCGCGGCCGAAGATCCCGCGGTCCGGGGCGGGCGGCGCGGAACCGGTTATGCTGGCGCGGACGGCCGCCGGAACCCGCGGGAGGAAGCGTGGCGAAGCATCGCATCTGTTCCGTCAGCGTCGCGAGCGTCTATCCCCACTACGTGGCCAAGGCGGAGAAGAAGGGCCGCACGAAGACCGAGGTCGACGAGATCGTCCGCTGGCTGACGGGGCACAGCCGGGAGACGCTGGACGAGCAGCTGGCGACCGATGTGAGCTTCGAGGATTTCTTCGCGCACGCGCCGCGGATGAATCCGGCGCGATCGCAGATCACCGGCACGATCTGCGGCGTGCGCGTCGAGACGATCGAGGAGCCGACCATGCGGGAGATCCGCTATCTCGACAAGCTGATCGACGGGCTCGCCAAGGGGAAAGCCGATGGCGAAGATCCTCCGGCAGTAGCCGGCCTTCCGCTCTCCCTTCCCGGCGGTAGGAGTCTGGACGAAGCGGTGGAAATCGTCTAGACTATATTCCTATTCACGCTACCGGGAGCCCCCATGCCGCGCCCTCTCCCCAACCGTCATCGCGAGGCGCGGAGCGCCGCGGCGATCCAGAGCCGCGACCGCTGGCGCCGGGGCGATTCTGGATCGCTTCGCTCCCTCCGGTCACTCGCGATGACGAACTCAGGGGTGCGGGCGAAGACCACCCCCACAAATCCGAAGGAATCCCCACATTTCCCAATGGTTTCCTCTCCGCCCTCTCCCCACCGTCAACGCGAGGCGCGCAGCGCCGCGGCGATCCAGGGCCGCGAGCGCCGGCGCCGGGGCCACCCCCACGAATCCCGAGGAATCCCCACATTTCCCTATGCCGCTTCTTCCGCCGGGCTTAGCCTTTTCCCCGGGGAAACGCGCCTGCACCACGGAGGGGCGAGGACCATGCCGAAGAAGCTGACCGAGGAGCAACTGGACCGTTACCGCCACGACGGCTTCCTGTTTCCGCTGCCGGGGATCGGGGCGGAGGACGCCGCCCGCTACCGCGCCCGCCTCGAAGCCTGGGAGCGGGAACAGGGCCAGCCGATCACGGCGACGGACGCGCGCTACAAGCCGCACATCCTGTTCCCCTGGGCGAACGAGCTGGTGCGGCGGCCCGAGATCCTCGACGCGGTCGAGGACGCGATCGGCCCGGACATCCTGGTCTGGACCAGCACCTTCTTCGTCAAGGAGCCGAACACGCCGGCGGTCACCCTCTGGCACCAGGACTGGACGTTCTTCGGCCTCCGCCCGCACGAGCACGTCACCGCATGGGTGGCACTCTCCAACGCGTCGGAGGCGGCCGGCTGCATGCAGATGGTGCCGGAGGAGGGCCGCGGCCGGCCGATGCGCCACCAGCCGCGCGCCGACCCGAACAGCATCAACGGCGGCGGCCAGCGCGTGGTCGAGCCGTTCGACGAGGCGAAGGCCGTGCACGCCGCCCTCCGGCCCGGCGAATTCTCGCTGCACCACACGCTCTGCATCCACAGCTCGGCCCCGAACCGGGGCGACGACCGCCGCATCGGCCTCGGCATCAGCTACGTGCCGACGCGCGTGCGCCACATCGGCACGATCCCGGTCTCGGCCCTGCTGGTGCGCGGCGAGGACCGCTTCGGCCACTTCCGCCACGAGGCGGACCCGACCGGAGACTATGCCGCCGACCTCGCCGCCCACGCCGCCGCCTATGCGCCCTACCGCGCCGCCTACAACGAGCAGGTCCGCTGGCACGAGCAGGGCGAGCCGCGCCAGACGAGTGCCGCGCAATGAGCGAGGGGCGCCTCGCGGGCAGGACCGCGATCGTCACCGGGGCGGCGGGCGGCATCGGCCGTGCCATCGCCGAGCGCTTCGCCCGCGAGGGGGCGGCGGTCCTCGTCGCCGACATCGACGAGGCCGGGATCGAGGAGACGGTGCGCCGCATCGGCGAGGCCGGCGGCCGGGCCGCCGGCAGTCGCTGCGACGTCTCGCGCGAGGAGGATGCCGAGGCGGCGGTGCAGGAGGCGGTCGAGCGCTTCGGCGGGCTGCACGTGCTCGTCAACGACGCCGCCACCTTCCTCGCCGACGGCACCGTCGCCGACATCCCGGATGCCGACTGGCGCCGGGCGCTCGACGTGAACCTCACCGGCGCCTTCCTGATGAGCAAGTATGCCGTGCCGGTGATGGCGGCGGGCGGCGGCGGCAGCATCGTCCATATCGCCTCGCAGCTCGGCCAGGTCGGCAAGAAGGGGCGGAGCTGGTACGGTGCGGCCAAGGCGGCGCTGATCCACCTCGCGAAGACGATGGCGATCGATCACGCCGGGCAGAACATCCGCGTCAACAGCCTCTCGCCGGGGCCGATCGAGACCGACCGCATCCGCCGGCGCTATGGCGGCCGGGAGGCGGCGCTGCGAGACCTCGGCTCGCTCACCCTCGTCCGCCGCCTCGGCCGGCCCGAGGAGATCGCCGCCGCGGCACTCTTCCTCGCCAGCGACGAGTCCTCGTTCATGACGGGGGCCGACCTCCTCGTCGACGGCGGCTATAACGCCGTCTGACTTTCCTCCTCCACGACAGCGGACCCGGACATGCAGAACGACAAGGTAAGGCTCGAGACCGACGGCAAGGTCGCCGTGATGACCCTGAACGACCCCGGCGCCCTCAACGCCATCGGCCACCGCATGCGCCAGGACCTCGGCGAGGCGATCGAGGCGGTGGAGCAGGGCGGCGCGCGCTGCCTGCTGATCACCGGCGCCGGTCGCGCCTTCTGCTCGGGCGCCAACCTGAACGATCCGGACCGGCCGCCTCGCGACCGCGCCGCCGAAGCGCGCGGCGAGGCGAAGAGCGATCTCGAATCCTGGTACAACCCGTTCTTCCTCAGGCTGCGCGACCTGCCGATCCCGGTCGTCGCCGCGATCAACGGCGTCGCCGCCGGCGCCGGGATGAGCCTCGCCCTCTCGGCCGACATCAAGCTGGCGGCGCGCTCGGCCTATTTCCTTCAGGCGTTCGCGCGGATCGGCCTCCTGCCCGACTGCGGCTCGTCCTACGTCCTGCCGCGCCTGGTCGGGATCGCCCGCGCCATGGAGCTGTCGATGCTGGCCGAGAAGCTGCCGGCGGAGACCGCGCTCGAATGGGGCCTGATCAACCGGGTCGTCGACGACGCCGAGCTGATGCCGGCGGCGATGGAGATGGCGACCCGGCTCGCCAACGGGCCGAAGGCGCTCGGCCTGATGCGGCGGATGTACTGGGGCAGCCTCGAGAACGGCTACGCCGCGCAGCTCGACCTCGAGGCGAAGCTGCAGATCGAGGCCGGGCTCTCCGCCGACTACGCCGAGGGGGTCGCCGCGTTCCGGGAGAAGCGGCCGGCCAGGTTCACGGGGAGCTGACGCCGGCGAGGAGGCGTCGCGCCTCGGCGCAGTCGACGGCGATCTGCTCCTTCAGGGCGTCGAGGCCGTCGAACTTGCGCTCGGGGCGGATGTAGGCGACGAACTGCACCCGGACCCGCTTGCCGTAGAGGTCGCCGGTGTAGTCGAACAGGTGCACCTCGAGCAGGAGGTCGGTGCCGTCGACGGTCGGCCGGCGGCCGAAATTGGCGGCGCCGTCGTACCAGCGGGTCGCAGCCCCCTCCTCCTCCTCGACGCCGACGCGCACGGCATAGACGCCGGTCGCCGGCCGGAGGTTGTCGCCGAGGGCGACGTTGGCGGTCGGGAAGCCGATCGTGCGCCCCCGCTTCTGGCCGTGCTCGACGGTTCCGTCGATCTCCCACCAGTGGCCGAGGAGGCGCGCCGCCTCCTCCGGGCGGCCGTTCTGGAGGTGCTCGCGGATCCGGGTCGAGGAGTACTCGACACCGTCCTCGCCGATGACGCTCGCCACCTCGGTGACGCCGAAGCCGTAACGGGGCGCCAGCCGGCGCAGCAGCTCCGGCGTCCCGCGGCGGTCGCGGCCGAAGTGGAAGTCCTGGCCGACGACGGCGTGCCGGATCGCGAGATCGCGCGCCAAAATCTCGTCGACGAACGCCTCGGCGGAGTGGCGGGCGAGCTCGCGGTCGAACGCGAGCACGAACAGGAGATCGGCGCCGAGCGCCTCGATCAGCCGCGCCTTGGTGCTGGGCGAGGTCAGCCGGAACGGCGGCTCGTGCGGGCGGAAGAAGCTGCGCGGGTGCGGCTCGAACGTCAGCACGCCCCACGGCACGCCCTCGGCCTCGGCCACCTCGCGGGCCTTGTCGATCACGGCGCGGTGGCCGTGGTGGATGCCGTCGAAGTTGCCGATGGCGACAGCCGCACCACGCGCATCGTCGGGCAGGCCCGTGGAGCTGTGGAAGATGCGCATCTGCGTGCTGGTTCCGTCCCGGTTGCGGGGGCGTGTCGGTTCGTGCAGGCGGCGCAATCTAACGAACGCGCCCCCGGTCGACAAGCTGACCGCTCAGGCGGCGGCGCCGGTCCGCGGCTCGATCGGCACCCGCTCGGCGAGGCCGGTGAGCTGCTCCAGCAGCGCGCCGGCGCGGAGCAGCGCCGCCTCGTCGCGCGGGCGGGCGATGATCTGGAGCCCGACCGGCCGGCCGTCGGCGGTGAAGCCGGCCGGCATCGCCAGCGCCGGACAGCCCGTGAGCACCACCGCGTAGGAGAGCGCGATCCAGTGGAAGTCGTAACGGGAGGGCTGGCCGTCGATCTCGGCCGGCGCGCGGAGCTCCTTGTCGAACGGCGGCACCGAGACCGTCGGCGCGATCAGGAGGTCGTGCGTCCGGAAGAACTCGTTGAAGCGGACGACGATCGCGGCGCGCGCCCGCTCCGCCGCCGCCAGCTCGACCGTCGTCATCCGCTTCGCCGCCTCGAGCGGCTCGACGATGGCAGGCGCGATGCGGCCGGGGTGCTGCTCGACCACCTCCTGCCGGTCGAGCAGCAGGCTCATCTGGTAGAGCGGCATGAACGCTTCCTCGGCCCCGGCCATGTCGGGCGAGGCCTGCTCGACCACCGCGCCGTGCCCCTCCAGGCGCCGCGCGGCGGCGGCGCAGATCTCGCGGACCTCGGGCGCCACCGGGGCGAAGCCGAGATCGGGGCTGAAGGCGATCCGCGGCGGCAGCGACGGCTCCGCCGCTGCGCGGGCGAAGGGCTCCGCCCGGTCCTCCAGCGTCAGCGGGTCGTCGGGGAAGTAGCCCGCGAGATGGTCCAGAAAGAGCGCGACGTCGCCGACATTGCGCGCCATCGGCCCCTGCACGGCGAGCGGGTTGAAGGCGCGGCCCGAGATCGCACGCGGCACCCGCCCGAAGCTCGGCCGCAGCCCGACGATCGAGCAGCAACTCGCCGGGATGCGCAGGCTGCCGGCGATGTCGGTGCCGTGCGCCAGCCAGACCTCACCGGCCGCCAGCGCCGCCGCCGCGCCGCCCGACGAGCCCCCGCAGGTCAGGCTCGTGTTCCACGGGTTGGAAGTGTGGCCGAAGATCGGGTTCCAGGTGGTGGCGAGCGAGCCATATTCGGGCGTGTTCGAGCGGGCGAGGACGATGCCGCCGCGCTCCTCCATCCGCAGCACCAGCGGGTCGGACTTCGGCGCGATGCGGTCGGCGAACACCGGGCAGCCGAAGGTGCTCCGCACGCCCTCGACGTCGATCAGGTCCTTGACCGCGATCGGCAATCCGGCGAGCCAGCCGGGATGATCTTCCCGCTCGCGCCCCTTCCCCTCCATCAACCGCTTGGCGTAATCGCGCGCCCGGTCGAAGCAGCGGATCGGCAGCGCGTTCACGGCGCCGTCCACCGCCTCGATGCGCGCAGCGGCGGCTTCGACCAGGTCCAGCGGCGTGAGCTCGCGCCGTTTCAGCCGTGCGACCGCCTCTCGCGCCGTGAGCCGGATCAGCTCGTCCGCGCCCGCCGTCACGAGGCGGTGCCCGGCCGCGGATCGATCGGCAACTGCCCGGCGAGGCCGCTCGCCTCCTCGAACAGGGCGGCCGCCTGAAGCAGCGAGGCCTCGTCGCGCATCGGCGCCACGATCTGCAGCCCGACCGGCCGCCCGTCGGCCGTGAAGCCGCAGGGGATGCTGGCCGCCGGGCAAGAGGTGAGCGAGATGACGCAGGCGGCGCTCATCCAGTCGACATAGTTGTCGAAGCGCCGGCCGTCGATCTCCTCGACCCAGCGCTTCTTCACGTCGAACGGGGGAACCGACGCGGCGGGGCAGAGCAGCAGGTCGTACTCGGCGAAGAAGTCGACCATGCGCTGGTAGATCGCCGAGCGCGTGCGCTGCGCCGCGCCGAACTCGGCCGCGGTCATCTTCAGCCCTCGTTCGGCGTTCCAGACGATCTCGGGCTTGAACTTGTCGCGGTGCTGCTCGATCAGCGGCCAGCGCGAGGCGACGAACGAGAACGCGCGGATGACGTGATAGGCGTCCATCGCGCCGGTGAAATCGGGCGAAGCCTCCTCGACCTCGGCGCCGAAGTCGGCGAAGCGCTTCGCCGCGCGCGCGCAGATCTCCCGCACCTCGGGCTCGACCGCCACGGCGCCGCCGAAGTCGGCCGTGAAGCCGACCCGCTTCGGCGGCTTCGGCGAAGCCACCAGCTCCGAGTAGGAGGAAGCAGGCGCCGGCGTCGAGAGCGGATCGGCGAGCACCTGCCCCGCCATCGCATCCAGGAACAGGGCGAGGTCGCCGACATTGCGCGCCATCGGACCGTTGACCGACATGTCGTAGAAGGCGTAGGCGCCGGGGCCGTGCGGCACTCTCCCCGGACTCGGCCGCAGCCCGACGACGGAGCAGAAGCTGGCCGGCGTGCGCAGGCTGCCGCCATGGTCGGAGCCATGGGCGAGCCAGACCTCGCCGGTCGCGAGCGACACCGCGGCACCGCCCGACGAGCCGCCGCAGGTGAGCGCCGTGTTCCACGGGTTGAGCGTCTCGCCGAACACTTCGTTGAAGGTGTTGCCGCCGGCGCCGAACTCCGGCGTGTTCGACTTGGCCAGGACGACACCGCCGTTCGCCTCCAGCCGCTCGACGACGACGTCCGATTTCTGGGGAACGTGATCGGCGAAGATCGGCGAGCCGTGGGTGGTCCGCACGCCGGCCACCTCGTTCAGGTCCTTGATCGCGATCGGCAGCCCGGCCAGCCAGCCGCGTGCACCGCCCTGGAGCACTGCCCTGTTCTGCATCAACCGACGCGCATGATCGCGCGCCCGCTCGACACAGAGGGTCGGCAACGCGTGGACCGTCGGCTCCACCTCCTCGATCCGGGCGACCGCGGCATCGATCAGCTCCAGCGGCGTAACCTCGCCCTTGCTCAGACGGTGGACGGCCTCGCGCGCCGTCAGCCTGATAAGTTCCGCGCTGGCCGCCATTGCCGTGTCCTCTCCTTGCGAAACCCGGTCCGGAACTGAACCAGCGCCGGCCGCTCCGGTCAACGCGCAAGGATGAGCAGGGTAGCTGCTGCTGAAGAAAAGTTAATGGAACAGGCGAGTTGCGCGCTGTCGACGCCGTCCTGTAAATAGGCCGGCCGCCCCCGGTGAGGCTGCCGGGTGGCAAAGTACTCTGCGTGCACGAGACAAGCGCGGAACGGACCGGGCTCTCGGCGGGGGCATCCCAGGGCAGGGCTCTTCCCAAAAACGCGCCAACTGCGGAGGGAGCAGCGGATTCGATGGTCGAAATGATTGCGACCCGAGACCTGGTCAAGCGATTCGGGCCGATCGAGGCCGTGCGCGGGGTCTCGCTGTCGGTCAAGCGGGGCGAGGTGCTCGGCTTCCTCGGCCCCAACGGTGCCGGCAAGTCGACGACCATGAAGATGATCACCGGCTTTCTTCGGCCGACGAGCGGCTCGGCGAGCATCTGCGGCTTCGACGTGCTCGACCAACCGATCGAGGCCAAGCGGCGCCTCGGCTACCTCCCCGAAGGCGCCCCGCTCTACCCGGACATGACGGCACACGCCTTCCTTCGCTTCGTCGCATCTGCGCGAGGCCTCAGCGGCGCGGAGAAAGAGAAGCGGATCGAAGCCGCCGTCGAGCGCACGCACCTCGAAGACGTGCTCCGACAGCCGATCGAAACCCTCTCGAAGGGCTTCAAGCGCCGGGTCGGGCTGGCGCAGGCGTTGCTGCACGATCCGGAGGTGCTGATCCTCGACGAACCGACCGACGGCCTCGACCCGAACCAGAAGTTCGAGGTCAGGAGCCTCATCAACCAGATGGCGCCCGACAAGGCGATCGTGATCTCGACTCACATTCTGGAAGAGGTCGACGCCGTCTGCACCCGCGCGGTGATCATCGCGGGGGGCCGCGTCGTGGCGGACGGCACGCCGGGCGAACTCGCGGCCCGCTCACGCTACCACAACGCGGTTTCCCTCGTCGTGCCGCCGGATCTGGCGGATTCCGTCGTCGGCGCGCTGGCGGGCCTGACGGCGGTGGCTTCGGTCGACAAGACCCCCCGGCCGGACGGGACGGTGAAGCTGACGGCGTTCCCGAAAGACGGCGCCAACATCTACGGTCGCATAAATCAGCTCGTCGAGGCCCACAGTTGGCCGGTCGGCGAACTCCGCGGCGAGACCGGTTATCTCGACGATGTGTTCCGCTCCATCACTACGGGCGAGCAACGCCCACCGGGCACGACTGCAGCGGGCGCTCCCTCGGACCGGGAGGCGGCTCATGCGTAACGTCGGCACGGTAATGATGCGCGAGCTTGGGGGCTATTTCGCCACACCCGTCGCCTATGTCTTCATCGTCATTTTCCTGGCGCTCGCCAGCGCTCTCACCTTCTATCTCGGCTACTTCTTCGAGCGGGGGCAGGCCGACCTGCAGCCGTTCTTCATGTTCCATCCCTGGCTCTACCTCTTCCTGATTCCCGCGATCTCGATGCGGCTCTGGTCGGAGGAGCGGAAGTCCGGCACGATCGAGCTGTTCCTGACCCTGCCGATCACCTTGCCGGCCGCCGTGATCGGCAAGTTTCTCGCCGCCTGGGTCTTCGCCGGCATCGCGCTCGCCCTGACCTTCCCGCTCTGGATCACGGTCAACTATCTCGGCGAGCCGGATAACGGGGTGATCCTGGCGAGCTATATCGGCAGCTTCCTGATGGCCGGCGGCTATCTCGCGATCGGCTCGTGTCTATCCGCGCTGACCAAGAATCAGGTCATCGCCTTCGTGCTGACGGTCGCTGTCTGCTTCCTGTTCACGGTGAGCGGGTCGGAGGTCGTCGTTTCGTTCTTCGGAGATCTCGCATCGCGGACGGTGGTCGAGATCATCGCCGCCTTCAGCTTCCTCACCCACTTCAACCAGATCATCAAAGGCGTGATCGACGCGCGTGATATCGTCTTTTACTTGGCGGTGATCGCCGTCTGGCTGTTCGCGACTGTCGTCGTCGTCGATCTCAAGAAGGCGGACTGAGGTGGTATGATGGCAGGCAGCACCATAGGTCAGCGCAACGCACTCTCCGCGGCCGCCCTGGTGGTCGCCGCGGTTCTCTTTGTCGGCGTGATCGTGCTCTCCAGCACGTTGCTGCGGTCCGCGCAGGTGGACCTGACGGAAGAGAAGCTCTTCACGCTCTCGGAAGGATCGGAGCGGATCGCGCAGAGCATCGACGAGCCGATCACCCTCCGCTTCTATTTCTCGGACACGCTGGCCCGCGAGATTCCGGCGATCGGCATCTACGCGCAGAGAGTGCGGGATCTGCTCGAGGAGTTCGTTCGCGCCTCCGACGGCAAAATCCGGCTCGAGATCTACGATCCCGAGCCCTTCTCGCCGGCCGAGGACCGTGCGGTCGCGTTCGGGCTTCAGGGCGTTCCGGTCGATCAGAGCGGCGAGCTGGTCTATTTCGGCCTAGCCGGCACCAACAGTACCGACGATACCGAGACGATCGCCTTCTTCGACCAGTCGCGGGAACGGTTCCTCGAGTACGACATCGCTCGCGTCGTCCATAACCTCGCAAATCCGGAAAAGCGCAAGGTAGGTCTGATCACGTCGCTGCCGCTGTCGGGCTCCCCCTATCGCGGCCAACCGGGTGCGCCGGACGATTCCTGGATCGCTTACTCGCAACTCGAGGAGTTCTTCGAGATCGAGCCGATTCGCGCGAGCAGCGGCGAGATCCCCGAAGACATCGACGTTCTTCTCCTCGTCCACCCGAAGGACCTCACGGACGAGACGCTGTTCGCCATCGACCAGTTCGTGCTTCGGGGCGGGCGGCTGATCGCCTTCATCGATCCGCATTCGGAGGCGGATGCCGCCAGAGCCAATCCCGCCCAACCGGGCGCGGACACCGGTTCGAACCTGGAGAAGTTGCTCGCCGCCTGGGGCGTCGAGATGCCGGCAGACAAGATCGCCGGCGACCTCCGTGCCGCGCGGCGCGTCCAGGTGCCGAGCGAAAGCGAGTCCCGGGTCGCTGCCATCGATTACCCGCTGTGGATGGCTCTCACGGGTAACAACTTCGACCGCAACGACCAGATCACCAGCACCCTCAATCAGCTCAACCTCGCCTCGCCCGGCTTTCTCCGGAAGACGGAAGGCTCCGCCATCGAGATGACCCCGCTTCTGTTCACGAGCGCCGAGGGAGGCGGCACGGTGGATGCCTCGCGCGTTAAGGGGCGCGCGGCGGATCCAGTCGCCGTGGTGCGGGGCTTCGAGACCACCGGCGAGCCACTCACGCTCGCGGCCCGCCTCCATGGGCAGGTCAAGACGGCATTCCCCGAAGGGCCTCCACGGCCCGAGGATGAAGAGGAAGATTCGGAGGAATCGGCCGACAGCGCGTCGGAAAACGCGTCGGCGTCGGAAGAGGGAAGTGAGTCCCAGCACCTCCTGGAGTCGGAGAATCCGATCGACGTGGTGGTGGTTGCCGACGTCGATCTGCTCGCCGACGCCATGTGGGTACGGGTGCAGGACTTCTTCGGCCAGCGCATCGCCGTACCCATGGCACAAAACGGAAGCTTCTTCGTGAACGCCGTCGACAACCTCTCCGGCAGCAGCGAGCTCATAGGACTGCGCGGACGTGGCGTCGCGCAGCGGCCGTTCACGACCATCCAGGAGATCCAGCGTGAGGCGGAGCGCGGCTTCCGGGCCAAGGAACAGGAGCTGCTGGCCAAGCTTCAGGAAACGGAGAACCGGCTGAAGGATCTCCAGAAACAGGAGGAAGGCCAGGGCACGACGGTCCTGACGCCGGAGCAGAAGGAGGCGATCGAGAGCTTCCGCGACGAAGCGGTGCGAATTCGCCAGGAGCTTCGCGAAGTGCAGCATGCGCTGCGGCGCGACGTGGAGAACCTCACCAGCTGGATCAAGGCTGCCAACATCGGCCTCATTCCGGTCCTGGTGGCGATCGTTGCGGTCGTGCTCGCTGCAGTCCGCCGCAGCCAGCGCAAGCGCCCACGGCTGAGCTGAACTTCGGGTTCAATTCAGGTCAACGAATGCAGCGCCGAGACCAAAGCCCATGCGCCTGAAATCCTTCATCGTCCTGGCCGCAGTCACGATTCTCGTCGCCGGCGGCGCCTTCTACACCTGGAACCTGCGGGAGTCGTCCACGCGAGGCACCGTCACGAGCGAGCCCCTCTTCCCGGGACTCACGGACCGGATCAACGATATCGATCGCCTGACGATCCGAACTTCGGCGGATGGCACCATCACGCTGGTGCGGGAGGGTGACGACTGGGGAATGGCGGAGCGGCATGGCTATCCGGCCGCTTTCGAGAAGATCCGGAACACGTTGATCGAAATCGCCGCCTTGAACACGATAGAGCCTCGCACGAGCAAGCCCGAGCTCTACGAGAAGCTGCAGGTGGAGGACGTGGAGAGCGAACTGTCCAGCTCGATCCGCGTCACCGCCGCGGCCGGGGACGAAATCGTCGCGGACCTGATCGTCGGCAGAACCCGCCCCACTCAGGAAGGCGGCGGCGTGTTCGTGCGCAAGGCCGGTGAGGAGCAGAGCTGGCTGGCGGAGGGAAGCATCCAGCCCCAGCGCAAGTTCGTGCAGTGGCTCGACCGCAACATCGTCAACGCCGACCAGCGACGCATACGCAGGGTCGAGATGACCCGACCCGATGGCCAGGGGGTCGTGATCAGCAAACAGCACCCGGCCGACGAAGCGTATACCCTCGAAACTCCTGTGCCCGAAGGCCGAAAGGTGAAGCCGGATTCGGAGCTGCGCGCGCTCGCCAGCATCACCGATTTCCTCATTCTCGAGGACGTGCGTCCCCAAGATGAGGTCGATTTTGCATCCAGCCCGATTATCGACCGCTTTCTGACCTTCGACGGGCTCGAACTCGTGATGGAGGTCGTCGAGCAGGACGACAGGAGTTGGGTCCGCGTCACAGCCGGCCCGACCGAAAGGTTCGAGGACCTCGATGCGTTCGTCGAGGAATACAAGGGGCAGGACTCCCGCGAGGGTCGTATCGCGGATCAGATGAAGACGCCGGAGGAGATCGAAAAGGAGATCGCAGCCATCAACGATCGAGTGGATGGCTGGGCCTACCGCGTCACCGACTACAAGACCGGGAAGCTCAAGACGACCATCGAGGACATCACCGAGAACCTCGAAGCGGCGGCCAGCGAAGGCGAAGCACCGGCCGCTCCGGCCGAGGAAGCAGCACCCGAAGCTCCGGCGGCCGACGCATCAACCTCGAGCGGCGGCTGATCGCGCCTGCGCGGCTCAGCCGTCCTCCAGCCGCCGCTTCAGCTCGAGAACGCCAGCTTCGGGTGCCGTAAGCACGACCTGGCCACTTCGCTTCGCGGCTAGAGCACCGGCCGGCGCCATCGAGAACTGGGCGAGCAGGATGGCGTCGCACGCCGGCTGCACAGCGGCAGCGGCCGCTACCAGTTCGTCGTGACGCTCTCGATCGCCGCCGAGCAGCGCCTCCATCGCGTCGGGCACGAAGTGGCCGTCCACTTGGGCGTCGATCCCTCTTGCAGCGGCCGCCTGCTCCAAGTCCGCCTGGAGCAGCCCAACCGAATCTGCCGCCGTAGCCAGCACGCGAAAGCGCGTGCCCTTCGCAAGAGCGGCCTCTACGATCCCGTCATAGGAAGTGAGGACCGGGACCAACAGAGTCGCCCGCGCCTTGCGCACCGCCTCGCCGAAGAAGGATCCGGTAAACAGGATCCCGTCCACACCCGTGCTCGCGCAATATCGCAGCAACTCGCCCACCCTCCGGTCGATCTCGTCGGGCGGCGCCGATCCGCGGCTTCGGTCGAGATACAACGAGCCGTCGAACAGATGAGCGAACTCCGCCGCCGGCCAAAGCCGCCGCATCGCATCAGCCACCGGTTCCATCGAATCCTGCAGGGCATGCACCAACCCTACCCGTTTCGGCATCAGCGTCCCTCCCGCTGGCTCGAGGAGTCATCGCACGGCGGGTAGCGGCGCAAGGTCTCGGCGACGATCATGCAGCCTCCAGAATAAAAGGAGCGCCGCAGCCTCTCGCCACCTCGCGCACTTCCTCGAATAGCCGATCGGTCATGGGAATGCCGTGCGCCAGGCGCTCCGCCCGCGCTTCCGCTTCCGGATCGCCGGCGACCAGCACCGGCCGATCCGGGTCAGCCGGCGGCGTCTCGTGCAGATAGTCGATCAGCGCATCAAGATCCGCCTCGAAGGCGCCGGGCTCACCACGGAAGAAGGCGGGATCGAGTGCGAGGAAGAAGTGTCCGACATTGATGAACCGCCCCGGCTGTTCCGTCTTCAGGTCGCGTCCACCGACGAACGAGCCGCTGAGAATGCTCCCCAGAATCTCGACGAGCATCGCCATCCCGTAGCCCTTGTGGCTGCCAAGCTCTCGCGTTCCGCCGACGGGCGTCAGCCGCTTCGGCTTCGCGTCGAGCGCGGCTGTCGGATTCGTCTCCGGCCGGCCGGCCTCGTTCACGACCCAGCCCACCGGCAGCTCCTTTCCCGCCCGCTCGGCGATCTTCAGCTTGCCGACCGCCACCGTGCTGGTTGCCATGTCCAGCGAGAAGGGCCGGTTGCGCTTTGCCGGCGCGGCGAAGGCGATCGGGTTCGTGCTGTACATCGGCTCACGCCCGAAAGTCGGGACCACCGAGCGCTGCGTCGTGCCGGTGACGCAGATTCCGATCAACCCTTCCTCGAGCGCCATCGTCGAATACACGCCGGCCGCACCGAAATGGTTCGAGTTGCGGACGGAGCCGATCGCCACACCGGTTTCGTGGCACTTGGCGATCGCTTTCCGCATCGCCATCTCGGCCGGGACGTGCCCGAGCGAATGGTCGGCGTCGATCAGCACCAGCGTCGGCAACTCGCGGACGATCCGGATGTCAGGGGTGACGTTCAGTTTGCCCTCGCGCCGGTACTGCTCGTAGGTCGGCAACATGCCGATCCCGTGCGAGTCGATTCCGCGGAGGTCCGCTTCGACCATCAGCTCGACGGTCGTCGCGATATGGGCTTCGGCCATTCCCCAGGTCCGATAGACCTCGGCGATCTGGCGCTTGAGCTGGTCGGCAGGGATCGTGATCATCGCATCGCCCTCAGTTGCCGAGCAGGAAGGGAACGCCGCTCGCCTCGGCCACCGCGCGCACTTCCTCGTAGAGCGTCTCGGTCATGGGAATGCCGGAAACCTTACGCTCCTCGTACGCGGCATATTCCGGATCGCCGGGCACCATCACCGGTCGCCCTTCGTCCGCCGGCGGAGTTCCGCGAAACATGTCCATGAGGCGATCCATGTCGTCGCGGAACTCGCCTTCCTCGCGGACGAGGTCCGGGTCTATCGCCAGGAAGAAGTGGCCGATGTTGTTGTACTTTCCCTGCTCGCCGGTTTCCGGATCGCGGCTCATGAACCACGAACCGGTCAGCGTCGTGCAAAGGATCTCCACCATCGCCGCCAATCCATAGCCCTTGTGACTGCCGAGCTCCCGCGTACCGCCGAGCGGCGTCAGCCGCCGCAGCCCGAACGCCTTCTGCGCATCCGTGAGCGGCGCTCCGTCTTCGTCGAGGGCCCAGCCCTCGGGCAACGGCTTGCCGGCACGGCGGGCGATGTTGATCTTCCCGAACGCGACGGTCGTGGTCGCCATGTCCAGCGCGAACGGCTTGTTACGACGCGCCGGGGCGGCGAAGGCGATGGGGTTGGTACCGAGTCGCGGCTCCCGTCCGAACGTCGGTACGAGCAAGGGCGACGAGCAGGCGGTCATCGCCATGCCGATCACCCCCTCCTCCGCCGCCATCAAGGAATAGTACCCCGCCGCCCCGAAATGATTGGAGTTGCGAACGCCGACCATCCCGATACCCGTCTTCTTCGCCTTTTCCACGGCGAGCCGCATGGCCTTGAGCGAGGGTGGATGGCCGAGCGACCGGTCGGCGTCGATCAACGCCACCGACGCCTTCTCACGCACGATCCGGATATCCGGCGTGGGATTGATCTTCCCTTCCTGGCGGTGCTTGTCGTACGCGGGAATCATCCCGACGCCATGCGAGTCGATGCCGCGCAAATCTGTTTCCACCATCACGTGAACGGTCTGGTCCACGTGCTCTTTCGACACGCCCCAAGAGGAGAATATGGAAGAGAGCTGACGCCGCAGCGTGTCGGCCGAGACGACGATCATCGGGCGATCCTTCGGTGCTGTGCCGGTTCAACCGGCATCGTATGAGAACCGGCGGCATTCTAGGCGGCGAGCCCGTCAGCCGCTAGGATGATCGCCGCCTTTGGCGCCACTTCCGACGCGGCAGCATGGAGTTCCTGATGGCCAATCCTGCGGACCTTTCCGCCATCGAAGCCGGATCCTCGATCGCGGAAGGGCGACTCACCTCCGAGGAACTGGTCGCGGCCTGTCTGGAGCGCATAGAGCAACGCGAGAGCGATGTAGGCGCCTGGATTCATCTCGACCCCGACGCGGCAATCGCCGAAGCCCGTCGGCGCGACCAGCAGCCCAAGCGCGGACCGCTGCACGGCGTCCCGGTGGCGGTCAAGGATATCGTGGATACGGCGGACATGCCGACTGGATGCGGCTCTCCGATCTACGAAGGCCGGCGGCCGTACGCGGATGCCGCTTGCGTCGCCCTGCTCCGGGCGGCGGGAATGGTCGTGCTTGGAAAGACGGTCACCACCGAGTTCGCCATGCGGACGCCGGGGAAGACCACCAATCCCCATAACCGGAAACATACGCCCGGCGGCTCCTCCAGCGGCTCTGCGGCAGCGGTGGCGGCCGGCATGGCCCCGCTCGCGATCGGCACCCAGACAGCGGGGTCGGTGATCCGGCCGGCCGCCTATTGCGGCATCGTCGGCTACAAGCCGACTTACGGCCGGATTCCGCGTGCCGGGGTGAAGCTGATTTCCGAGTCGCTCGATACCGTTGGCGTGATGGCGCGCTCCGTCGCGGATGCGGCAATGTTCGCGGCCGTGCTGGAAGGCACCCCATACAAGCCACCGGCACCGCTCGAGCAGCCACCGGTGTTCGGATTGTGCCGCAGCCCGGCCTGGCCCGAGATCGAGCCGGCGAGCGAAACGGGGTTGAATGTGGCGGCGGATCGGGCGCGCCGGGCGGGTGCCGAAGTCATCGAAGTCACGTTGCCGTCGATCTTCGACGAAGCCGGAAACGCCCACGCGGTGATGATGGCATACGAGGTGTCGCGTATGCTCGCGTACGAGCGCGAGAACCATTGGGACAAGCTCAGCACGCCCCTCAAGCGGACGATCAATGACGGGCGCGTCTACAGCCGGGAGCAGTACGACGAAGCGCGTAATGTCCAGGCGCAGTGCCGGGCCGCGATCTGGGAGGTGCTGGACGACGTCGACGTGCTGCTGACGCCGTCCGCCCCCGGGGACGCTCCGGAAGGCCTCGCCTGGACCGGCAACCCCGTCTTCAACCGCATCTGGACCATGGTCGGGGTGCCGTGCGTGACCGTGCCCGGCATCAGCTCCGAGCGAGGCCTTCCCGTCGGCATCCAGGTCGTGGGTGCCGTGGGCCGCGCCGCCCGCACCCTCGCCTGCGCCGCCTGGCTGCACGACGCGCTGCGGGCTGCCTGAACCGGCCCTAGTTACGGTTACGGAACCGGCTCAGAATCTCGTCGGTATGCTCGCCGAGATTGGGCGTCCGCCGGCGCGGCACCGGTCGCTCGCCGTCGATCGATAGCGGCAGGCCGTACATGCGCACGCCGGTCTCCGGCTCGCTGCAAACCATCCCCAGCGCCTCCGTCTGGTGATCGGTCGCGGCTTGGCCGACCGTGTTGATCGGCGCGTTCGGAATGCCTTCGGCGTCCAGCTTCTCACGCCAGTATGCCTGTGGCTGGCGCAGCAGCTCCTCCTGCAGCATCGGCAAGAGAATCTGCCGATTCGAGTTGCGATCGGCGACGGTGCGAAAGCGCGGATCTTCCGCCCACTCCGGCCGTCCGAGCACCTTGCACAGCCGTGCGAAAAGGCGGTTGTTGCCGGCCGCGATCATCATCGCCTGCGTCGCTGTCTCGAAGACCTGATAGGGGACGAGATTGGCATTGGCGTTGCCGTGCCGCGGCGGCTCCTCGCCGGTCAGCATAAAGCTGGCCGCCTGGCCATAGACCCAGGTGAGCGCGGTCTCGAGCAGCGAGGTATTCACCACACCGCCCTTGCCGGTGGCGTCGCGCCGGCGCAGGGCGGCGAGAATGCCGATCGCCGACCACATGCCGGTGCCGGGGTCCACGATCGAAGGGCCGGTGCGCAGCGGCGGCCCCTCGGGCTCTCCATTGACGGCCATGATGCCGGAGTAGGCGTGGCCGAGCGGCTCGTAACCAGGCTTGCGGCGGAGCGGTCCCTTGTGGCCGAACGCCGACACCTCGCAGTAGACGAGGCGTGGGTTCAGTTCCAGCATCGCCTCGGCTCCGAGGCCGAGCTCTTCGGAGAGGCCCGGGCGGAGATTGTGCACCAGGACGTCGGCCTCCGAGATCAGACGCCGGAAGCTCGCCATTTCCTCCGGATTCTTGAAGTCGACCACGATCGACCGCTTGTTGTGATTGAGCAGATGGAAGGCGAGCGGCACCGTCCTGTCTCCAGCCTTCACCAGCCAGCCGCGGGCATCGTCGCCACCCGGCTTCTCCACCTTGATCACGTCGGCTCCGAGGTCGCCGAGAATGGTGGCCGCGAACGGGCCGGCGATGTTCTGGCCGATCTCGATCACTCTGATTCCGCTGAGTGGCATGCTCTTCGCCTCCATCGATGTACGTCGCTTACTGAGCAGCCATCCTGCCTGCGGACCGGCTCCTCGGCCAGGCACGGAGGACGGCCTGAATTACTGTGGCCAGAGGCACGGCGAAGAACACGCCCCAGAAGCCCCAGAGACCTCCGAAGAACAGGATTGCCGCGATGATCGCCACCGGATGCAGGTTGACGGCTTCACTGAAGAGGATTGTCGCCAGGATGTTGCCGTCGAGCGCCTGGATGATGCCATAGGCGATCAGGACCCAGAGAAGCTCGGAGGACATCCCCCACTGCAGATAGGCGGCGATCCCGACGGGGAGCATCACCACCGCAGCGCCGATATAGGGCACCAGCACCGAGAGCCCGGTGATCGCTGCCAACAGGGCTGAGTACTGGAGGTCGAAGAGCGCGAAGACCACGAACGTGACCGCGGCAACGATCAGGATCTCGATCGCCTTGCCTCGGACAAAATTGCCGATCTGCGCGTCGACCTCGTTCCAGACTTGGGTTGCGAGCTCTCGCTCTTGCGGCAGGAAGCTCGTGAACCATTGGACGAGCAGGTCGCGGTCCTTCACGAGGAAAAACACCAGGAACGGAACCAGGATCAGGTAGACGACCATCGTGATGAGCGCGACGAGCGACGAGAACGAGTAACTCAGAAGCTGCTGCGTGAGAATGAACACCTCCGCCTGCAACCGGCGCAGGAATTGATCCGCCTGTTCCTGCGTGACGAAGTTCGGGTAGCGCTCCGGCAGTTCCATCAGGAGCAATCGCGTCTGGTTCATGATGTCCGGCAACTGACCGAACAGTTGGGTGACCTGCCCGAGCAGCAACGGCAGCAGCACGAACGCCATCAGCAGCAGAGCTACCAGGAAGGCGGTGAAAACCGCGATCACGGCGGCCAGGTGCGGTATCCCGATCCGCTTCAGCCGCGCAACCAGACCCTGCAGCAGGTATGCGATCACGATCGCCGCGACGAGCGGCGCCAGCATGTTGGCGAGAAACACGATCGCCGCCGTGAGGATCACCAGCAGCACCGTGAGCAGCACGACCTGCGGGTTCGAGAAATGCCGCTCGAACCAGTCGCGCAACAGCTTCATCGGTGTCCCCGGCCGGATCTGACGCCTCCTGCAAAGCCGAATTGTCGAGGATCGGGTCTGACGCGGCAATACGCACGGCGCCTTTTGCACCGTCGGGGGCCGGTGATAGCATCCAAGTCGAGGAAGCTATGGACGGACCGCCGTCATGCCCGTCGAGACGCGGACGCTGCTGTTCGACAAGGACGAGCTCAGCGAAGCTGTGCGCGATCATCTCGTTCGCAAGGGACTGGCATCTGTGGAAGACCGGCTCAACACGCTCGACGTCGAGCCGGATACCAAGGGCACTGTGGTAGCTGGCTTGGTCGACGGCAGCGGCGCGTCGCGGAAGCTCGAGCTGAGCTACGGTGACGTGACGAAAGCCCTGATCCAGTATTGCCGGGCTCACCAGATCCCGCTCCCCCGCTATGGCGACAAGCAGCTCGCGCCCGCCGGCGACGGCATGGCCCTGATGGTGAGGATGGTATTCTCTCGCCCGGATCGGCCGGCGTAGAGTTCTTGCCGCAATATCTCCGGCGTTCGCCGGTTCACGTTCACCCGAGGAGAGACACCGATGCCGAAGATTGCCGTCCTGGACGATTACCAGCATATCGCCCTGACGATGGCGGACTGGACCGCGCTCGGGTCGTCTGCCGAGGTGACGGTCTTCAACGATCACGAAGCCGACGAGAGCGCCCTCGCCCGACGTCTCGCGGATTTCGACGTTATCTGCGTCATGCGTGAACGCACGCCAATGCCGCGAACACTGCTCGAGCGGCTGCCGAACTTGCGGCTGCTCGTCACCACCGGTGCGCGCAATGCCTCGATCGACATGGAGGCCGCCACAGAGAAAGGCATCACCGTCTGCCATACCCGCGGCAAGATGCATCCCACGCCGGAGCTGACCTGGGGGCTGATCCTGGCGCTTGCGCGGCACATCCCCTTCGAGCACGGGCAGATGCAGAAGGGCAACGGGCAAACGACCGTGGGTCGCACCCTGAACGGCTCGACGCTCGGCCTGCTCGGCCTAGGCCGACTGGGATCGCAGGTGGCGGACTACGGCAAGGCGTTCGGCATGAACCTGATCGCTTGGAGTCAGAATCTCACCGAAGAGAGGGCGGCAGAACAGGGAGCGAAGAGGGTCGAGAAAGACGAGCTCTTCAGCCAGGCCGACTTCATCTCGATCCATCTGGTGCTGAGCGAACGGACACGGGCGCTGGTCGGGAAACACGAGCTCGGCCTGATGAAGCCGACCGCATATCTGGTCAATACCTCGCGCGGTCCGATCGTCGATGAAGACGCGTTGGTGGCGGCGCTGCAGGAGAAGGTGATCGCCGGCGCGGGTCTCGATACATACGGCACCGAGCCGTTGCCCGCCGATCATCCACTGCGCTCCCTCGACAACGTCGTCCTGACGCCGCATCTCGGCTACGTGACGGAAGACACGATGGAGGTCTTCTACAAGGATACGGTCGAGAACATAAAGGCGTGGATGGACGGCAGGCCGGTGCGGGTCCTCAACCCCGAGACCCTGAAGTAGTGTCGGCGCTCATTGCGGGGTCGGCACGGGCGCGACCGAAGGCTGCAGCAACGCGAAGCCGAGAGCGAGGAGTACGACCAGCGAGGCCGTCAACAGCACCACCAGCAAGGCTTTCCGCCTGCGCATCGCCTGCTCCTATACGAGATTGAAGATCTCGACCTTGATCTGCCGGAGGGGTACGCCGAGTGCCGTCAGCCCGTCTTCCGCAGCAGCCAGGAGCGGCGGCGGCCCACAGACGAAGTATGACATCTCGGCCCGTTTAGCGGTCGACAGAAGGCGGTTGAGCATTTCCTTCGTGACGAAGCCGCTCTCGCCTTCCCAGTCCTCCGGCGGCTCTTCGAGAACGTGTACGAGATCGAGCTGGAGACGGCTGCGGAGATCTTCCAGCTCTTCGCGGAAGGTCACGTCGTCCCAGTTGCGGTTGGCATAGAACAGCTGAAAGGGGCGACGGTCGCCCCGCTCGGCCATGCTCCGCAACATGCTCATCACCGGCGTGATACCGACGCCGCCGACGATGCCGACAAAGCCCGGCGTATCTCGATAGCGGTCGATGCTGAACATCCCATAAGGGCCATCCAGATAAACCGCCTCTCCCCGCTTGAAACTCCTGATCGTGCCAGTGCGATCGCCGAGCGCCTTGATCGTGAATTCGAGCCGCGGGAGCTTTTCCGGAGGCGAGGAAATGGAGAAGGGATGCTCGCGCAGAAGAAAAGGCGATGAGCGAAGCGTGAGCCAGGCGAACTGGCCCGGCATGAAACGCTTCAGCCCGCGGTGCCCGTCCGGTACCAGAGCCAAGGTCCACGAGTTGCCACGCTCTTCACGAACCTCGTCGACACGGTAGGGGTGTCGTAGCTGGCTCCATGGCTTCACCACTCGGACCCAAAGCAGAAGCAGAACCCAGAACAATGTCGCGGTCAGCCACATCGCCCGCTTGCCCGGTGCTTCGGTGTAGTAGCCGACGCCGAGAATGTGGGCGACCGCCGCGGCAAAACCGATCGTGGCGAAGAATACGTGCGAGTACCGCCACAGCCCATACTCCAATCTCAACTGGGCGCGCCATTGCGAGGTGACGACTGCGAGGGCGAACATCACGAGTGCCGCCCTCCCCATCGTCAACTCCCAGGGTGCTTTGCGAGGGTCGATCGTCTCTCCCAGCGCTTCGTCGTAGCCGATCCAGATGATGAGAAAGTGGGCAAGAACCACGAACAGCGCGACAATCGCGAGGTAGCGGTGGAAATAATAGATGACGTCGATTCCGAAGGGCGCGGTGGCTCGCCGGAACCGGGCGGTCAGGGCGAATTGCACCCCCATCATCGCCATGCCGGCGAATCCGAGAGCCATCGCGAAATCCCACCAGAATTCGACCCCGGGCGGCATCTCTCCCATCAGCAGCACCAGCAGCGGCGCGGTAACGAGGAGGAGATAGATGGCAACCCATGGCAGCGCGCTCGAAATCTGCTTCACCCGGGGTCCTCTCTCGCTGCCTCCGGCTCGGTGGGATGCCCGATGCCCCGCCAGTAACGCTCGAGCGATGAAACGGGTCGGCAGAGGGAGCGAAATTCGCGTCGGAAGATCGAAAAGGCCCCGCTGATCGAAGGTGCGGCCTCGAAGCCGAAGAGAATGAGGCCCGGCAACGTGCAGATGCGAGCCCCCACCCTTCCGGCTAGCCTGCTCGGGCGCCGTAGCGGCGGTAGACGAGATCGGGTGCACCTTCGGCCAACGCCTGGTTCGTGAAGCTCGTCAGCGTGACATGATCTGGGGACTTGTCGCAGACGGGATCGGCCGCCGCAGCGTCACCCGTGATCGCCAGCGCCTGACATCGGCAGCCGCCCCAGTCGATCTCCCGCCGCTCACACGACCGACAGGGCTCCGGCATCCAGGAGGTGCCACGGAACGCGTCGAAGGCCGGCGAATCCCGCCATATCTCGCCGATCGTTCGCTCGCGGACCGTTTCGAATACCATCCCCGGAAGCGATTCCGCAGCATGGCACGGCAGCACCTTGCCCGACGGGGTGATGTTCAGGAAGCGACGCCCCCACCCGCCCATGCAGGCCTTCGGCCGGCGGCCGTAATAATCCGGTACGACATGATCGATGGTGACGCGGCCCCTCAGGCGCTCCCTCGCCCGCTCGACCGTCTCGAGGGCGGAGCGCACCTGCTCCGGCGTCGGCATCAAGGCGGCGCGATTGCGAATAGCCCAGCCGTAATACTGCACGTGCGCCACCTCGATCCGCTGCGGCAGCAGATCGACCGCCATCGTCAGCAGGTCCTCCAGGGTCGTCAGATTCTGACGATGGACCACGAGGTTCACGGTCAGAGGCAGACCGCACATCCGGACAGCCTCGGCCGCTCGCTTCTTCTTCGCCAGTGCGCCGCGATAGCCGGCGATACGGTCAGCGCGGGCTGGTTCGCTGTCCTGGAAGCTTATCTGTACGTGGTCGAGCCCGGCGCCTGCGAGCCGCTCCATCCGCTCTTCCGTCAGCAGCACGGCCGATGTGATCAGGTTCGAGTAGAGCCCAGCATCCCGCGCGGCGGCGACGATCTGATCGAGGTCGGGCCGTGCCATGGGCTCACCGCCGGAAAGGTGCACCTGCAGCGCGCCGACGTCCGCGATCTCCCGCATCACCCGGATCCACTCGGCCGTAGAGAGCTCGGTCTTGGACCGCTCCAGCTCGACCGGATTCGAGCAATAGGGACACTGCAGTGGGCAACGGTGGGTAAGCTCGGCCAATACCGCCAGTGGAGGGTCGATCACGTGACCACCACCCCCTTCTCCGCGAGATCGCTCAGGAGGGCGGTCACGTCCTTCAGCACCACGTGGCGCTGCTCGTGGAACGCAGCGGCGAGATCGTCGGCGATCGCCCCGACCGTGGCGGTTCCGTCGCATCGCCTGATGATCTCAAAGGCAATCTCGTCGGGAACGAAGAGACGCTCGGGTGCGAGGACGATCCATTTCTGGCGCGTGGGATCGAACCGCGTTCGCACGCCACGGGCGAGGCGGGGCACGGAGCATTCCTCGACCGCCGTCACGGAGCCCCCGGAACGAAGGCACCCGGCGGCGGATGAGCGGGCTCCACATAGGCGTGATAAAGGCCGTCGAGCTGAGCCCACAGAAGATCGGTCTTGAAGCGTACCGCGGCGAGGCAGGCCTCCTGCTCGGCACGACTGCGGGCATTCCGCAGAACGTAGTCGAGGCCGAACTCCACGTCTCCCGGCGCCTCCTCGAGCCGTCGCTGGAAATAGGAGACCGTCCGATCGTTGGCGAAATCGTAATGCCGGAGCAGCCCGGCGATGCGTTCCTCGTGAATCTTCGGTGCGAACAGCTCCGTGAGCGACGACGCGACCGCTTCGAGCAGACTCCGCTCGCGCACGAACTGCACGTAGGCGTCTACGGCGAAGCGGGTGATCGGCAGGATGCCTTCGTGGCGCGCGACCGCTGCCCTGTCGAGGCCGACCGCCTCTGCCAATACGAGCCAGCGTTCGATGCCGCCTTCGTTGTCGCCGCGACCGTCGTGTTCGTCGATCCGGCGGCGCCATTCCCGCCGGAATTCTCGGTCCCGGCTCTTCGACATCAGCGCGGCATCCTTGAGCGGGATCGAAGCCTGATAGTAGAAGCGGTTCAGCACCCAGGCCTGCACCTGGCCTCGGCTGGCACCACCGCCATGGAGCAGGCGGTGGAACGGGTGTCGGCTGTGGTAGCGCTCCTCACCGATGCGCGCGATCGCCGATCTCATCTCCTCCTCGCTCAGGAGAGAGTCTGCACACCCGCTTGACGCGGTGTCCTGGGTATGCGTCAGAGCCTTATCTCCATCCCGTCGTAGCCGATCTCCCAGCCGGCTTTCTCCGCCTCCGCCCGCTCGTCGGATTCGGACAGGAGCACCGGGTTGGTGTTGTTGATGTGAACGAAGACCTTCCGACCTGTGTCGGTCCCGGCCAGCCGCGCGATCGAACCCTCCGGCCCGCTCATGCTGACATGACCCATCCGCCTGCCGGACTTCGTGCCTGCTCCCTGTCGGATCATTTCGTCGTCGCGCCATAGCGTGCCGTCGAACAAAAGCACGTCGCTGCCGGCAACCGCGCGCCGTACGCTCTCATCGATGGCCGCGCATCCTGGCACGTAGCAGATGGAATTACCGCCTTCGGCTTCCGACGAAACGCGAAGGCCAATGGTGGCTCCCGGCGGGTCCGACATCGGACCGGCACCCTCTCCCTCGAGATAAAGGGCGACCTTGCCGGGAACCTCGAACGCTTCGACCCGCAGTCCCGACGAACTCGATCCCGGGCCAGCCGGATCGAATGGCGTTCCGGGTTCGATCGGATTGAACTCGACCCGGGTCCTATCGAGCACGCGAAAGATGCGGTCTTCCTGCAGCGTCTCCAGGATGGCCGGCGTGGCATAGATGCCGAAACTGTGGCCTTCGCGCATCGTCAGCAGACCTGCCACATGATCCACGTCGCCATTGGTGAGAACGACCGAAACGATCGGACTGTGGCGCCGGTCCCCCTTGGGGTGGAGCGCCGGTGACGCCGCGATCTGCTGCCGAAGATCGGGAGAGGCGTTGAGCAGAACCCACTGCCGGCCGTCTGCCGATATGGCGAGGCTGGACTGCATCAACGCGGGCCCCTTCCCGGCACGCGCACGTCGACAGGCTTCGCTGTTGCTGTTCCACTGCGGAACGCCGCCGCCGGCTCCTGCGCCGAGGATCAGGACGTGCAACCGAACCTCTCTCCGGCCATTCCGGCAATTCGGGATCGGCCGAAGCCGAGCGCCCTCAGAGCGTCGCGCAGGCGTAACTGTTGATTTCCGTGCCGACGGGAATCTCGATTACTTTCGGGGTTTTCCACTTCATAGCAGCTGCTCCTGTGAGATCGCGGGAAACAAATCTCGGACTACCTCTCCCCTAACGCTCCGGGCCGTCACCCGTTCCAGTCGGAGCAACCGTCGAGCCGTGCCGTCATTCACCTCCGGCGTCGGGCCTGCCCCTCTTGTCGCCGCTCGGTCGAATCGCGCCCGATGATCTTCGAGAACATGCTATCCTTCTCGTAGAGGAGCGCCAGGTCCCGCTTCTCGGATTCGTCGAAGAACTCGTCCCATGAAATCTCCATTAGCGCATCATGCTCGGACTGCTCGGAATCGGGAAACATGATGCGAACGATGCCGACATCGTCGCCCTTGTAGGTGGTCTCCACGGCCGCAGGCTTCCCGCCTTTGCTCTCGGCCCACTTGCGTATGGCATCGTGATCGGTCGTGGTTTCTGCCATTTCTCCGCTCCCGTGATTTGCTGAGCAACAGTGTCGATCTCGTCGCGTTCCACCCCCTCTCGCCCGACGCAGGTGCTGTTGCTGGTCGATGACAAGCCCGGCCATTCCAACCAGGTGGAGGGGTTGGCTCGGATCGTCGCGGAGCATGTCGATCTGAAGGTCGAACGTCGGCGGATCGATCTGGCAGCGTTTGCGCGGGGTCCGATCAGGAGGTTCATTGCCCGGCACGCTCGAAGAAGCAGGACCTTCTGGGTCCGGGTGCTGTTCGGCATCGATCTTTCCCGGCTGACGCCTCCCGACGTGGTGATCACTTCCGGCGTCAAGACGCTTTCCGCGGGCCGGTTCGTCGCCGCGCATTTCGGTGCAAAGCTCATCAATTGCGGGCTCGCCGATTCCGACGACCGCCGCCATTGCACGGCCGTGCTCGTGCCGTTCACCGGGTTCGTGCGGGAGCCGAACATGGTGTATTGCCCGACGCCCAATCTGGTTCAGCCGGAACAGCTACCCGTCCCGCGCAAGCTGGGGCGCGAGAGCGACTTCGCGGGTGCCGACGCGAGTCTGCTCCTGGGTGGCCCTTCGCAAGAGTTCGATTACTCGGAAGCCGAGTGGCGGGTGATCGCCGACTTCGTTCGCAAGTCCGGCTCCGATCTCGGCATTCGGTGGACGGTCGCCGGCTCGAGGAGAACGCCGGACGCGGCATCCGTTCTTTTCACTGAGTTGGCACGCGCGGGGGTCTGCCGCTACTTCGATTACCGGGCCACCGGATCGCTCTCGATGTCCGAACTGTACTCCGCCGATCTCGTCGTGCTCACCGAAGATTCGCTGAGCATGTTCTGCGAGGCACTGGCTTCCCGTCGCCCCGTCTGTACGATCCGGCCCGCTTCGGTCGAGGCATCCCTCCAGGACGAGATCGTCGAGAACGCACTGCTTAAACGACAGGCCTGCCGGCTCCGGATAGCGGATCTCGACATAGAAACCTTCCTCGAAGCGATCCTGAGGGTCGAACCTTCGGCGGTGGACTACCGCGGCGAAATCTGGCGGGCGGTCGAGCCCTTGTTCGCGCCCGCGGCAGCCCGCTAGTGTCTGCCCGTCAGTGGACCGGGACGCCCGCCTCTTCGAGAAAACGGGCAGCCGAGGCGAACTCCCGCTTCAGCCTGCGCCTCAGCCGGGGAACGGCCTTGTCATCGGCGGAGGCCCCGGTGCTTTCGAGCGCCTGCAGCGTCGCCGCCACTTGCGCCGCCGCAACGGTGATCAACTGCTGACCGAGCGGCAACATCCCTCCCGTGACAGAACGGTCGAGTCGCTCCTGCAGCAGATCGAAAATGCGAGCGCCGGCACCGGGCACTCGCGCCAGAAGCTTTCTCAGGTCCCACGCAAGCGGCATCCGCCCGGACAGCTCCCAGTCGACGACGACGATCCGATCGCCGGCCGAAACGATCATGTTTTCTGGAGATAGATCGCCGTGTCCTACACTGATCGGGATGCCGGCGTCGGACCATCCACGCTCTGCCGTAAGGCAATGGATCATCGCGCATCGACAGGCTTCTTCACGTTTCCATTCGCCCGGCAGATTGGCGGAGGCCAGGGCACCGGCCAATCGCTCCAGATCGAAGTACGTGCCGAGCCGCTCCTCCTCGATGCCGAAATAGCCGTACAGATGCAACATCTGCGGAAGAAATCGTTCGAGGATCAGTCGATGCCCATGCGGACTGGCAGCCGTCGTTCCGGGCACCAGCTCTTCGCAAAGGAACGGGATCACCGCGGCCAGATCGACATGAATGAGCGGCGGAACCTCGACGGTGTGCGACTCCAGAACCGCGGCTCTCGCATCGACATCGGTCCTGAAGTTCTCCAGCGAGCGCGCCGGCCCGCGCATCTTGATCGAGACGCCGTGCGAACCGAGGTAGAAGGCGCGAAGATTGGATTTGAAGAAGACCGCCTGGGAGACGCTCGATCCCTTCCACGGTTCCCCCAGGAGCCGCTTCATGAGGATCTGCCTCGAAGAGATGGCCGAAAGGCTCGGCAGCTCCGCCGCCGGGCCCGAGGCGAGCTTCCAGCGGCGGCTCAGTTCCGATGTGAGAAATCCCTCCTGCACGAGCCACCGCCCGATGCGCCTGAAGCGGGCGGCCGAACCGCCCCCGCCGGTTCCCAGCGCGACTTCGATCTCGGCCAGTGTCTCCATCGACGACTCGACCTGGTGGCCGTTGATTTTCATCAGGATCGGCCGGCTATTCCGTCGAGACCATGAACAGCATTCGGAAGGGCTCGCGGCCCAGGCAGGGGGTCTCGCCGAGGCATGTGACGACTCGCTGCGGCCCGCTAACGTCCGCCAGTCTCGCCATCGTGAGCTCCATGATCGACTCCCTGTCCAGATCGACGATGTCCGGCGGGGAACTGCCGTATTTGGACCGGATGCTGGCTGGCTCGAAGAACAGCTTGCGGCGGGCTTTTTCAACGAGCGTACGCATCATGCGCCAGGATTCGGCCTCGCCGTAGCTGCGCACCCAATAATGATGCACCGAGAGACAGAGGACCACATCGAAGCTCGGCAGACGCGCCAGAGCTTCCGGCGTCAAGTCCAGCCACATGAAAGAAAGCCCGGGAACGCCGCGATGCGTTTTCACAGCCGCCGCGATCGCCTCCTTCTGTACGTCGAGCCCGTACGCGAGAAGGCCAGCTTCCGCAGCCTGGCGTGTCAGCGCGCCGACGTTGCAGCCGATGTCGAGCAGCGATCCGTCGGCTGCATCGAGGCGGGACCGAATCATTTCCCAACGCAGGTCCGTCCCGGACCAACGCTTGTCCTGATAGAAGGACGCTGAACGTGTCAGACGTGGGAAGCTCCTGGTGACCGTTCGGGGAAGGCTGATCTTGATCACATTTCACCAGATGTCTGAGCAGGCAGCGTGCCGGGGAGCGAATCTCGGCCCCACTCTTGGAACCGGTGAGAACCGGTCGGGGCGGAAAGTAATGGAAAAATCATGTCGCCGTAATAGAAATGCAACTCTCCTCGAGCCGAGGCTGCGGGACGCTGCCGACGCCATCAAGCCCCTTCCGGATCCTCGCGCGCATGCCCTACTCAGTGCCTGATTCTCTTCTCATCCCCGTCGAGACCCTGAACCGGGAGTTCGATGGCAAGCTGCTGCTCGCCCTCTGTGCAGCAGAACACGGGCTGCCGGCGATCATCGGTGGTCGAACCTCGATGCACGAGCGTCTGCCGGCCCTGCCACGCTCGATCTACCTTTCCAAGGATGTCCGCTCGGCGAGCCGCCGCGTTTTCCGGCTGCTCGAGGCGCTCGGCCACACGATTGTCGCTCTCGACGAGGAAGCGCTCGCCAGGTTCGACGACGACCTGTTCCTGAAGCAGATCGATCCCGATGCATTCCCACGGGCACGTGTACTGTTCGCCTGGGGTGAAGCCAACGCTGCCGTGTGGCGGCAGTCGCAATGGTATACCGGCGCTCCGATCATCACCTCGGGCAATCCCCGGACCGACATGATGCGAATGGAGCTGCGGCCATTCCACGCACCGGAGATCGCGTCCCTCAAGGATCGGTTCGGCGACTTCGTCCTCTTCAACAGCAATTTTGGCGTGGTGAATCATTTCATCCCCGGGCAGACCCGATTCAGAGTCGCGGACTGGGTGCCGCCCGAGGACGTGGACGAGTTTCGCGCCGGATTTCTCCGTCACCGACGAGCCCTCTTCGAGCATTTTCTCGCGCTGATACCTTCTCTCTCCCGCGCAATCGCACCCCGCACTCTCGTCGTCCGCCCTCATCCATCGGAAGATGCGGAGGCTTGGAGAGAGGTCGCCAAAGACCTGCCCAACGTCGCCGTAGTGCACGAGGGCTCGGTGGTGCCGTGGCTCGCAGCGGCCAGCGTCCTCATTCATAACGGCTGCACCAGTGCCGTCGAAGCGGCCGCGATCGGCACCCCCGCGCTCGCTTTCCGCCCGGTGCTCTCCGATACGTTCGATGTTCATCTTCCGAACTCTCTCAGTGAAAACTATTCGGAGGCCGAAGCGCTGATCGAGCGCGCCCGTGCGATTGCGGCCGGCGCTGCTGCGCCGCTCACGGATGATCGACGTGCCATCCTGGCGCATCACCTTGCCGGCCTCGATGGTGCCCTTTCCAGCGAGAGGATCGTCGCCGCGTTGGTCGAGCAGCGGTCCGCCCTAAGCAAGGCGCCCGGCGCCAGCTGGCAGAGCCGCATGCGGGGGCGACTCGACCACGCGAAGAGACGATTGCGAACCAGGCTCCGTGATCGCCGACGCCGTGAAAGCACTTCTGCCTACATGTCGCACAAGTTTCCTGGCATCGGCGTTCGCTCGGTCCAGGAGCG
>JAJUGE010000037.1 GCA_029268305.1 Alphaproteobacteria bacterium
CGGCGAGATCGATGTCGGCGCGGGCGAACGGCGCCTCGATGAAGAGGATGTCGGCGTCCCGCACCAGGTCGACGATCCGGCGCACGTTCTCCGCGGTGCCGGCGACATCGGTGACGTAGCCGATCTTCTGGCCGGGGCTGAGCGTCAGGATCTCCTGCTTCAGCCGGCCTAGCGGCAGGGTTCGCGGCCGGTCCGGATCGTCGGCGCGCCACGCCACCTCGATCGGCGTATCCTCTGGGCGAGTCTCGCGGACCGCCTGCTTGAGCCGGCGCAGCCAGGGGCCGACGGCGAGCCCCCGCTCCTCGAGGCGGTTCTTCCAGACGTTGATGTGCCGATCCTCCGTCACCGCGAAACCTAGACACGGTGTGCGATGGTCGAGGATCGCGCAGCGAACCCTGTACCCGCCTTCGTCGTGCAACAACCCGTCGACGAGGGCGATCGGCTCCTCGTCCTCTCGAACGAACCGGTGCGTGAGCCGCAGCCGCGCGCGGCGGCCGGCGTCGGCGGCGTGGACTTCCGTCACCTCGAACACGAGGTCGCATTCGAACAGGTCGGCCAGGTTCCAGGTATAGGACGCGAGGCGATGCTCCACCCGATCGATGAATCCGGTGGGGCCAAACAGCCGGACCGTGCGATCCCGCCCGACGAGGGTCCGCAACAAACGGTCGAAGCCGATGAAATGATCGATGTGCGTGTGCGAGACGAAAGCCTCCGAGATGCCAAGGAGGCGGCGCGGCGAGAGCGGACCGAGATCTCCCATGTCGAAGAGGAACGATCGCCGCTCGAACAGGGAGCGGACGTAGAGCGCAGGGTCGCCGAACCGGTCGTTGACGAGGAACGGGTGCAGCAACGGCTTCATCGCGGCGAACCTTTCGCGGACGACAGGCCCGGAACCACGCGCTCGACGCGCTGTTGCCCGAGCGAGTCCGAACAGGAGAAGGCATCATGCCGAAGCGCAAGAGCACCGACGAGCAGATCGTTCACGACCAGCAGCACACCGGAAACCACGACTATCCGGGTCAGGAACAGGGCGGCTCGGACAAGTTCGGCGGCACCCGCGCCGGCGCCGAGAACGTGGAGAACGACAAGGCGAAAGCCGGGGCCCGGCCCGACAAGCAGCCTCGAAAGGAGTGAGCGCCGCCGGCAGAGGAAGCGATCTCCCGACCATAGGGCCGGGGAAAATGGGGAGCGTTGTCCGGCGGCCGGCTCTTGGTCTCCGGTCCCGCACCGGGTAAACCCGTCCGAGGCGCGGCGGGACTGGAACCGATGGCGGAACGAACGGGCGTCGAGTTGGCCGGAGCGACGGCTGGGGCAGAGCCGCGGACACCGGCCGGCAAGTCCGGAGCGGCAGGGCAGGTGCAGCTTCGCACGCTGGTGCTGATCCGGTGGCTCGCGGTCGCCGGCCAGGCGGCGAGCCTGCTCGGCGTTCATTATGGCCTCGGCTACGAACTGCCGATCGTCCCGGCACTGCTCGTGGTCGCGACGTCGGTTCTCCTGAACTTCGCCGTCGTCGTCTGGCACGGCGGCAATGCGAGGCTCGGCGACCGCGACGCGTCGCTCTATCTCGGCTTCGACATCGTGCAGCTTTCGGTGCTGCTCTATCTCACCGGCGGCCTGAACAACCCCTTCGAGCTGCTCGTGCTCGCCCCGGTCACGGTTTCGGCGACCGTCCTGTCGCGGGGCAGCACCGTCCGCCTCTGCCTGCTCGCGATCGCCTGCGTCAGCGGCCTCGCCGTCTGGCATATGCCCCTGCCGTGGGACGGTGCGCCGCCAGCGCTGCCGCCGACGCTGATCTTCGCCGTCTGGGCCGCGACCGTGTTCGCGATCGTCTTCATCGCCGCCTATGTCAGCAAGGTGGCGGTGGAATCGCGCCGCATGTCGGATGCGCTGGCGGCCACGCAGATCGCGCTGGCGCGGGAGCAGCGGCTCTCCTCGCTCGGCACCCTGGCTGCGGCCGCGGCGCACGAGCTCGGCTCGCCGCTGGCGACGATCGCGGTGGTGGCGCGCGAGATCGCCCGCGACCTGCCGCCCGACAGCCCCCTCGCCGAGGACGCCGAGCTTCTGCTGACCCAGACCGATCGCTGCCGGGAAATCCTGACCGAGCTCGCCCGCCGGCCCGACGCCGACGACCGCGACCCGTTCCTGGATGTGCCGATCACCGGACTGATCCAGGAAATCGTCGCGCGGCACGAGCGCGAGGGAGTCGCCGTCACCGTCCGGCCTCACCCGCCGTCCGACGGCGCGCCCGAGCCGGTGCTCAGCCGCCGGCCCGAACTGGTGCACGGCCTCGGCAATCTGATCGCGAACGCGATCCAGTTCGCGCGGCGCGGCGTCGAGATCGATCTCGAGTGGGACGAGCGGGAGCTCCGGGTGACGATCCTCGACGACGGCCCCGGCTTCCCGCCGGCGCTTCTCGGCCGGCTCGGGGAGCCATACATTTCCGGGCGGCCGGACGACGAGGAGCACATGGGGCTCGGCATCTTCATCGCGGTCAACCTGCTGGAAAGGGACGGCGCCCGATTGTCCTTCGCCAACGCGCGCCCGCGCGGAGCCAGAGTTGCGGTGGTGTGGCGACGCGCCATATTGGAAGAACGACGGGGCCGATCGGCATGAAAACGGGAAAAGAAACCAGGTCGGCGGGAGAAGACATGACGGTCTCGGGATCGAATGGCAGCGGCGGAGAGGAGCAGACCGAGCGCACGCTCCTGATCGTGGACGACGACACCATCTTCCTCGGGCGATTGAGCCGGGCGATGGAGCGTCGGGGATTCGAAGTGGAGCAGGCCGACAGCGTCGTCGCGGGGATCGAGGCCGTCCGGCGGGCGCCGCCGCGCTATGCAGTGGTCGATCTCCGGCTCGGAGACGGCAGCGGGCTCGACGTGGTCGGCACGCTGCAGGAGCTGCGGCCGGAGGCGAGGATCGTGATGCTGACCGGCTACGGCAACATCGCCACGGCGGTCGCGGCCGTGAAGGCGGGCGCCGTCGACTATCTCACGAAGCCGGCCGACGCCGATTCGGTCGAAGCCGCCCTGCTGCAGCAGGGCGACGGCCCGCCGCCGCCGCCGGAGCAGCCGATGTCGGCCGACCGGGTACGGTGGGAGCATATTCAGCGCGTCTACGAACAGTGCGATCGCAACGTTTCGGAGACCGCGCGCCGGCTGCGTATGCATCGGCGCACGCTGCAGCGGATCCTCGCCAAGCACGCGCCCCGCGAATAATCCGGCTGGAGGCGGCATGCCGCCGACACGCCCATCAATCATCGCACGACTGTTCACCCCAGCAGGGTCCGGGACGTCCAACGCCGTGCCGCCGAGCACCCGACTCTACGTCGTCGGCGACATTCACGGCCGGGCGGACCTTCTCCGTATCCTGCACGAGGCGATCGTCGAAGACGCCGCCGACGCGCCGCCGCGGCGGGTGATCGTCTATCTCGGCGACTATGTCGATCGCGGCGCGGAGTCATCGGCGGTCATCGAGATGCTCGCCTCCGGCCCGCCCGCCGGATTCGAGGCCGTTCACCTCCTCGGCAATCATGAAGCCTGGCTGCTGGACTTCCTCGACGACCCCGACCAGGGCGCCGGCTGGATCATGAACGGCGGCAGCGCCACCCTGCTGAGCTACGGCGTGGATGCCGCCGGGATCTCGTTCCAGCGCGACCGGCTCGCCAGGGCTCGCGACGAGTTGCGGGCGAAACTGCCGCCAGCGCATCTCGCCTTCCTCCGGTCGCTGAAGCTGTCGCACGTGGAAGGCGACTATCTGTTCGTGCACGCCGGCATTCGCCCGGGCGTCCCGCTCGACCGGCAGAGCGCCGACGACCTCGTCTGGATTCGCGACGAGTTCCTGTTCTCGGACGCCGATCACGGCAAGGTGGTGGTGCACGGACATACCATCGTCGACGAGCCCGAGGTGCTCGACAACCGGATCGGCATCGACACCGGCGCCTTCGCGACCGGCCGTCTCACCTGTCTGGTGCTCGAAGGCACCACCCGACGCTTCGTCTCGACCTGATCGACCCCGCCCGACTAGTATCGCCTTTCCAAACGACACTCGCGGGAGGCGACGGTCATGGGCATCGGAGTGGGGCTTGGGCTGGCGGAGTTCCCGTTTTCAGGGCATGCGCCGTTCTGGCGCTGGGTCGAGGCGTGCGAGGCGGGCGGGGTCGATTCGATCTGGCAGAGCGACCGGCTCGTTTCGAGAGAGCCTTTCCTCGAGACGATGAGCGTGATGGCCGCACTCGCCGGGGCCACCGAGCGGCTCAAGTTCGGCATGAACGTCGCCTCGGCCGGATTGCGCGACCCGCTCCTCCTCGCCAAGCAGTGCGCGACGATAGACTTCCTGAGCGGCGGCCGCCTCCTGCCGGCCTTCGGCGTCGGCAATCCGAAATCGCGCGACTGGACGGCGACAGGGCGCGAATCCGCCGGCAGCGGCGCCATCGCCGACGAGGCGCTGGAGATCATCGCGCGTCTCTGGTCCGGCGAGGCGGTGAGCTTCGAAGGCAAGCATTTCCGCTATGACGGCGCCTCGATCTCGCCGTCGCCGGTGCAGAAGCAGATCCCGATGTGGATCGGCGGGTCGAGCAAGGCGGCCATCCGCCGGACCGGCCGGCTCGGCACCGGTTGGCAGGCCGGGTTCGAGACGCCGGAGCAGGTCGCCCCCGTGGTCGCCGCGATCAAGGAGGCCGCGCGCGAGGCGGGGCGGAACATCGACGAGGATCATTACGGCGCCGGCTTCTCGTTCCGCTTCGGCAGCTGGGACGACCCGATCGTCGCGAAACGCGGCGAGGCCGTGACCAAACGGACCGGGCGGGATCCGCGCAAGGTGTTCGTGGTCGGCGACGCCCGGGACATTCTCGACCGGATCCACGCCTATATCGGCGCTGGCATCTCCAAGTTCATCCTGCGCCCGATCGGCGGCGACGACGCCGAGATGCTCGACCAGACGCAGCGCCTCATCGTCGAGGTCTTGCCCGAGGTCGAGGCGATGAACCGCCGCGCCGCCGCTGAATAGGCCCTCAGGGGCCGATCGCGAGCTTGATCAGGTAGCCGACTGCGCTGACGACGGCCACGCCGGCGATCCAGAGCCCGACGAACCAGGCGAGCCTCTTCCACAGCGGCGAGCCCGGATCGTCGCGCCTCAATGGTAGCCCTCGCCCAGGCGCAGCTTGCCGCGGAAGATCCAGTACGAGTAGACGGTGTAGCCGAGGATGATCGGCATCAGGAACACGGCGCCGACCAGCATGAAGGTCAGGCTGTCGTCCGCGTTCGCGGCCTCCCTGTAGGTGATGTCCGGCGGGATCAGATAGGGATAGAGACTGACGGCGAGCCCGGCGAATGAGGCGACGAACAGGCCGAGCGCCAGGAGGAACGGCACCACCTCCATGTCGGCACGCACCGCGAAGAAATAGGCGGCGGCGAGCAGCAGCGTCAGCAGCGGCACGACCCACAGGAACCAGAGCGAGCCGAAGGAGAACCAGCGGTCACGCACCGCGTCGTTCTCCAGCACCGTCCCGAAGCTGACGAGCAGGATCAGCAGGACGACGGCGGCGCCCAGCGGAAGCTGCAGGTTCCGCATTCGCCGCTGCAGCGGCCCTTCGGTCTTTATCACGAGCCAGCACGCGCCGAGCAGCGCGTAGCCGACCATCAGCGATACCCCGCAGAGCACGGTGAACGGCGTGAGCCAGTCGAACCAGCCGCCGGCATAGACGCCGTTCTCGACGGCGACCCCCTGCACGAAGGCGCCGACCATCACCCCCTGCGAGAACGCCGCGACCGCCGAGCCTCCGATGAACGACCAGTCCCAGTAGTTCCGACTCTCGCGACGACGCGTTCGAAACCGGAACTCGAAGGCGACCCCGCGCAGGACGAGGGCGAGCAGCATGGCGATGACCGGCGCGTAGAACGCCGTGAGGAGGATCGAATAGGCGAGCGGGAAGGCCGCGAACAGGCCGGCGCCGCCGAGAACCAGCCAGGTCTCGTTTCCGTCCCACACCGGGGCGACCGAGTTCATCATCGTGTCCCGCTCGTCACGGTCGCGGCCGAGCGGGAACAGGATCCCGATGCCGAGGTCGAACCCGTCGAGGATCACATAGGCGAGCAGCGCCACCGCGATGATGACTGCCCAGATCGTCGGCATGTCGAGCATGGCAGCCTCCCCCGTCTAATGGTGATGGTGATGCTGATGCTGATGGTCCTGCGCCGGGCCGGGCATGATGCCGGCGGTCCGAATCGGTCCTTCCTCGACGGCCTCGTCGCTCGGCATCTCCGGAGAATGCGCCATCAGGCGGATCATGTAGGCCGTGCCGGCCGTGAAGATCAGAAGGTAGACCACGATGAAGCCGAGCAGCGAGGTCGCGACGCCGGGCGCACCGATCGGCGACGCCGCGTCCGCCGTCCGCATGAGACCGAAGACCACCCAGGGCTGGCGTCCGACCTCGGTCACGAACCAGCCGGCGAGAAGCGCCACGAAGCCGATCGGCCCCATCAGGACCGCCCAGCGCAGATACCACGGCGCATCGAACAGCCGCCGCCGAAACGCCTGCACCACCCCGACGGCGCCGAAGGCGATCATCAGGAGGCCGATGCCCACCATGACCCGGAAGGACCAGAACACCGTCGGCACGTGCGGCCACTCGTCCCGCGGGAAGGCATCGAGACCGACGATCTCGGCGTCTAGCGAGTGCCCGAGGATGAGGCTTCCGAGCTTCGGAATGCCGATCTCGTGGCGCGTCTCGCCCGCTTCCATGTCCGGCAGACCGAACAGGATCAGCGGCGCGCCGGTCTGCGTCTGAAAGTGCCCTTCCATCGCCGCGACCTTCGCCGGCTGGTGCTCGAGCGTGTTCAGCCCGTGCAGGTCGCCCACGACCAGCTGCGTCGGCGCCACGACCGCCGCCATGCCCACCGCCATCGCGAACATGACGCGCGCGGGCTGGTTCTGCCGGTTGCGCAACAGATGCCACGCGCCGACCGCACCCACCACGAAGGCGGTGGTGAGGTAGGCGGCCAGGGTCATGTGCAGGAAGCGGTAGGGGAAGGACGGATTGAAAATGACGCCGATCCAGCTCTCCGGCACGTAGCGCCCGTCTTCGACCAGGTAGGCGGCGGGCGTCTGCATCCAGCTGTTCGCCGACAGAATCCAGAACGCGGAGATGAGCGTGCCGACAGCCACGAACAGGGTCGCGACGAAGTGCAGCTTCGGCCCGACCCGGTTGATCCCGAACAGCATGACGCCGAGGAAGCCGGCCTCGAGGAAGAAGGCGGTCAGCACCTCATAGGCGAGGAGCGGCCCAAGGACCGGCGCGGTCTTTTCCGCGAACGGCCCCCAGTTGGTGCCGAACTGGTAGCTCATGACGATCCCGGAGACGACGCCCATGGCGAAGGCGATCGCGAACGGCATCAGCCAGAAGCGATAGAGCTGCATGTAGACCGGGCGACCGGTGGCGAGCCAGAGCCCTTCCAGCACCGCCAGGTAACTGGCTAAACCGATCGTGAAGGCGGGAAAGATGATGTGGAAGCTGATCGTGAACGCGAACTGGACGCGTGCGAGGAAGATCGGGTCGAGTGCCTCCATCGTCGGTCCCCCGGTCACATGTCATGACGGCATCGCGCAAGCGGTTCGGCGCGGTGAGGTGCCACCTTCGGTTCGGTAACGACGACCTGTCGGCCGATGTTCCTGAAGTTTCGAGCCTCAGCCCCGGCGGCCCGAACGGCCGCGCGCCTCCAGGTGCGGGCGGAGCGGCGAGAGGTCGTAACCGGCGGCGGCTCCGGCTTCGAGGATCGTCTCCGGCGGGAGCCGGTCCGCCTCGGCGAGCGCCCAGAGCATCGCCGAGCGCGTGCCCGAGCGGCAGAAGGCCAGCACGGGCCCCTCCAGCTCGTCCAGCGCGGCGCGAACCGCCTCGACGTCGCCTTCGGTCAGGCTTCCAGAGACGGCCGGGATGTGCCGGTAGGCGAGGCCGGCGCGCGCGGCCGCTGCCTCGATCTCGGCCGCCGGCGGCTGATCGCCACTCTCGCCGTCCGGGCGATTGTTGATGATCGCCCTGAAGCCGTATTCCGCCGCCACGGCCACGTCCTCCACCCGCAATTGCGGTGCGACCGATACCGATGGGCTCAGCTTCCTCGGCTGCAACGTCATGGCTTTCCTCTCCTCAGAGTGCGTCGATCGGGATCTTCAGATAGCGCTGCCCATTGTCTTCCGGCGGCGGGAACGCGCCCGCGCGCATGTTCACCTGCACCGACGGAAGAATCAGCCTCGGCATGGAGAGCGTCCGGTCGCGCTCGGTGCGCATCTTCACGAACTCGTCCTCGCTGATGCCCTCGCGCACATGCAGGTTCGAGCGCTTCTCCTCGGCGACGGTGGTTTCCCAGCGATACTCGTCGCGGCCGGGGGCCTTGTAGTCGTGGCAGAGGAAGAGCCGCGTCGCGTCCGGCAACGCGAAGATCTTCTGGATCGAGCGGTAGAGCTGGCGTGCATCGCCGCCCGGGAAATCGACGCGCGCCGTGCCGTAGTCGGGCATGAAGATGGTATCGCCGACGAAGGCCGCGTCGCCGATGACATAGGTCATGCAGGCGGGCGTGTGCCCCGGCGTGTGCAGCGCCCGTGCGTCGATCGTGCCGATCCTGAACGTGTCGCCGTCGTCGAACAGGACGTCGAACTGGCTGCCGTCGCGCTGGAATTCGGTGCCCGCGTTGAAAATTTTCCCGAACGTCTCCTGGACGATCCTGATCCCCGACCCGATCGCGAGCTTTCCGCCGAGCTCCTCCTTCAGATACGGGGCGGCGGAGAGGTGGTCGGCGTGAACGTGCGTCTCCAGAATCCATTCGACCTCGAGCCCTGCCTCGCGGACCCGGGCGATGATCGCGTCCGCGGATTTGCGGCTGGTCCGGCCCGAGGCGGGATCGTAGTCGAGCACGGAATCCACGATCGCGCACTTCTTCGTTGCCGGGTCGGCGACGATGTAGCTGACGGTGTTCGTCGGCTCGTCGAAGAACGCTTCCACTTCCGGTTTCATGCGATATTGCTCCATTCATCCGGGCCGCCGCCATCGGTCAGCTCCGCCGCTCGGGCGCGGGCCCCCCTCTCATCCCGGAGGGACCGGCAGAGGGCGTCGAGCAGTCGCGGCACCCGGGGGTCGATGAGACGGTAGAAGATCTGTTTCGATGCCCGGCGGGTGCCGACGAGACCTTCCTCGCGAAGCCGCGCGAGCTCGCGGGAGAGGGCGGGCTGCCGCACGCCGGTCCGGCTCTCAATCTCGCCGACCGAGTGCTCTCCCTCCATCAGATCGCAGGCGATCAGGAGGCGGTTCGGATGCGACAGAACCTTGAGCAGCGCCGAGACTTCTTCCGCGCGAGCCCGGAGCTCCTCTACCGTGCGGTCGACCATTGGCGGCTCACTTCCCCTCGGTCGGGGTATATAGCTCAGCCGGCCCGCCGTTCGGGCTGCCAAGCCGCTTCATATGTCGATTTTCAGTTCTGTAAAGTGACAAATGGGCGGAGGCCGCCTCCGCCCTGTGGATGCTTCGTCTCAGCGGCGAGGATCGCTCCAGCCGCCACCGAGGGCGCGGTAGAGCGACACGGCGGCATCGAGGCGGGCGAGGCGCGCCCGCACCAGCGCATCCTCGGCCGAGAACAGGCTGCGCTGCGCGTCGAGGACAGTCAGGAAGTCGACCGCCCCCGCCCGGTACTGCGTCTCGGCGAGACGGAATGCCTCGGCCGCCTGGGTGGCCGCCTCCTGCTGCGCGGCCTCCACTTCGGCCAGATAGCGCGCGGCGGCGAGGGCGTCCTCCACGTCGCGGAAGCCGGCCAACACGGCGCCGCGATAGTTCGCCACCAGCTCGTCGTAGCGGGCGCGGGCCCGGTCGTATTCGGCATCCAGGCGGCCGCCGCTGAAGATCGGCGCGGTGATGCTGCCGGCGAGCGTGTAGAGCGCGCTCGCCGGCTCGAACAGCGAGGCGAGCGCGGTGCTGCCGAAGCCCGCCTGCCCGGTCAGGCCGATGCTGGGGAAATAGGCGGCGCGCGCCGCGCCGATATCGGCGTTGGCGGCGAGAAGCTGGGCCTCGGCGCGGGCGATGTCGGGTCGCCGCGTGAGCAGCTCCGACGGAAGCCCCGGCTGGACCACCGGCAGGCGCACCGCCGACAGCCCCTCGCTGCCGACGGCGATTTCCCCCGGCGGCTCGCCGAGCAGCAGCGCCAGCGCGTTCAGCGTCTGGGCCCGTTGCTGGCGAAGCTCGCTGAGCGAGGCCTCGATGCCGGCGATGGTGCTGCGTTGCTGCGCGAGCTCGAGCGGCGATACGGCCCCGAGATCCACCCGCGTCTCGATCAGCTCCAGCACGATGCGGGCGTTGTCGAGATTGGCCTGCGCCACGTCGATCCGGTCTTCGATCGCCAGATACTGCAGCCAGGTCGCCGCCACTTCGGCGGAGAGGCTCAGCAGGACGGTGTCGCGGTCGAACGCCGACGCGAGCTCGCTCGCCTCGGCCGCGATGGCGCCGGCCCGGTTGCGGCCCCAGAAGTCGATCTCGTAGCTCGCGTCGATCACGCCGCGCCACGAGACGCGATCGGCGCTGGTGCCGAACGTGTCGAAGTCCTGGCCGGAGCGGGATCCCGAGGCCGAGCCGCCGATCGAAGGCAGCAGCGTCGAGGCGGCGGCGCGGCGGGTGGCGGAAGCCTGCGCTACCCGGGCGGTGGCCGCGGCGAGATCGGGGCTGTTCGCCTGCGCCCGCGCGACGAGGCGCGCCAACTCCTCGTTGCCGAACGCCCGCCACCAGTCCGCCGGCGGCGGCTCGGCCTGCCTCGCCTCGATCTCCGCCCCGGCATTGATCCAGCTCTCGGCCGCCTCGACGACCGGGGGCTCGTAGTCGGGGATCAGTGAACAGGCGCCGAGGGCGACGGCGCAGAGCAGCGCGCTTGCGTTTCGCATCATGGATCAGTCCGCCGCCAGCGCCTTGACCGGATCGAGATAGGCCGCCTTGCGCGCCGGCATCAACCCGAACAGGAGCCCGGTCATGAAAGCCGAGCCGAACGCGAGCAGAACCGGCCACGGCGAATAGGCGACCGGGGAGCCGAAATACTGGACCAGCCAGGCGGTGCCGAGCCCGCCGACGACCCCAAGGAGGCCGCCGATGCCGCAGACGACCAGCGCCTCGGTCATGAACTGGAGCATGATGTGCACCGTGCGCGCACCGGTCGCCATGCGGATGCCGATCTCGCGCGTCCGCTCGGTGACGGTGACGAGCATGATGTTCATGACGCCGATGCCGCCGACCAGCAGCGAGATCGCCGCGATCGAGCCGAGCAGGATCGTCAGGGTGTTCTGGGTCTCGCTGACCGTCTCCATGATCGAGGCCATGTTGCGGATGCGGAAGTCCTCCGCGCGGTGGCGAGCGATCAGCAGCGCCTGGATCGCCTGCTCGGTCTCCTCCATCCGGCTCTGGTCCCGCACCTCGACTGTGATCGAGCGGAGGTAGCGCTGTCCGAACAGGCGCAGGCTGCCGGTCGTCAGCGGCACGAACGCGATGTCGTCCATGTCGCTGCCCCAGCTCGTGGCCCCCTTCTCGCTCATGGTGCCGACGACGAGGAAGGGCGTGTTGTTGATCAGGACGTACTTCCCGACCGCGTCCTCGCCCGGCACGAACAGCGAGCGGACGACGGTCTGCCCGAGCGCCACGACCGGGACGTAGCGGCGCACGTCGTCGCGCGTGAAGAAGACCCCGGACGCCATCTCCCAGTCGCGCGCGACCGGGTAGTCGGCCGATGTCGCCGTCACCGAGGTCTGATAGTCGTTGCCGCCATAGCGGATCGTGACGGCGCCGTTCACCTCGGGCACGGCGGCGGCGACGTTGGGCAGCTCGGCGATCGCCAGCGCATCCTCGGGCACGAGTGTGGCGATGCTGCCCGAGCCGCGCACGTTGGGGGCGCCCGGTCGGATCAGGAGCAGGTTCGCCCCCATCGCCTCGATCCGTTGCACCACCTCCTGCTTGGCACCGTCACCGAGGGCCAGCATCGCGATCACCGCGCCGACGCCGATGACGATGCCGAGCAGCGTCAGCAGCGTGCGGAACACGTTCGAGCGGAGCGACCGAAACGCCATCTTCGTCGCTTCGGCGATCTCGGACGCGGTGAGCAACGGCGGCTCCCCCGCGTCGGGTGCCGGGACCGGAGAAGCGGCGATCGTCTTCTCGCCCTCGTCCGAGACGATCATCCCGTCGACGATCTGGATGCGCCGCCGCGCCGCCGCCGCCACCTCCGGATCGTGGGTGATCAGGATGACGGTATGGCCCTCGGCGTTGAGATCGGCGAGAAGCTGCAGCACCTCGCGCCCGCTGCGGGTGTCGAGCGCTCCGGTCGGCTCGTCGGCGAGAATGACCCGCCCGCCGTTCATCAGCGCGCGCGCGATCGAGACCCGTTGCTGCTGCCCGCCGGAAAGCTGTGTCGGCCGATGGTCGAGACGCTCGCCGAGCCCGAGGGCGGTGAGCAGCTCCGCCGCACGCGCCTTCCGCTCCGCGGGGGGCTTGCCGGCATAGACCGCGGGCACCTCGACGTTCTCGAGCGCGGTCGCGCCGGGAAGCAGATTGTATTGCTGAAAGACGAAGCCGAAGGCCCGGCTTCGCAGCGTCGCCAGTTCGTCCCGGTCGAGCGTGGCGACGTTGCGCCCTTCAAACAGGTATTCGCCGCTGGTCGGCTTGTCGAGACAGCCGAGGATGTTCATCAGCGTCGTCTTGCCCGAGCCCGACGCCCCCATGATCGCTACGAACTCGCCCGGCTCGATGCGGAGCGAGACGCCCTTCAACACCTCGACCGCGACCGTGCCGTTCGTGAAGGTCCTGCGGAGGTCGCGGACCTCGATCAGCGGCGTATCGAACGGGCGCGTCAAAGGGTCGGCCTCCGGATCCGCCCGGCCGGCGGCGCGCTGGCGGTCGCCTGCTGCTGCGTGCCGATGATGACGGCCTCGCCTTCCGAAAGTCCCGCGACCACTTCCGCCGAGACGCGGTTGCGCACGCCGAGTGTGACCGGCCGCTCCTCTACCCGTCCTCCCGTCAGCACCTGCACGATGCCCTCCGATTCATCCGGGCCGTCACCGACCTCCACCGCCGCCAGCGGCACGACCAGGACATCCCGCGCCGCAGCGCGGATAAAGAAGACCTGAGCCGTCATCTGCGTCTTGAGCACCTGGTCGGGGTTAGCGACATCGAACAGCGCATTGTAGAGAACGACGTTGTTGAGGACTTCGGGCGTGGGCAGCACCTGCCGCAGCTTGCCGGTCCAGCGCCTGTCCGGATGCCCGAGCGTGGTGAAATAGGCCTCCATTCCTTCGACGAGCGCGCCGACGTCCGCCTCCGAGACCTGGGTCCACACGGTCATGGTGGCAAGGTCGGCGACGCGGAGGATGATCGGCGCCTGCTGGTTCGCGTTCAGCGTCTGGCCCTGCCGGGCCGTGATATCGACCACCGTGCCCGACATCGGCGCATAGATCTTGGTGTAGCCGAGATTGGCGCGATTGCCGGCGAGATTCGATTCGGTCTGGGCGATCTGCGCCTTCAGCGCCTCGATCTGTGCGCGGGCGACCTTCAGCGCCGCCTCGGCGCTCTGATAGGCCTCCTGGCTGGTCGCCCGCGCCTTCAGCAGGCCCGCCTGCCGGTTGAATTGCTGCTCGGCCAGCTTCCGCTGCGCCTCGCGCTCTTCGAGCTGCGCTTTCAGGCTGCGGAGTTGCGCCTCGTCCGCCGCGACCCGGGTCTGGTAGACGGTGGGATCGATCTCGGCGAGGAGGTCACCCTGCTCGACCCGGTCGCCGATCTCGACGTGCACGACACGCAGCTGGCCCGAAACCTGGGTGCCGACGTCGACATAGTCGCGCGGCTGCAGGGTGCCGAGCGCGGTGATCGCATCCTCGATGTCGCCCCGCTCGACCGGCACGGTCGCGAAGCGGGTACTCTCGTCGCCGTTGCGGTCCCAGATCCACCAGCCGGCCACGCCGGCCCCGACCACGGCCACGATCAGGAGCAGCCAGAGCAAGCGCTTCATTCGCGGCGCTCTCCGTCCTGCCGGGACTCCCTCGGCCGCCAGACGCGGATCGTGTCGGCAACGGCGGCCCGCTCTTCGTCCTCGAGGCGGGCGATCAGCTCCGAGAGCATCAGGTGCAGCGAAGCCGCGGTATCGCTGTTCTTCTGCCGGAGCACGTCGAAGGCGGCCTCGAGCTCCGCCGGATCGAACGGCACCGCGCGGATCGCGTCCGCGACCCGCTGGCGGGCGGCGTTCAGCGAGCGGAACTCCGCCCGCACCGCCTCCCGGTGCGCGTCGAGGGTCGCCTCCAGCAGCTCCTGCCGCTCGGGCGGCAGCGCTGCCCGCAACGTACGGGGGTGCGGCAGCTCATGGAAGCCGCGGCGCTCCCTCTCGAACCCGGGAATCTCGACGTCGAGCACGACTCGTGCCGAGACGAGCCCGACGAAGAACAGGTTCACCGCGAGCGACGCGAAGAGTAGACGGCGAAGCCATTTTCCGGAGAGAGGACGCATCGATCAAAAATCCTGGTAGGAGCCGTCGAGCTGCGCGAGGCGGAGGAAATCGGCCTCATCCACCTCCGCCGGCGTCTGCGGCTGCAGCGTCGCTCCGACGACGAAGCCGAGAAGCAGCGAGGCGGCGAGCGCGCCGGCGACGAAACGCCGCTCGCCGCTGCCTCGGCTCACCGGCGCCTCCGCGAGAACCCGCTCCCTGAGGCCAGCCGTCGGCGGCGCAGGGCGCGCCGCATCGAGCAGCCGGTCCAGCTCCGCCGCCTCCTGGCGCAGCCGCCGTGCGTCCGGATTCGCCATCAGATATTCGAGCGCCGCCTTCCGCTCCTCCACCGGCCATCGACGCGCATCGGCACCATAGGCGTCGAGAAGGGCAGTGAAGCGCTCCGGCCGCATGGGTTCCCGTGTCATCAAACATCTCCGATCAGATCGGGAGCATCCTCGCGCAGGAGCTCCCGCAGCTTCCGTCGCCCGCGCGACAGCAGCGATTCCAGTGCCTCGACCCCGATCTCCATCACCGCCGCGGCCTCGATATTGCCGAGTTCCTCGTAGTGGCAGAGCACGATCGCCTGCCGCTGGCGCTCCGGCAGTTGCGCGAGCGCCCGCTCGACCCGTTCGGCCACGCGCGCGTCCTGCAACCCCTGGCCGGGAGACGGCGCCTCGTCCGGCGGATCGCCGATCTCCGACAGGTCCACCTCGCGCCGGCGGCGCAGGCGGTCGTGGCAGAGGTTCATCGCCACCCGGTACATCCAGGTGGAGAACCGGGCGCGTCCCGGCTTCCAGTCGGGCGCATGCCGCCAGGTGCGCAGAAACACTTCCTGCGCCACGTCCTCGGCTTCGGCCCGGTTGCCGAGCATGCGGACGGCCATGCCGAGGATGCGCGGCAGATGCCGGTCGACCAGCGCCGCGCAGGCATGGGCGTCGCCTTCGCCCGCCAGCCGGACCAGCTCCGTATCCGGGTCTTCGCCGGCCGCGTGCCGCGCGTTCCGGTCGGCCACTCCGCCTCCCCTGATAAGACCTGACCGCTCGGGGGCGCGAGCCACGGCCGCCGCCACCCGCGACCTGCCGGGCCACCCCAGCAGATTAGACCTGTGCCCGAGCGCTCCGTCGACCATCTCCGCCCCGCCTCGGCCGCAACGGCCCGCATACACCCTCAACGGGTCAGGAGCGCGATTCCGTCGCGGCAATCGTTCAACGGCAGGCGCGGAAAGAACCGCGGTCGAGATGGAAATGGTCGCGGTGGGCAGCGTTGTAATCCGGCGACAGCACCGCATCGAAGAACCGGCAGGCGCCGTCCCGAACGTTGCGCAGGAAAGTCTGGAGTGCAGTGCCGCCGGACCAGCCGCTGACGACGGCGATCCGCCTGCCGTCCGAAAGGATGAAGGCCGAGACGTCGAGCGCGTTGGCGGTGGCGTGCTGGCTGCGGCGGCCGCGCTCGCGGCCATAGACGTTGCGGCAGGCGAAGCTGCCGAGATGCTCCACCCTGGTGACCCCACGGCCGAAGTGGCGTTCGGCCGCGGGCTGAAGGGCATGCCGCGCGAACATCGCGAACGATACGGCGAGCGGACAGGTCGCGACGAATGACCGGTTGAAGGAGACGCCCGCTTCCTGCACGCGCACGGTGTCGATCAGATCGCACCCGTCGCCGACACGCCGGTCCGGCAGGCGGCGGTAATCCATCTCGCTGCTTTCGAGGGCGGCGAAACAGGCCCCGCCGTCGTGCTCCAGACGCCAGAGCTTGAGACCCGTCACCAGGTTCGGCGGCGCCTTCACGTCCAGCGGCGCGAACGGGTCCCAGGCGGGCGGAACGCGCACGAGCCCCAGGGCCAGCGCCGCGGCGAGGCCGCCGGCGGTCAGCAGGAACAGGAGCGCGAGGATCCGACCCGGCTTCACCGGGTCCCGGGCCTAACGAACGATCGCGCTCTCACGCCAGATAGCTGCCGCCGTTCACGTGCATGACCTGGCCGGTGATCCAGCCCGCCTTTTCCGAGCACAGGAACACCGCCATGTCGGCGATGTCCGTCGGCTGGCCGATCCGGCCGAGCGGGATCGCCCGCGCCATCGCCGCGATCTCCTCTTCGGTGTTGCCGTAGCGGGGCTGCGCGGTATCGACGAGGCCGGGCGCGATCGCATTCACGCGGATGCCGTACGGCGCGAGTTCCAGCGCCATCGCGCGCGTGAGCCCGACCAGGCCCGCCTTGCTCGAGGCGTAGTGGGTGCTCTGGGCCGAGGCACCCGAAAGCGCCCGCGACGAGAGATTGACGATGCAGCCGTCGGTGCCGGCGTCGATCATGGCGCGCGCGGCCGCCTGGGCGCAGAAGAACGATCCCTTCAGGTTGGTATCGAGCACGAGATCCCAGTCGCTCTCCTCCATCTCCAGGAACGGCACACGCGGGAACACGCCCGCATTGTTGATCAGGACGTCGATGCCGCCGAGCCCCTCCACCGTCTCGGCGACGATGCGGCGGGCGTCGTCGACGCGGGAGACGTCGCCCTGTACCAGAAGCGCGCGCTGGCCCTCCTGCACGATCTCCTCGGCCACGTCGTCGGCGGACTCTCGGTCGTCGAGCCAGTTGACGGCCACGTCCGCGCCCGCCGCCGCGAACGCGAGCGCCATCCCCCGCCCGATCCCCTGCTGCGCCCCCGTCACCAGAACGACCTTGCCTTCGTGCATCCTCCGTCTCCCGCGGTGGGCCGTGCTCTACGAGGCAGGATTGTAAACCTCCGGACGAAAAATGGCGGGCCGCACGCGACCCGCCATCGGCAGGTCGCGGCAGGCTCTTACCAGGTGGTCCAGATCGGGTTCATCTCCGCCCCGGTCAGCGCGTCGGCGCGCGCCTTCATCCAACCCTCGTCGAACGCGGCCTCTTCTTGGGGCGCCGATTCGAGATAGGTGTTCCAGGCGTCGGTGATGACCTTCTGGCGCTGAAGCAGCTTGTCCTGGTTAGCCTGGATCTCCGGCGTCCACTTGCCGATCTCCTCGTAATAGCGGATCGCGCCCGGATGATACGGCATCACCCAATCGAAGATCTGCTTCTCCAGCCCCCAGCCCGACGCTCCCGGTGCGCTGTCCTTGTAGACCGGATAGAGGTCGTACATGGCCTTGGTCATCGCATAGGTCATGTCCTCGTCCTGGGTGTCGTAGGTGATCAGGATCGGGTAGGGATAGCTCGCCGCTTCGAACGGCTCCTCGATGCCGGCCCCCTCGATGCACATGCTCTTGTAGAACCACGGTGCGGCCTCCAGCAGGCGTGCCCAGCCATCCTTGTCGTCGTGCGGCACCGGGGCATAGGCGTGGCCGCGCGGCCCCGCCACGATCTTCGTCGCCATTCCGGCCGTGGTGATCGTGATCGCGCCGTCGACCTTGTTCTCGATCACGCCTTCGAGCGAAGCGGCGTAGCCCCCGAACTCGACGAGTTGGATGTCGTCCCAGGTGAGGTCGGCGAAACGGAGATAGGCATAGACGAGATGGTTCAGGGCCGGGGCGCCCTTCACTATCGGCAGCCGCTTTCCCTTCATGTCCGCGAACGTCTTTATGCCGACGTCCCCGGCCCAGATGATCGTGTTGCAGGCATCCGAGTTCGACATGCTGAGCAGCCTCAGCTGTTGCGGGCCCCACTCCCGCTTGCCGAACACGAAAGAGGCCTCGAGCGCCTGATAGCCGCCGATGCCGAAGGCGGAGAACTCGACCTTCCCCTCGCGGAGCGGCGCGAGGCGGGAGACGTCGTTCTTGCCCGGCAGCACGCGAAGCGTGACCCCCTGCTCGTTCTTCAGCGCCGAGCCGATGGCGACCGCCTGGCTGTACCCGGACGAGCCCACGTCGTAGGCGGTCCATGCAAGGCTCTCCGGAAGCTCCGCCGCCCCCGCAGCGCCGGCTGCCAGGGAAACACCGAAGCCGAGACTCAATATCCTGAAAGTTGCTATTTTGCAGGTCACTGCTTCCTCCCGTATGTTGTTTGGACCGATCGATTTGGCCGGTCCTTGTGTCGGAGGGGTTCTATGCCCCTCTTTGACTTGGCTATTCTTCGGGCGGGCTCCTCGACGAGTCAACCGGCGTCTCCAGGCTCGCAACCCCGCGGTCGGCCCGGCTTACCGCTTCTTAACGTCGGCCGGCTAGCAAGGCTGCATGACCCATGCAGCAGACACACGGCGGCTGGGCCGCCTGCTCCTCGTGCTGACCCTCGTCCTGGTCGGCGTCGCTCTCTCCGGGTGCGGATCCCGCGGTCCGCAGGGGATGCTCGGCGACAGCGTCGCCTATCGGAAGGTGATGCGGATCGAACGGTCGGGCGCACCGATGATGCAGCTCGCCCACCTGACGTACGGTGAGCGGCTGCGGATGCCGGAGATGCGCGTCATCCACGTGCCCCGCTCGCAGCCGGGTGAGCCCGCCCGGCGGTTTCGCGGCACCGCGCGGCTGCAGCCGCCGGTATCGGGCGCGACCGTGACCTCCGGGTTCGGTGTGCGCGAGCATCCGATCCTCGGCAAGCAGCGCGTGCACGAGGGCATCGACCTGGCGGCGCCGGCCGGCACGCCGATCCGGGCCGCTGCCGACGGCACCGTCGACTTCGCCGCCTGGAACGGCGGCTACGGGCGCTATGTGCGCCTGCAGCACGATGCGCGGTTTGCCACCGCCTATGCGCACATGAGCCGCTTCGCCGACGGTGTCGAGCAGGGCTCGACCGTGCGGCGCGGAGACGTGATCGGCTATGTCGGGACGACCGGACGGTCGACCGGGCCGCACCTGCATTTCGAGCTGCTCGACGGCGGGGAGGCGATCGACCCCCTCGACGTCCTCCCGCTCGAGACGGTGGTGGCGCTGGCCTCGGAGTAGAGCCGAGCCGGCCCCTCCGCGGAGGGGCCGGACCCGCGAGGCGTCAGGGCGCCTCGTTGCTGAAGATGATGGTGCCGCTGGCGGCGAACATGCCGCCGACACCGTGACAGACCGAGATCTTGGCACCTTCGATCTGTGCCGGCGAGGTGCCGCGCATCTGACGCACGCTCTCCTGCAGGGCGTACATGCCGTACATGCCCGAGTGCATGTAGGAGAGGCCGCCGCCGTTGGTGTTGAGCGGGAGCTTGCCGCCGGGCGCGGTGTTCCGCTCCCAGATGAAGTCGCCCGCTTCGCCCGGCTTGCAGAAGCCGAGATCCTCGAGCCCGTAGATCGGCAGGTGCGCGAAGGCGTCGTAGATCATCAGATGGTCGACGTCGCCGTGGGTGATCCCCGCCTCCTCGAACGCCTTCTTGCCCGACACGCGGAACGCGCGGCTGGAGGTGAAGTCCTCCATCTGGCTGATGAGCGTGGTCTCGACGCTCTCGCCGGTGCCGAGGATGTAGACCGGCTTCGTCGGGAAGTCCTTGGCGCGGTCGGCCTTGGTCAGGATCAGCGCACCGCCGCCGTCGGTGACGAGGCAGCACATCAGCAGCCGGAACGGATAGGCGATCATGCGCGAGTTCAGCACGTCGTCGACCGTGATCGGGTCACGGAACGAGGCGCGCGGGTGCTTCGCGGCCCATTCGCGCTGGACGACGGCGACGTTGGCCAGCTTCTCGATGCCCATGTTGTAGGTCTTCAGGTACCGCAGCACCGGAATCGTGAACATGGTCGGCGGGCCCATCGGGCCGTAGGGAAGCTGGAACTGACCCTCCAGCATCGCCGGGCCGGGGCCGGCGATCGGCTTGCCGATCTGCGAGCGGCCGCTCTCGCCGTGCGTGATCAGCACGGTGTTGCAGAGCCCTTCGTTGATCGCCGCCGCTGCGTGCCGGACGTGCAGCATGAACGAGCAGCCGCCGACCGTGGTGCCGTCGACCCATTTCGGCGTGATGCCGAGATAGTAGGCGAGCTCGGTCGGGACCTCGCGCGCGGTGGCGATGCCGTCGATGTCGGAGGGCTTCAGGCCGGCGTCGGCCATGGCGTTGAGGGCGGCGTCGGCGTGCAGCTGGAGCTGCGACATGCCGGGCACCTTGCCCATTTCGGTGGTCTCGGCGGCACCGACGACGGCTACGGATTTCTGTTTCATCGGGTCAGCCTTTCACCGGACGGAACTTGGGAAGATTGATCTTGTCGGTGATCTGCTCGAACACGACCTCGACCGGCATGTCGAGCTGCAGCGCCTCCGGCGTCTGCTCGCACTCGACGATATTGGTCATCATGTTGACGCCCTCGTCGAGCCGCACCACGGCGATCGCGTAGGGCGCTTCGTTCTCGAAGCCCTTCGCCGGGCGGTGGTTGATGACGTAGCTGTAGAGCACGCCGCGGCCGCTCGCCTTGAAGGTCTCGATGTTCTTCGAGCCGGTGAACGGGCTGAAGGGGCGCGGCGGGAAATACGCCTTGCCGGTATCCTTGCAGCGCTGAAGGATGAGCTCTCCCCTCTGGCATCCATCCCAGAAATGCTGCGTCTCGGGCGTCGGGACTGGTATCGCTTTCTTGTAGTCGGCCAATTCGACCTGCCTTTCTGCCTACGGTACTTGGGCTGCCGCGTCTCGGCTGCAGACGCCGGCGCGGGGGCGGCGGGATTGTCACGCCTCGGGCCGATATGTGCAAGAATGGAGGGTGCGGCCGGCTGGCGGCTGCGAGAAGGCGGACGTGGGGTGGACCGGAAAGCCTCATGCTTCGAGACGGGCGTTCGACCCTCCTCGGCATGAGGCTTTCCTACTGTGGTGCTTCGGTAGGGCCTCATCCTGAGGAGGCCGCGTCAGCGGCCGTCTCGAAGGACGAGGCCCGGCCAGTTCCTCTCACCGTCCGCGCCTGAGGGGGATCCACGATGGCAAGAATTACGCCGCCATTTTATCCGCTCATCTATGTCCGCGGCTACGCCGCGACCATGGCCGAAATCGAGAGCACGGTCGCCACGCCGTACATGGGCTTCAACCTCGGATCGACGAAGCTCCGGCGCGACAGCCAGGGCAAGCCGGTGCGCTTCATTTTCGAATCGCCGCTGATCCGGCTGATCAAGGACTTCGGCTACCAGGACTGCTACGTCGGCGGCGACTTTCCGGTCGACGAAGGCTGCATGGATCCGAAGACGGTCTGGGTGTTCCGCTATTACGAAGCGGTCTCGGACGACCTCGGCAGCGGGGAGAGGCTGAGCGTCGCCCAGTTCGCCGCCAATCTCCGCGAGTTCATCCTTCGCGTGCGCCACGCCGTCTGCACCGACGACGAATCGCGCGCCGCCTTCAAGGTGAACCTGGTCGCGCATTCGATGGGCGGGCTGATCTGCCGAGCCTATCTGCAGAACATCTGCCGGCACGGGATCGAGCACGACCGCGCACGGCAGGAGCTGCTGGAGCTGACCGACAACGGCGGCGACCCCATGGTGAACAAGGTGTTCACCTACGGCACACCGCACAACGGCATCGATCTGATCGGCATCAACGCGCCCGACATCGGTTCGCTCGACCCGCTGCACGTCCGCAACTTCAACCGCGAGGTGATCGCCGACTATCTGAAGCTCTCGCCCGAAGCGCGGGCATCCGGCCGGGTGAGCTCGCTCGACGGCGCCTTCGATCCCAACCGGTTCTTCTGCTTCATCGGCACCAACCACCGCGACTACGAGGCGTTCTCCGGCCTCTCGCGCCGCGCGACCGGGCCGGGCAGCGACGGGCTCGTCATGTGCGAGAACGCGTGGGTGGATGACGGGCCGCGCGCCTATGCCTACCGCTCGCACAGCGGACCCTACGGCATCGTCAACTCGGAGGAAGGCTATCAGAACCTGCGCCGCTTCCTGTTCGGGCAGATCCACATCGACGCTCTTCTCGACGTGCACAACGTGACGCTGCCGGCGCCGATCCAGCGGCAGAAGGACGCCGGCAAGAAGGTGCGCGCCTCCTACCAGATCGAGACGGCGGCGCGGGTGCGCGGCGGCAACGTCTTCCTGCACGAGCGCCGGGTCGCGCACGAGGCGCCGATCGTGCGTACATTCGATCAGCTGATGGGCGACAAGGTGCCGATCTACCTCTTCAGCGGCTTTCTCGACCGGGGCGCCAAGACCGAGGCGTCCCGCGGCCGGGCGCTCGCCTTCGCGATCACCCTCGCCGTCAAGGTCCCGCTCTACGAGGTCGACAACCGCTTCTGGTTCGACGACTTCTTCGAGGGCGAGGACATCTTCAACGACACCTTCATCTTCCACCTCGACTTGGCGGCCGCGAAGCCGTCGGTACGCTACGGCACCACCAGCAAGCAGGGGGCGACGGAAGTCGGCCGCGGCAGCCTCGACGTCGTGCAGACCGACACCGGATACGAGGTGGCGATCCCGATCGGCTTCCCATCCAACGCCGCCAGCCCGCCGGCCGGGCAGTTGAGCGCGACCCTGCGCCTGGTCGCGCGCAGCGCGGAGTGAAGGCGCCGGCCGTCGGCGATTGACCGCGAGAAGCCCTTTCGATCCCCACCTGCTGTCCCACGACCGGAGCCTGCCCCGATGAGCGACCGACACATCCGCATCCGCCGCGAAGGCCGCGTCGCGGTTCTCACCTTCGACCGCCCCGAGGTGCTCAACGCCTTCAACAACGAAACGATGGCCCAATGCGTCGAGGCGCTGCGGGAACTCGGGCAGGACCCGGAGGTCCGGTCGATCGTGGTACATGGTGCGGGGCGTGCCTTCTCCGCCGGCTTCGATCTGAAGGCGTCGGCGACGCGCGACATGTCGACGATCGACAAGGTCCAGGCGCAGATGGAGCGGCAGTTCGACTTCATCATGTCGTTCTGGCGCTGCCCGAAGCCGACGATCGCGGTCGTGCACGGCTTCTGCATGGCCGGCGCGTTCGAGGTGGCGCTCGCCTGCGATCTCACCATCGCCGCCGAGGGCACGCGCTTCGGCGAGCCGGAGGTGCGGTTCGGCACCGGCATCGTCGCCATGCTCCTACCCTGGATGGTCGGGCCGAAGCACGCGAAGGAGATGCTGCTGATCGGCAACGACAAGATGGACGCCCGTCGAGCCTTCGAGATCGGCATCGTCAACGAAGTCGTCGCGCCGGAGGCCGCGCTGGATCGTGGCCTGCAGCTCGCTCGCGACATCGCCGCCTCGTCGGTGCCGTCGGTGCTCCTCACCAAGCGCGCGATCAACCGCACCTACGAGATCATGGGGCTGTGGGAGGCGCTGAAGTCGTCGCTCGAGATCGACATCATCCTCAACGCCAGCCCGAGCGAGGAGAAGGCGGAGTTCGGCCGGCTCCGGCGCGAGGAAGGGCTCAAGGCGGCGCTCGCCTGGCGCGACGCCCGCTACTCCGACAACCGCTGACGCCACTCGCCCCGACGACAGAGCTGCCGCGAGGCTCGATCCGAACCTTCCTCAACTTGTCGCTGCGATCGGGATCGACGACCGTTTGCCCGGGCGGTCGACCCTGATCCAGGCCGGCCGCACGACCTTATGCTTAGGTCGGTCCACATTGGGCGTAGGCAGAATGGAGCAGTAGGAATCGGCATCGGCCGGGCTACGCTTTATCGACCCATCTCTCGGGGGGACCGGGTCATGCTCCGTTTCATGCGGTATCTGGCACTCGCTCTGATGGTATCGGGAGGCATCGCGAGCGAGGGCTCCGCGGACTGCACCTACCGGACGAGAGCGCCGAGCGGCGCGACCTTCTCCGGATGGGCACAGGAAACGTCGCTCGCCTGTGTCGTCTCCGTCGACCCGGGCTGCCCGCGGTGCCGCCCCGGGTTCTTGCACCAGTGCCTCGGCGGCAGCTGGATCCCCCTGGCAGCCGCGCCCTGCGAGGAGCCGCTCACCGCGGCGCCGCCGCAGATTTCCGGCCGGGCCGACGCCAGGCTCGTCCAGCCGGGTAACGACACTTCCGTCAACGGCTGCCTCTACTACGATCGCGACGGACGGCGGTTCGATCTTCCCCCCGCGGATCTCGCCTGGGCCGAGCAAAGCGGCCTCGTCGCCCGGAAGAGTTGCCCCCCTTACGCGAGCCGGGAGATTCGCTGAAGCGCGGCGTCCGGGGCGGCACCGTGAGGCGCCGCCCCTTTGCGCACGCTACCTCACGCCGTTTCAGCGTGGCTGGCTGTGCTTCTCGGCCGAGGCGAGGATGAAGTCGATCGCCTCCTGCGCCGGCAGCCCCTTGGCGGAAGTCTCCTCGATCCACCTGTTCCAGACCGGTCGCCCGGCGATCTCCTGATACTCCTTCTGCTGCTCGGGCGTGATCGTCACCCGCTGCAGCGTCTGGTCGAAGATCGGGATGTATTTCTCGTCGGCTTCGCGATAGGCGGCCTTGCTGGCCTCATACTGGCCTTCCCGGGCATCCTCGAGGAGCTGCTTGTACTCCTCGGGCAGCGCCTCATAGGCCTGATCCGAGGCGATCAGCGCGTTGTGGATGATCCCGAACTGCAGGCCGTAGGTGTACCAGTCCGATACCTCATGTAGTCGATAGGCGCCGAAGCTGTAGCTGAACGGGAAGCTCGCCGCCTGGAAGGTGCCGCGCTCGAGCGCCGTGTACACCTCCGGGGCGGGGACCGAGGTCGGCACCGCGCCGAGGGCACGCATGGCATCGCCGCCGGGGCCGAGTGCGCGCACCCGCATCCCCTTCCAGCCCTCGAGCGTCGTCGGGGCGTCGCCCGTGCCCATGATCTCGTAGAGCGGCAGCAGCACGCCGTAGAGCCAGTGCCCGTTCCAGTTGTCGAGCTCCTTCTCGATCGGCTCCCAGCGGTTGAAGTCCTCCATCACCTTCTGCAGTACGTCGATGTCCGGGATCGGCAGGTACGGCAGGTCGAGCGCCAGATGCAGCGGCGCCTTGCCCGGCGCGTAGCCGAACGCCACCATGCCGCCTTCCACGGCACCGATCCTGACGCTGTCCAGCGTCTCCTTCGCCGGCGCGAGCGATTCGGCGAAGCCGATCTTGATCTCGAAATTGCCGCCCGACTTCTCGGCGACATACTCCGCGACATACTCGATCTGCTTGGTCACTGCCCGCGACGGACCGTAGACCGCATAGTTCCAGACGACCTTCTCGGCCGCGCTCGCCGAGCCTGCCGCGAGCACGACTGCAACAGCGCCGGCGAGGCGCACTCCTGTTTTCGACATCAGCGTTCCCTCTCCGATTGTTGGGGCCTTTGCCCTGCCGGTCGCGCCGGCGCTTCACTATGCGACGGAATCCGGGCCGCGGGAAATATCCTTGCCCGCCGCTCACCTCGCGCTTCCACCGCTCGGCGCGAGGATCCGGAAGTTTCCGAGCGCGCCCTCGCGTCCGACTGCACTGCAACCCTTGTGCGACGCGGCCTCATCGGGTAAGTTCAATTTGATTTAACATTGTCGAATCGTTAACAAAAACGGGCTTGGGAGACTTCGGCGCGGTCGGCTTAGGCCTTCGGCACACCTTCAACTTCCGCTAAAATTTTGCGAAAAGCGACACCGGTTCGATGGCCGGAGCGGCCCCACCCGATCGGCGGCAATTGCTCGGCCCGCACGCAGGAGGCACTAAAATGGTGATGATCAACGGCTCCCCGTTCGGCGACGTGCATGACGGCACCGAAGGCGACGATCTGATCAACGGGTTCGGCGGCGACGACCTTCTGCGCGGGCTGGGCGGGAACGATCTGCTCAACGGCGACGATGGCGACGATTCGCTGTACGGCGGCCGCGGACACGATCAGCTGGTCGGCGGCCGCGGCAACGACTATTTCGAAGGCGGCGAGGGCAACGACCGGATCTTCGGCGGCCCCGGCCACGACACCGGCTATGGCGGGCGCGGCGACGACGAGCTGGTCGGGGAAGACGGCAACGACCGGCTGTTCGGTGACGACGGCAACGACCGCATCTTCGGTCATGCCGGTCACGATACGCTCTATGGCGGCGCGGGCGACGACCTCATCACCGGCGAGGACGGCGACGACGAGATCCACGGCGGCGACGGCAACGACCGCCTGCACGGCCATGAAGGCAACGACATCATCTATGGCGACGGCGGCAACAATCTCATCACCGGCGAAGGCGGCAACGACAGGCTGATCGGCGGCGCCGGCGAGGACAGCATCCACGGCCACGAGGGCGACGACTTCATCAACGGTGGCGCCGGCTGCGACCTACTCACCGGCGAAGGCGGCAACGACACCATCAAGGGCGGCGCCGGCGACGATCAGATCTACGGCCACGAAGGCAACGATCTGCTCCAGGGCCACAGCGGCAACGACTTCATCACCGGCAATGGCGGCAACGACACGATCGAAGGCGGCGCCGGCTGCGACACGCTCCACGGTCACGACGGCGACGACAAGATCTTCGGCGGCGACGGCGACGACTTCATCACCGGCGATGCCGGTGCCGACGTGCTGCACGGCGATGCCGGCCACGACAAGATCTTCGGCGGCGACGGCTGCGACCTCATCACCGGCGGCGCCGGCAACGACGAGCTCCACGGCGAAGCCGGCGACGACGCGATCTATGGCGGCGCCGGCTGCGACACCATCCACGGCGGCGCCGGCGACGACTACATCGAGGGCGGTGCCGGCGACGACAAGATCTGGGGCACCGACGGCAACGACGTCATCGAAGGCGACGGCGGCGACGACACGCTCTCGGGCGGCAATGGTGACGACGTCGTCCGCGGCGGCGCGGGCTGCGACGATATCGCGGGCGACGACGGCGACGACTACCTCATGGGTGGCGACGGCGACGACTACATCGACGGTGGCAACGGCAACGACACCATCATCGGTGGCAAGGGCGACGATTACCTCACGGGCGGCGGCGGCTGGGACCGCTTCGTCTTCGAGGACGGCTTCGGCCACGACCACATCTTCGACTTCCAGGCCGGCGAGCACGCCTGGGACCTGCTCGATTTCAGCGGCGTCAGCAGCGTCAACTCGCTGGGCGACCTGACGCTCGACCAGTGGGGCAGCGACGCCAAGATCTGGACCCCCGACGGCGACATGATCACGCTCGTCAACGTCCACATCGACTGGCTCGCCGACGACGACTTCCTGTTCGCCTGATCACGAGCGGGACAGCCATGTAACGAAGCGCCCGGCCGCCTTCATCGGTCGGGCGCTTGCTTTTCCCGCCGGCGCGGCCGGCCGGGGTACCCACGCGCCTATCTTTGGGGGAGATACGCATGTCAATTCTGATCGGTTTGGGCCGGCTGCTCGGCTCCGCGAAGAGCGACCTGGTCATCGGTTCGTTCTGGAGCGACCGCATCTATGGCGGATCGGGCAACGACTGGCTGTTCGGCCTCTGGGGCAACGACCGGATCTATGCCGGCAACGGCAACGACCGGGTCTTCGCCGACAGCGGCCACGACTATGTCGAAGGCGGCAACGGCAATGACTGGATCGAAGGCGGGTCCGGCAACGACACCGTCTACGGCGGTCTCGGCGACGACACGATCTACGGCGGTTCGGGAGACGACTTCCTCGACGCCAATGGCGGCAACGACCGCATCTATGGCGGGTCCGGCAACGACACCATCGCCGGCGGCGGCGACAGGGACTTCATCCGCGGCGACGACGGCAACGACTGGATCGAGGGCAACGGCAACGACGACGACATCCACGGCGGCGACGGCAACGACTGGATCTCCGGCGACGACGGCGACGACCGGCTGGTCGGGGGCCTCGGCGACGATTCGATCTACGGCGGCAACGGCAACGACTTCATCGACACCAGCGGCGGCAACGACATCGCCGAAGGCGGCGCGGGCGACGACACCCTGTTCGGCGGCGGCGACGACGATTTCCTCGACGGCGGCGACGGCAACGACCTGATCAACGGCGACGGCGGCAACGACGTGGTGACCGGCGGCGCCGGCAACGACGTCTTCCAGTTCGAGACGGTGTTCGGATCGACCACCATCACCGACTTCACCGACGGCGAGGACCTGCTCGACCTGACGGGAGTGTCAGGGGTGAATGTCTGGGCCGATGTCGAGGGGCGCATCTCCCAGAACGGCGCCGACACGGTGATCGCGCTCGACGGCGGAACCATCGTGCTGCAGGACGTGGACGCGTCCACCATCGGCGCCGACGACTTCCTGCTCAATATCGCCTGACGGCGCGGGGCTGCGGGACGGGCGCTTCCCTCCCGCAGCCTTGCCCCTTACGCCGGCACCAGGATCGTCTCGACCGTCACCGCCGGCGCCTGCCGCAGGGCCTCGCGCATCGCCCTTTCGTCGGTGCAGGGGCCGCGCAGCCTCCTCCCCTCCACCACCAGCTCGACCCTGTCGGTCGCGAACGGCCACGGGTTCATCACCAGCCGCCCCGGATCGCCGCCCTCCGGCCGGAGCTCGGCGTCGACGCGCTCGCCGAGGGTCGCCGGCACGTCCGGGACCTTCCTCGGCTCATCGACGCCCCAGCAGATGTCGAGCGACATCCGGTCGACCGCCCCGACCAGCAGCCGGTTGTGCTCGATCCGGTCCTCCGAGGCGTGGGGCGCGTGCCGCGGATCCGTCCGCAGCCGCGACACGATTCCGGCCTGGAACGCCCGCTGCTCGGCGAGAAAGTCCCGCACCAGTGCCGCATCCTCCGGCGGCGCCTTCTCGAAATCGAAGAAATTGCCGTAGATGGTGTTCGCGTGCAGCGATACCAGCAGCGAGGGATAGAGCCCGTAGGCGCGCGCCAGCTCGACGCCGCGACGCCAGAGCGCCGTGTGCTGCTCGGCCCCGAGCTCGTGGAAGACATGCGGGAGGCGCGTTTTCGGATTGAGCGTCGGCGCGGCTTCCCATTCGAGCCAGCCGATGTCGTGCTGCTCGGCGCCGAGGCAGACCTCCTGCCACGGTTCGGGTCGGGCGAACCGGTCGTTGCCCCAGGCCCGAGCGAGCTGCCCGGAGAGCCAGGCATGCGCAGGCTGGGTGATCGCGACGACGTCGTCGCCGTCCTGTCGATGCAGCATCGCCTACCTTTCCGCCGATCGTGCGCCGAGGCGAAGCCGACGCCGCACTCGCCGCGCCTCACCTCATCCTGAACAGAGATGTGGCCCGGCCGGCGGGAGGGGCAAGCTACCGCGGCAGGTCGGTGCTGCCCATGAGGAACTCGTCGACCGCCCGCGCGCACTGCCGCCCCTCGCGGATCGCCCAGACGACCAGCGACTGGCCGCGCCGCATGTCGCCGGCGGCGAACACCTTGGGCACGGTGGTGGCATAGCGGTTCGTGTCGGCGAGCACGTTGCCGCGCGGGTCGAGCGAAACGTCCAGCTCCCGCAGCATGCCCTCGTGCACCGGATGCACGAAACCCATCGCCAGCAGCACCAGGTCCGCCTTCAGCTCGAAATTGCTGCCGGGCACGTCGACCATGCGCATGCGGCCGTCGGCGCCGGTCTCCCATTCGACCCGGGTGGCTTCGAGCGCGCGCACGTTGCCGCGCCCGTCGCCGAGGAACTGCTTCGTCGCCACCGACCAGTCGCGCTCCGCCCCTTCCTGGTGCGACGAGGAGGTGCGCAGCTTCAGCGGCCAATAGGGCCAGACCAGCTCCTTGTTCTCGCGCTCCGGCGGCCGCGGCATGATCTCGATCTGGGTGACCGAGGCGGCGCCCTGCCGGTTCGAGGTGCCGATGCAGTCGGAACCCGTGTCGCCGCCGCCGATGACGATGACGTGCTTGTCCTTCGCCGTGATGATCTCGTTCTCGACGATCTGGTCGCCGGCGACCCGCTTGTTGCTCTGGCGCAGGAAGTCCATCGCGAAGTGGATGCCGTTCAGCTCGCGCCCCGGCACCGGCAGGTCGCGCGGCGCTTCCGAGCCGCCCGAGAGCACGACCGCGTCGAACTCCTCGAGCAGCTGCTTCGCGGGAATGTCGACGCCCACATGCACGCCGGGCCGGAACTCGACGCCCTCGGCCGCCATCTGCGCCATGCGGCGGTCGATCTGGTGCTTCTCGAACTTGAAGTCGGGAATGCCGTAGCGCATCAGCCCGCCAATCCGATCCTGGCGATCGAACAGCACGACGTCGTGTCCCGCGCGGGCGAGCTGCTGCGAGCAGGCCATGCCCGCCGGCCCGGAGCCGACCACGGCGACGCGCTTGCCGGTCTTGCGCGCCGGGATCTGCGGCTCGATCCAACCCTCTTCCCAACCCTTGTCGACGATCGCGCATTCGATCGTCTTGATCGAGACCGGGTCGTCATGGAGGTTGAGGACGCAGGCTTCCTCGCACGGCGCCGGGCAGATCCGCCCCGTGAACTCGGGGAAGTTGTTGGTCGAGTGGAGGTTGCGGAGCGCCTCCTGCCATTGCCCGTGATAGACCAGATCGTTCCAGTCGGGGATCTGGTTGTTGACGGGGCAGCCGTTATGACAGAACGGAATGCCGCAATCCATGCAGCGCGCCGCCTGGATCTTCAGCTCCGATTCCGGCAGCGGCTGCAGAAACTCGCGGAAATGCTTCACCCGCTCCGAAGCCGGCGCGTACGGGCGTTCCTTCTTCTTGAATTCCAGGAACCCGGTCGGCTTACCCATGCGCTGCTTCCTTGAGCTCTCCGTAGACGTCGGGATGCTCGGCCTGGAGCTCGAGCAGGGCCCGGCGGAAATCCACCGGCATGACCTTCACGAATTTCGGCAGGTACTCGTCCCAGTTGTCGATCACGAGCCGCGCGCGGGCGCTGTTGGTATAGCTCAGGTGCCGCTCGATCAACATGCGCAGCCGGCGGGCGTCGTGCCGGGTCATGTCGGCGAACTCGAGGTCGGTCAGCACCGGGCTCGGCGGCGGCCAACCCTCGGCCGAGATCGCCTCGAGCTCGACCTGGTCGAGATTGCACCGGTCCTCGAACCGGCCGTCCAGGTCGAGGACATACGCGATTCCGCCGCTCATGCCGGCGGCGAAGTTGACCCCGGTGCGGCCGAGCACGACGACGACGCCGCCGGTCATGTACTCGCAGCCGTGATCGCCGACGCCTTCCACCACCGCGATCGCGCCGGAATTGCGGACGGCGAAACGCTCGCCCGCCACGCCCGAGAAATAGCACTCGCCGGTGATCGCGCCGTAGAGGACGGTGTTGCCGACGATGATGTTCTCGGACGGCACGAGCGGGCTGCTCTCGGGCGGGTAGATGACGATCCGGCCGCCCGACAGGCCCTTGCCGACATAGTCGTTGGCGATGCCCTTGAGCTCGATCGAAATACCGCGGGCGAGGAACGCGCCGAAGCTCTGTCCGGCCGTGCCCGTCGCGTTGATGACGATCGTGTCTTCCGGCAGCCCCTCATGGCCGTAGCGGAGCGCCACCTCGCCCGACAGCATCGCGCCGACGGTCCGGTTGACGTTCTTGACCTCGGTCTCGATCTGCACCGGCTGACGCTTCTCCAGCGCCGGTGCCGCCGCGGCGATCAGCTTGTGGTCGAGCGCCCCTTCGAGCCCGTGGTCCTGCTGCTCGCAGTTGTAGATGGCGACGCCCGGCCCCGCCTCCGGCCGGTAGACGAGCTTCGACAGGTCGATGCCGTCGGCCTTCCAGTGGTCGATCGCCCGCCGCATGTCGAGCAGGTCGGTTCGGCCGATCATCTCGTCGAAGGTGCGGAAGCCCATCTCCGCCATCAGCTCGCGCACTTCCTCGGCGATGAAGAAGAAGTAGTTCACCACGTGCTCGGGCTGACCCATGAACTTCTTGCGCAGGCGCTCGTCCTGGGTGGCGATGCCGACCGGGCAGGTGTTCAGATGGCACTTGCGCATCATGATGCAGCCCATGGCGATCAACGGCGCGGTCGCGAAGCCGAACTCGTCGGCGCCGAGCAGCGCCCCGACCACGACGTCGCGCCCGGTGCGGAGGCCGCCGTCCACCTGCACCGCGATCCGGCCCCGCAGCCCGTTCAGCACCAGCGTCTGGTGCGTCTCGGCGAGGCCGATCTCCCACGGGCTGCCGGCATGCGTGAGCGAGGTGAGCGGGCTGGCTCCCGTGCCGCCCTCGAAGCCGGAGATCGTGACGTGATCCGCCTTGGCCTTGGAAACGCCGGCGGCGACGGTGCCGACCC
>JAJUGE010000038.1 GCA_029268305.1 Alphaproteobacteria bacterium
GCCGGAGGGCTTCGGCGATTTCAGCGCGCGGCGCTTCGCGGAGACGAGAGAGCATGTTCCGGCGCCGGTATGAGCCGAAAGGAGAGGGCGGCGCCGACCGCGTCACCGTCGCGGTCGAGGGTCGCACGCTCGAGGTGCCGGCCGGCGAGACCGTCGCCGCCGTCCTGCTTGCCGCCGGGATCGTGCCGACGCGCACCACGCCGGTGAGCGGCGCGCCGCGCGCGCCCTACTGCATGATGGGTGTGTGCTTCGACTGTCTGGTGGAGATCGACGGCAGCCCGAACCGTCCGGCCTGCATGGTTCCGGTCGCCGACGGCATGAGCATCCGCCGCCAGTGCGGCGCGCGGCCGGCGTGAGGGGCGATGGAGCCGAGATGAAGCAGACCCTCGACGTCGTCGTGGTCGGCGCCGGCCCGGCCGGGCTCGCCGCCGCCACTGCCGTGAGCCGGCTCGGCCTTTCCACGCTGCTGATCGACGAGCAGCCCGCCCCGGGCGGCCAGATCTACCGCGGGGTCGAGGCGGTGCGGCAGCGCCGCCCGGCCGATTTGGACGTGATCGGCCGCGACTATGCCCGCGGCGCGCAGCTCGCCGCCCGGCTCCGCGCCTCCCGCGCCGCCTATCTCGCCGGCGCCGCGGTCTGGCGCCTCGACGCCGACGAGGAAACCGCCACCGTCTCCTACGTCCTCGAGGGCCGCAGCGACACGATGGCGGCGCGCCACCTCGTCGTCGCGACCGGCGCGATGGAGCGGCCGGTGCCGGTTCCCGGCTGGACCCTGCCCGGCGTGATGACCGCCGGCGCCGCGCAGATCGCGCTGAAGTCGGCGGGGCTCGTGCCGAACGGCCGGGTGGTCCTGGCTGGTGCCGGGCCGCTGCTCTATCTCGCGGCTGTGCAGCTCCTCGCCGCGGGAGCCGAGGTCGCGGCGGTGCTGGAGACGACCGGCCGCGCCGACCACGTCCGCGCCGCCGCCGCCCTGCCGCGGGCACTTCCCGGCTTCGACTACCTGATGAAGGGCCTCTCGCTCCGCCGCCGCATCCGCCGCGCCGGGGTGGCGCTCCGCTCCGCCGTTCGCGAACTCGCCGTGCTCGGCGACGAGCGCGCCGCCGGCATCCGCTTCACTGTCGACGGAAAGACCGAGGAGATCGCCGCCGACCTCGTGCTGCTGCACGACGGCGTGGTGCCCAACGCCCAGGCGACGCGCCAGCTCGGCTGCCGTCACCTCTGGCACGCGCAGCAGCGCTGTTGGCAGCCGGAGGTGGACGGCTGGGGACGCAGCTCGCTGCCGCCGGTCAGCGTCGTCGGCGACGGCGCCGGCATCCTCGGCGCCGCCGCGGCCGAGCTCACCGGCGCGCTCGCCGCGCTCGACATCGGTCACCGCCTCGGCCGTCTCTCCCTGAGCGAACGCGACCGGCGCGCGCTCGGCCTTCGCGCCCGGCTGGCGCGCCACCGCGCCTTCCGCGGGTTCCTCGACCGGCTCCATCCGCCCTCGGGCGACATCCTCGCCGTCTCCGACGACGGCACGGTCGTCTGCCGCTGCGAGGAGGTGACGGCCGGCGAGATCCGCCACTGCGTCGGCCTCGGCGCCATGGGCCCGAACCAGCTCAAGGCCTTCACCCGCGCCGGCATGGGCCCCTGCCAGGGCCGCCTCTGCGGCCTGACGGTGGCCGAAATCGTCGCCGCCGCCCGCGACCGCCCGGTGGAGGAGATCGGCTACTGGCGCGTCCGCCCCCCGATCAAGCCGGTGACGATCGGAGAGCTCGCCGCGATCGAGCCGGAGCGGTAGGCGCACAGCGCCTCCGTCATTGCGAGCGCAGCGAAGCAATCCAGAGCCGCCCGCACCGCCCCCGCCGCCTGGATTGCCGCGTCGGCTACGCCTCCTCGCAATGACGATCCCGAGGAGGTGGTCCCGCCGCACCGTCCCCGCTCATCCCGCTCGCGCATGAATGTTCAAGGGATAGAACGGAGTGCCGCCCATGACCCTCCTCGACCACTTCCGCCTGATGGCGCGCTACAATCGCCTCGCCAACATCCGTCTCTACGACACCTGCGCCCTGCTCCCGGAGGCGGAGCTGAAGCGGAGCCGCCCCGCCTTCTTCCGGAGCATCCACGGCACGCTCAACCACATCCTCCTCGGCGACCGCATCTGGCTCGCCCGGTTCGAGGGCGGCACCGCGCCGTCCACCGGTCTCGACGCGATCCTCTACGAGGATTTCCAGGCGCTCCGCGCCGCCCGCGAGGCCGAGGACGCCCGCATCGAGGCGTTCGCCGCCCGGCTCGACGAATCGGCGCTGCCCGCCACCATCCGCTACGTCAACAACGAGGGCCGCACCTTCGACGACCCGGTGCCGATGCTCCTCGCCCACTTCTTCAACCACCAGACCCACCACCGCGGCCAGGTCCACGACATGCTGACCCAGACCGACGTCCCGCCGCCGGTGCTGGACCTGCACCGGGTGGTGAAGCCGAACCCCGATGGAGGCGAGCGCACCGACGCCGCAGTCCCCTGATTGCCCCTTTCTTTGTCATCGCCGGGCTCGACCCGGCGAGTCCATCTCGCGGCGGCGCCGCTGAACTGGATGCGCGGGTCGAGCCCGGGCATGACAAGCGGAGAGAGCGCCCCCTTCATCCTGCCTCCCTCCCTCGCCCCCTTCTCTGTGTCATCGCCGGACTTGATCCGGCGATCCATCCCACGGCGCCGCCGCACCAATGGATGCCCGGGTCAAGCCCGGGCATGACAAGCGGAGAGAGCGCCCCTTCATCCTGCCCCCTGCCTCGGCCCCTTTTCCTTTGTCATCGCCGGACTTGATCCGGCGATCCGTCCCACAACGACGCCGCACCAATGGATGCCCGGTCGAGCCCCGGCATGACAAAGCGGAGAAATTGCGCCTTTAGGAATTCTATGCTAGGATAATAAACCTTCTCTCCGCCACAAGGAGCCCGCCGCATGCACCACCGTCCTCGCGAGCCTCGCGCCCTCACCGAGCGTCGGGAGATCTTCTGCCGGCACGTGGCGTACGGCGCCAGCGGCGCGGCGGCGGCGGCGACCCCCACGAATCCCGATGAATCCCCACATTTCCCCATGGATTCTTCGCGCGAAGAAGCCGGACCCGGCGTGAAGCGGCACCCCTGTGGCGCGGCGCCGCGAGCGGGTATAAAGGCGCCCTAAGCACCAGGAACAGAGAGAGTGCCGTGAGCCGAGAAGCCACGCCCGCCGCCGCCAAACCCGCCACCGCCCGCCCCGCCGCGACCGTCATGCTGTTGCGCGACGGACCGAAGGGCATGGAAGTCTTCATGGTCGTCCGCCATCACCAGATCGACTTCGCCTCGGGCGCGCTGGTGTTCCCGGGCGGCTCGGTCGACGCCGCCGACCGCAGCCCGCTGCTGCGCCGCCACTGCCCCCGCTGCGAGACGTTGAGCGACGCCGAGCTCGGCTTCCGGGTCGCGGCGGTGCGCGAGGCGTTCGAGGAATGTGGCGTCCTGCTGGCCCGGCCCGCCGAAAGCGACAGGCTGGTGGAGGCGGCGCGCCTCGCCGATCTGGAAGCCGCCTACCGCCAGCCGCTCGAGAAGGGCGAGGTGACGATGGTGGAGATGGCCGAGCGCGAGCGCCTCGACATCGCGACCGACCTCCTGGTGCCGTTCGCGCACTGGATCACGCCCGAGACGATGCCGAAGCGGTTCGACACGCACTTCTTCCTGGTGGAGGCGCCGGGCGACCACGTGGCGCTGCACGACGGGCGCGAGTCGGTCGATTCGGTCTGGATCACCCCGGCCGACGCCTGCGCCGAGGCCGACGGGGGCCGGCGCACGGTGATCTTCCCGACCCGCGTCAACCTGGAGAAGCTGGGCCGGAACACGTCCACGGCCGCGGCGCTGGAGGCGGCGCGGCGCGCCGAGATCGTGACGGTGCTGCCACAGGTGCAGCGCACCTCCCAGGGGCGGATCATGCGCATCCCGGCCGAAGCGGACTACGGCTTCACCGAGGTACACATCGCCGGCGGCAGCAACGAGAGCGCGCGCCGGATCTGAGATCCGGGCCCGGTAGCGGGAGCCTTCAGGCGCGCGGCTCCGCCTCGTCGACGGTGACGCCGCCCATCAGGTTCGTGCCCGCCTCGGCGTCGGTCAGGGATTTGAACCGGCGCGAGTCGAACAGCTGATAGTGCCACCACTCGTTGCGGTAGAAGTCCCAGCCGGCGGCGGTCATGATGCCGAGCAGCGTCAGCCGGTTGCGCTGGCACGGCACCGGCAGGTCGGTGACGCCGTGATGCGAGAGCGGGCGCAAATCGTCGAAGCCGGTGCCCATGTCGAGCGGCGTGCCGGTCGCGTCCACGAGGGTGAGGTCGACGGCGCAGCCGCGCGTGTGCGGCCCGCCTTTGCGCGGGTCGGCGACGAAGTCGGGATCAGGCGTGTGGTTCCAGAGCGCCCATTGCGCCTCGCGCGGGCGGAAGGCGTCGTAGATGCGGAGGCGATAGCCGATCGCGCCGGCGATGGCGACCGCGCGCGCCAGCGCCTCCGCCGCCTCCGGCAGCAGGTAGCAGGCGGCGCGGGCGTAGATCGGCTTGCCCGTGAAGTTGTTCGCCGTCGCGTAGGCGAGCTCGATCTCGACGCCGTGGGATTCGGGGGTGATCTCGACCAGCATGTGCCTGCTCTACGGTCGGCGAAGAGCGCGGTCAAGCCGCGCGGCGCCCTGTCAGGCGCGAGATCAGGCTTCGGCCATCGCTCCCGCGCCACGCAGCGAGGCGAGGAACGGTGGCTCGGCCGCGGGCGGCGCCATCAGCGCGGAGATGTGCCGCCCCTGGAACAGCCGGATGCCGAGCTCGGTCCCGAGCTCGACCGCCTCGGGCCCGTCGCACCGGCAGAGCACGACCTGGCTCACCTCGTCGCCGCTCACGAAGCTCGCGAACTCGCGCTGGAAGCGCTCCTCCGTGAGGGTGGGGCTCCAGCGGATCTTGACGAGGTCGGCACCGATCCGCTTGCGGTCGACGAAGGGCAGGTTCGTGTCGGTCACGCCGTCGAGGACGATCGCGTAGCCGCGCTCGCCGAGGAAGCTCCGCGCGAACAGGAACGCGCCGACGTCGGCGAACACGTCGGTGAACTGGAGCTCGACCGCGATCGCCCGCTTCGAGGCGGAGCCGATCGCACGGTCGAACGCGACGAACTCCGGCGCGAGCACCGAGGCCACGTTCAGGTTGATGCTGATGTTCGGCTGATCGGTCGACCGACACATCGGGGCCAGCAGCGTCAACAGCTTGATGTCGAGCGCGCGCGTGATGTTCTGGAAGCCCCAGACGTCCTCGGTGATCAGCGGACCGCGGCGAAGCAGCGCCTCGAGATCGGGAATCGAGAAATAGACTTCCTCAAACAGGTCGCGCGGCCGCGCGCCGGGCTCGAGGAAGCAGACCGGCTGGCGGCGCAGCACCGAAGACAGGTCCGAGCGCTCGATCGCGTCGACGATGCGCCCCAGGGACACGAGCTCGGACGCCTTGCGCCGGAGCCGATCGTCGGCGGTGACCGGCACCGGATCGGGCGGCGGCGGCGTCGGGTCGATCATACGCTCGGCGAGGAGCATCTCGGCGAGGCGGGTGAATTCGGTGCGCTCGCGGTCGAGGTGGTACCAGGTCGCGAACGCCGCCTCGTACTTCTCCTCGCTGTAGTAGAGAGGGTCGTCGGCGAACAGCTGGCGGAGCTTCGCCACCGCGGCCCGGATCTCGGAAGCGCGGATGTCGCGGTAGACGAACACCCAATCGCCGTTCTTCATGATCAGGAAGTGGCCTTCGTAGGGCCGGATGAAGCCCTCGAACATCTGGAGCGCGAAGACGATGTTCTCGTTACGCTTCGCCTTGGATATCTTCGAGAGATGGATGTAGAGCGCGGTCCAGCCCTCGCCGAGCTGGTGGATGAGGTTCACCAGCGCCTTTTCCTGATCGGCATTGCGTTTGCGCGGACCGGTAGCAGCTTGCAGCATGACGGCGGTGTCCATAGACCAAAGTGCCACGAGCCGCCGCGCATCCTGCGCGTCCGGCCGCCACGCAGAATGGCCGGACGTCGTAAAGATCGGCTTAATACCTTTCGTTCGGTGCGGCCCGGGCCGAACGGAGGCCGACGTCGGCCGGACGGCGAGGCTCCGGCGACCCACCCGGCCGGAAGGATCTGAGCAGGAATATGGCCGAGCCTTCACCCGAACCGGAGGACCGGGCCCCGCTTTCGCAGTCGGCGCCGCCGATTCTGCTGGAGGTGAGCGCGGTCGTGATCGCCGTGGTGGACGAGACACCGCTGGTGCTGACCGTGCGGAGCGTCGGTGCCGACGGCGTGGCGCGCCATGCCCTGCCCTCGGGCGCTTTCGATCCGCTGCGGCATCGCACGCTCGCGGAGGCGGTGCGCGCCCGCGTCTCGACCGAAGCCGGGCTTGATCTCGGCTATGTCGAGCAGCTCTACACCTTCGCCGACCGCTACCGGGACCCGCGCGAGCTGTCGGGCGGCCCACGCCGTGTCTCGGTCGGCTATCTGGCGCTGGTTCGGCGAGCGCGTGCCGCGGGGCGGACGGACGCCGAATGGCTGGATCTCTACGACTTCCTCCCGTGGGAAGACCGCCGCGATGGGAACGGGCACGAGAGGAACACCCCGATCGCAGAGCGTCTGCGGGAGTGGATCGCGAGCGACCCGGAGCCGGCCACGCAGCGCTCTCGCCGCGAAAGGCTCGCCTTCAGCTTCCCCCCGGAGGGCGGATGGGATCCGGCACGGGCGCTGGATCGCTTCGAGATGCTCTACGAGATCGGGCTCGCCGCCGAGGCGCGTCGCGATGCGTGGGAACGCGCGGCATCGGCCGCGCTCACCCTCGGCGCCTCGCGCGTCGCCGCGCCCTCGCTGCCGGAAGGTGAGCAGCTGGGAAGGGAGATGGTGCAGGATCATCGACGCATGCTCGCCACCGGCCTTTCGCGCCTGCGCGGCAAGCTGGACTACCGCCCGGTGATCTTCGAGCTGCTGCCGCGGCAATTCACGCTGTTCCGGCTGCAGAGCGTGGTCGAGGCCCTGACGGGGGTCCGGCTCCACAAGCAGAACTTCAGGCGCCTGGTCATCACGGGCGGTCTGGTCGAGCCGACCGGCGAGCGCGACGAAAGCACCGGGGGACGCCCGGCCGCGCTCTATCGCTTTCGCCGGGAAGTGATTCGCGAGCGGCCGACGCCTGGGGTGGGGCTGCCCCTGTTCCGACCCGCCTGATCCGGCCCCACGGATCGCGACCGGAACCAAAGCAGAAAAATCGCGCTTCCCCCTTGCCATCGGGTCCCCGCACGCCACCTATCGGTCCGATATATCGAGTCGATATACGGAGTCGCCGCATGGATGTGCGGACCGCCTGCCTCGGAGCACTGAGCCGCGGCGACGCGACCGGGTACGAGATCAAGAAGCTCTTCGAGGAAGGGCCTTTCGGCCATTTCTTCAGCGCCGGCTATGGCTCGATCTACCCAGCGCTCGCCCGGCTGTGCGAGGAAGGGCTCGCCACCGTCGCGACGATCGAGGAGCCCGGTCGGCCGGTCCGCAAGTCCTATTCGATCACGCCGGCGGGGCGCGCCGCCTTCGAGAAAATGCTGCTGGAGCAGCCGGCAGACGACCGGCTGAAATCGGAGTGGATCTTCGTCGCCTATTTCGCCGACTCGATGCCTCCCGACCTGCTGGAGCGCCGCCTCCGCGAGCGGGTCGACTGGTATCGTGAGCGGCTCGAAGCGATGGAAGGCTGCAATCAGGAGACGTTGCGCGACGGCGAGCGCTTCGTCCTAGACCTCGGCGTTGCCGTGTATCGGGCAGCTGCCCGCTACATCGAGGAGCAGGGCCCGTCGCTGGTGGCGGCCAGCCGCCGGCGGACCGGCACGCCGGAAGCCGCAGAATAGATCCCGGCAGGCGACGGAGGACGACATGAAGCGCCCGGTGATCACCGCCCTGGTGATCGCGCTCGCGGCCGGCGCCTGGATCCTGTCGGGGCAATTCGAGCTCTCGGGATCGGACGAGCCGCAATCTCCGGCCGCGACCGCCGAGGCGCGCGAGGAGCAGCCGCTCGAGGTGCGCGTCCGACAGTTCACCTCCGGTCAGTATCGGCCCCAGGTCACCGTGTCCGGCCGCACGGAAGCCGTGCGCCGGGTCGTCTTGCGAGCACAGACCGCCGGCCAGATCGAGGAGCTCGGCGCCGCCAAAGGCAGCCCTGTGCGAGAGGGAGACCTGATCGCGCGGATCGGGGTGCGCGACCGTCAGGCGCGCCTCGCCGAGGCGGAGGCGCTCGTCGCGCAGCGCCGCGCCGAGTTGAACGCAGCCCGGCAGCTCGCGGAGAAGGGCTACCGCGCCCGAACGCAGCTCGCCGCCGACGAGGCGGCGCACGACCAGGCGATGGCGAGGCTGAAGCAGATCCAAGTCGAGATCGAGGAGACGCGCATCCGGGCGCCGTTCGACGGGGTCCTGGAGGAGCGTGCCGTCGAGATCGGCAACTACCTGGAACCGGGCAACGACGTCGCCACGGTGGTCGATCTCGACCCGATCCTGGTCGTCGGCTCGCTGAACGAGCGCGCGATCGGCGGCATCTCGGTCGGCACGCCCGGGCGGGCTCGGTTGGCGACCGGCGAGACCGTGGAAGGAAAGGTTCGCTACATCTCCTCGGTCGCGAACCCGGAGACGCGAACCTTCAGGATCGAGCTCGAGGTGGAGAACGGAGAAGGCCGGGTCCGCGACGGGGTCACCGCCGAGCTGATCCTGCCCGGCCGGCCGATCGAGGCGCACAAGATCCCGGCGTCGCTTCTCACCCTGTCCGACATCGGCGAGCTGGGGGTCAAGGCGGTGGACGACTCCGGCCGGGTGAGCTTCCTGCCGGTCTCCGTGCTGGCGGACGAGCAGGGCGGCACCTGGGTCGATGGTCTGCCGGAGACGGTCGATCTCATCACCGTCGGCCAGGAATTCGCCGTGGACGGAGAGCTCGTGCAGGCGCGACCGGAAAACGGAGGCGCGTCTTGAGCCTGATCGACGGCGCCTTCGGCCACGCGCGCACCGTTCTGTCCATCTTCGCGCTGCTGCTGATCGCGGGAGCGGTGGCGTATGTGAACATCCCGAAGGAGGCGAGCCCGGACGTCAACATCCCGCTCATCTACGTGAACCTGCATCACGAGGGGATATCGCCGGAAGACGCCGAACGGCTGCTCATCCGCCCGGTGGAGACGGAGGTGCAGTCGATCGAAGGCGTCAAGGAGATGCGCTCGATCGGGTACGAGGGCGGGGCGAACGTTCTGCTCGAGTTCGAGGCGGGCTTCGACGCGAACAAGGCGCTGCAGGACGTGCGCGAGAAGGTCGACCTCGCGCGCCCGGAGCTGCCGGAAGAGACCGACGAGCCGACGGTCCACGAAGTCAATTTCAGCCTCTTTCCCGTCCTCGTCGTCACCCTGGGCGGCGACGTTCCGGAGCGGACCCTCCTCTCGATCGCGCGCGATCTCCGCGACCGGATCGAGGGGTTGCCGAGCGTGCTCGACGTGGAAATCGGCGGCGAGCGGGAAGAGCTGGTCGAGATCGTCATCGACCCCGTGAAGCTGGAGAGCTACGGCCTCGATGCCCAGGACATCATCGACTTCGCGAACCGGAGCAACCGGCTGGTCGCGGCGGGAGCGCTCGATACCGGCGTCGGCCGCTTCGCGATCAAGGTTCCGGGGCTGTTCGAGAACGTCTCCGACATACTGACGCTGCCCCTGAAGGTCGAGGGCGACTCGGTCGTCCTGGTCAGGGACGTCGCGACCGTGCGCCCGCATTTCAAGGACCGCGAGACCTTCGCCAGGGTGAACGGGAAACCGGCGCTTGCGCTGGAGGTGGTGAAGCGCTCCGGCGAGAACGTCATCGACACGATCCAGGCCGTGCGCACGCTGATCGACAGCCGGAAGGCCGCTTTCCCGCAGGGACTGGTCGTGCGCTACACGCAGGATCAGTCGGTCTTCATCGAGCGGATGCTGACCGACCTGCAGAACAACGTGCTCAGCGCCATCCTGCTCGTCATGATCGTCGTGGTCGGGGCTCTGGGCCTGCGCACGGGTCTGCTGGTGGGCGTCGCCATCCCCGGCTCCTTCCTCACCGGAATCCTGGTCCTGGCGATCTCCGGCATCACCGTGAACGTCGTCGTCCTGTTCAGCCTGATCCTGGCTGTCGGGATGCTGGTCGACGGGGCGATCGTCGTCACGGAATACGCCGACCGCAAGATGACGGAGGGCGAGTCCAAGGCATCCGCGTACGCCCTCGCCGCGAAGCGGATGGCCTGGCCGATCATCGCCTCGACCGCGACGACGCTCGCCGCGTTCCTGCCGCTGCTGTTCTGGCCGGGCATCGTCGGCGAGTTCATGAGCTTCCTCCCCATCACCCTGATCGCGACGCTGACGGCCTCGCTCGCCATGGCGCTCGTTTTCGTGCCGACGATCGGGGCGCTCGCAGGGAAGCCGGGCGCCGCCGACCCGGCGACGATGCGGGCTCTCGCGGGCGCGGAAAGCGGCGACTTCTCCGCTATCCGCGGCCCGGCTGCGCTCTACGTGCGCATTCTCGACCGGGCGCTGGACCATCCCTGGAAGATCCTGATCGCGTCGGTCGTGGTCCTGATCGGCGCCTGGGGCCTCTACGCCACGTTCGGCAAGGGAGTGGAGTTCTTCCCGGAAGGAGAGCCTGACCAGGCGGCGCTGCAGATCCATGCTCGCGGCAACCTCTCGGTCGCGGAAAAGGACGCCCTGGTCGCGCAGGTCGAGCAGAAGGTGCTCCAGCTCCAGGAGGAGCGTGGCGAATTCCAAAGCATCTACACCCTCAGCGGCAATCGTCCGATCCGGGACGAGGATGCGGAGGACATCATCGGCACGCTGAACCTCGAGTTCGTGGACTGGAGGGCGCGTCGCCCCGCTGCGACCATCATCGCGGATATCTTGGAGCGCACCTCGTCGCTCGCGGGGATCCAGGTGGAGAGTCGCGAGCAGGAGATGGGGCCGCCGGTCGGAAAGCCGATCCATATCGAGGTCGCCGGCCACGATTCTGCCGGCCTCGAGCGGGCGACGGCAATGATTCGCGGGCACCTCGACGGCCTGCAAGGGCTCAGAGACCTGGAAGACAGCCGCCCCGTCCCCGGCATCGAATGGGAGCTGGCGGTCGACCGGGCGCAGGCGGCGAAGTTCGGAGTCGACGTGACTCTCGTCGGCCAGATGGTCCGGCTCGTGACCAACGGCCTGAAACTCAGCACCTACCGGCCGGACGGCAGCGACGACGAGATCGATATCGTCGCGCGCTTCCCGACCGAGATGCGCACGCTCGACCAGCTCGACCAGCTGCGGATCCGAACCTCCGCGGGGCTGATCCCGATCAGCAACTTCGTTGAGCGCAGACCCGAGCAGAAGACCGGCCTGATCCGCCGCGTCGACGGCTCGCGCATCATGTTCGTGCGCTCTGACGTGGCGGAGGGGGTGCTCGCCGACGACAAGGTGCGGGAGATCCAGAGCTGGCTGCAGACTGCGGAGCTGCCGGAAAGCGTCAGCGTCCGCTTCAAGGGCGAGGACGAGGAGCAGCGTCAGTCGTTCGCGTTCCTCACGAAGGCGTTCGGCGTCGCGCTCTTCATCATGGCGATCATCCTGGTCACCCAGTTCAACAGCTTCTACAGCGCCTTCCTGATCCTCAGCGCCGTCGTCATGTCGACCGTGGGCGTGATGATCGGGCTGCTCGTGATCTCGCAGCCGTTCGGCATCGTCATGAGCGGCATCGGCGTGATCGCGCTCGCCGGGATCGTCGTGAACAACAACATCGTCCTGATCGACACGTTCGATCGTCTGCGCGATAGGATCGGCGATTCGAAGGACGCGGTGGTGCGAACCGGCGCCCAGCGCTTCCGACCCGTCATGCTGACCACGATCACGACAATACTCGGCCTGATGCCGATGACGCTGCGCACCAACATCGACTTCATCACGCGCGAAGTGACGGTCGGCGCCCCCTCCACCGACATGTGGGTGCAGCTTTCGACGGCGATCGTGTTCGGTCTCGGCTTCGCCACCCTCCTGACGCTGGTGGTCACCCCCTGTGCGCTGATGGTCCGGATCAACCGGCGAAACCGGCGGCGCAGGGCCCAAGCGTCGGCTGCAGAAGACGATGCCCGGCACCGGGCGGACAAGCTCGCCGCCGAGTGAGGGCGTAAAGCCGGCGTAAACCAGCACGATGGTATCGAGGGGGCGTGCCCGTCACAGGCCCACTCGGATAAAAGCGGAACGCCCAGATGATCCCCGACAAGCTGAAGATCGTGCTCGATTTTCTGGAACAGGACGACTGCGCCAGGGACGCGGGGGATCTGCATGTGCTTCCCGACGGCGCCATCGTGCGCCGCGACTGGAGCATGCCGATGGACTTCACTTTCCGCTGCTTCGGCATCCCGGTCAGCGCGCGCGTGAGTTCCTCCGGCAGCAAGGCGAAAATGGCATTGCGGGCGGTGCTGGGCAGCGTCCCGTTCACCGCCGAGGCCGCATCCGCCCGGCGCGCGCTCCTCGCCCAGATCCGGAGCCGTCAGGGCATGGTCCGTACCGACGGCCGCGAGATCCGGGCCGAAGACACGGTCGAGATTTCACCCGCCGTGAAACCGGCCGCGCTGATCGCGGCCGCGACGGATTTCATGCTTCGGCTCGAGCCGGAGATCTCCGCCCTCTCCGGCTCGGTGATGCGACCGGCAGCCTGAGGACCGCGTCGCCGCGACCCTACAGCTCGTCGGCCATCTCGGGCAGCGAGAACACCTGTCCGGGATAGATCAGATCGGGATCTTCGATCTGCTGCTGGTTGGCGTTGTAGATCAAGGTGTAGCGCGCCCCTCGCCCATAGGTCCGCCGGGCGATGCGCCATAGGCTGTTGCCCGGCTGTACGACGACCAGCGCGCCCGGCCCGTGATCCTCGGCCGCGTCCACTCGCGCGAACGGCAGCCTGATCCGCGCCGCAACCTTGCCGCCATCGTCGATCTGATCGGCGCGCAACGTGTATCGGCCCGGCTCCACATCCTCCGCCGGAGTCATTTCCCACCGGCCCTCGGCGTCGGCACGCGTCTCGCCGATCCTGTCGTCGTCCAGGAAGACCCCGACACGAGCGCCGGGCGAAGCGGTACCGCTGAGAGCGACCCTACCCGCCTCGTCGTAGTCGATCGTCTCCAGAGAGAGCCCCTTCGTCGCCGGCGAGGACCTTTCCACCAGTGCGCCGGAAGCCGCATCGTGTGATGGTCCGACGGAAGCGATCCGCGTCGTGCCGCCTTCCCGATGCCCGGAGGCGGCCGATGGCGATGGTTCGGCCGCCGGTGGCGGCGATGCGACGGGATCCGAGCCGGGCTGCTGAAGCACCGTGCTCGGACCGAGCCCCTCGCGAGGCACCAGAACCGCCAGCGGCGTCTCGGCCTCGCCCGTTCCCTCCGATGGCGATCCGCCGCGCTCGGGCACGTTCACGACGACGACCGACCCCGACTTTGTCTCGCCACCACGCTCGCTGCGGGAGACGAGCCCGATCTCGCGAGCACCCGGCTCCAGCGGCCGATCGGGGATCAGCACCCATTCGCCCCGGCGATCCGAGCGGACCCGGCCGATAACCTCGGTGCCGTCGGTGAGCTCCACCTCGGACTCCGGCTGTGCCCTGCCGGCGATCACCGCTTCGCCGGCACGGTTGACGCGCACGATGTCGAAGGAGGGAGCTTTCCCGGCATTCGCCGGCGCGGCTTCTTCATCTTCGGCGGCACTGTCTTCGCCGGCATTGTCTTTCGGGGCCACTGGCGGCGCTTTGTCGATCTCGCGGCCCGATGCGGGAGACTCGCCCGGCGCCGCGGGCGTCTCGGGTGCGGCCACCACGGCCTGCTCCGACTCCCGGGAGCCTGGCTCGGGGTCGCCGTCGCGGAACTGGGTCCACGCGACGAGTCCTGCGGCCACGCCGGCGATCACGACCACCAATGGGAACAAGCGCTTCAATTTCGACGCCTCGGATGCTTGCCGGCTACCGGCGGACAGTGCCCGCACCATGACCGGGTCGCGAAGATTGGTACCCGCAAATAGTCACTCGGAAGTATACGCATAAAACGATCGGTCGCGGCGGCACCGTTTTAGAGGCCGCCAGGGCGAAGAATTCAGGCCGCGGGCCGACCGAAGAGGGATGTGCCTTCCGGCTCGCCATCTGCGAAGCCGTGAGGACAGCCGTTAGGCGCCGGTTGTTGACGCGCCGTCAAAGCGGTGAAACTCTCGCGCGCAACTGCAACAAGAACGAAGAAGGAGCACTCGAGATGAAGAAGTTCGCAGCGCTTGGAGGCTCTGCACTTGCCCTCCTCGCCGCGGTGGGTATCGGCCTCGGCGTCGCATCCAGCGATGCCGAGGCACGCACCTTCCTCCGGATCGCCGGTGGCATCGGCGGGTCGAGCTGGGAAGTCACCGCCGGCAAGCTCGGCAACATGTTCTCCAATGCCAGCCCCGATATCCAGGCGATCGCGCAGCCCGGCAACATGGGCGAGAACCTGGCCCGCCTGAAGCGCGGCGAAGCCGATCTCGGCATCACCTATGGCTTCGTTTTCCGCGACGTGGCGAGCGGCACCGGCGACTTCGGCGCTCACCACAATCCTGATCTTCGCCTGCTCGCCGCCCTCTATCCGGCCTACCAGCAGCCGCTCGTGAAGAACGATGCCCCCTGGACCTCGCTGCGCGATCTCGCGAAGAACCCCGGGGACATCAACATCGTCATGCTCACCCCGGGCAGCGCCACCTACGTCATCACGGAAGCGATGCTTCGCGCCGTCGGCATCGAGCTGGACGACATCCGCGCCAATGGGGGGCTCACCCTGCCGCTGAACTATTCGCAGGGCCTCGACGCGCTCCGTACCGGCCGTGCCAACATCGTCTCGATCAACGGCCCGCAGGGACACCCGTCGGTGCTCGAATTCGAAAATCAGGGCCGGCTCCTGACGTTCGACCAGGAGGCGATCGACAAGATGGTGGAGCTGTTGCCGGGCTCCGCGCCGGCGACGATCGACGCCGACTCTTACGCGTTCCTGTCCGAGCCATACGACACCGTGGCGGTGTTCACTTCGCTCGTGGTCAACGCGAGCGTGCCCGAGAAAGTGGTCTACACGATCACCAAGGCGTTCTGGGACAACGTCGACGAGTTCCGGGCCACCGCGAGCTACGCGCGGGCGACCGACATTTCGAACGCGATGGTGGGATCCGAGGATCTGCCGGTGCATCCCGGCGCCCTCCGCTATTATCGCGAGAAGGGCCTCGTCAACTGACGCTCTGGCGGACGGGAAGCGGCGGGCCGCGCGCCCGGCCGCTTCCCGTATAGTTCCACAGGCCGGAACCCCTCGGCTATGACATCTGCAACCGAAGACCTCCCGGAGCTGCGCGCCGAGAGCGACAGCGCGTTCGAGGTCCTGCTTCAGCCCGAGCCGCCGCGCACGCGGCTCGTGCTCGGCTTCGTGATCGTCGCCGGGTGCCTGCTCTTCTCGCTGTTCCACCTGTTCACGGCGAGCATCGGCTCCACCGAGTCCTACCAGACCCGCACGTTCGTCGTGTCGCTCACAATGGTGCTCGGCTACCTCGTCTATCCGACGGGCCGGCGAAGCTGGCGAGAGCCGATCAACGCCTGGTTCGCGTTCGATCTCGCCGTCATCGCCTTCATCATCGCGACGCAGATCCACCTGTTCTACGCGACCCAGACGAGCGGCGGCCTGCTGATCTCCGGCATGGTCGAACTGGAGACCTGGCAGATCGTCCTCGGCGGCGTCTACATCGCCCTCCTGATGGAGATGACGCGCCGGTGCGCCGGCTGGCCGATGCTGATCATCGCGCTGGTCTTCCTCGTCTATGTGCTGTTCGCGGAATACGCGCCGAGCGCCATCGCCGGCCCGAGCAGCTCCCCGGCGGTGCTCGTCCGCAACCTCTTCTTCAACATCGACGGCGTCTTCGGCGTGCCGGTCGGGGCGATGACCGATTACGTCATCATCTTCATGATCTTCGGACAGTTTCTGGCCGTGGCCGGCGCCGGCGACTTCTTCACCCACGCCGCGACCGCACTGACCGGCCGGCAGACCGGGGGGCCGGCGAAGGCGGCGGTCGTCAGCAGCGCGCTCATGGGCACGATCTCGGGAAGCGCGATCGGCAACGTCGTCACCACCGGTTCCGTCACGATCCCGCTCATGCACCGGTTCGGCTATCGGCCGGCATTCGCGGGTGCGGTCGAGGCCGTCGCCTCGACCGGCGGGCAGATCATGCCGCCGGTCATGGGTGCCGTCGCCTTCATCATGGCGCAGCTCATGGGCGTGCGGTACGTCGAGGTGGCGATCGCCGCCGCAGTGCCCGCGATCCTGTATTTCTGGGCGGCGTTCTGGGCCGTCCACTGGGAGGCGAAGCGCCTCGGGCTGCGCGTGATGACGGAGGCGGAGGTGCCCCGGCTCGGGCCGGTGCTGCGCAGCGGCTGGCACTATCTCCTCCCGCTCGTCCTCCTGATCGCCATGCTGTCGATGGACCAGAGCATCATACAGGCCGCCTTCTACAGTGCCGTGCTCACCTTCGCTCTCTCGTTCGTGCGTCCGGAATCGCGGATCACGCCGTTGAAGCTCCTGGGCGCGCTCGAGTCCGTCGGGCGACAGGCCATCGTCGTGGTGATCGTGGCCGGCGCGGCCGGCGTCATCATCTCGGTCGTCACCACCTCCGGGCTCTCGTGGCGCAGCCTCGCCCTGCTGGTGGAGTTCTCCGACAATCGCCTGTGGCTGGCGCTGATCCTTTCGGCGATCGTGGCCCTGATCCTGGGCATGGGCGTCAGCACCACCGGGGTCTACGTGACGCTCGCGGCGATCCTCGTCCCGGCGCTGGTGGCGATGGGCCTGGAGCCGATGGCGGCACACATGTTCGCGCTCTACTACGCGGTCGTCGGCCTCATCACGCCGCCGGTCGCCCTCGCCGCCTTCGCCGCGGCGGGCATCGCCGGAGCCGCGCCGATGACGGTAGCGATGATGGCCGCCCGCATCGCGTTGCCGATCTACCTCGTGCCGTTCGTGTTCGCGTACGAACCGGCATTGCTCCTGATCGGCTCCTGGGACGAGATCGCACTCCATGTGTCGACCGCGTTCATCGGGGTGTGGCTGTTCAGTTGCGCCCTCTGGGGTTACCTGCTCGTGCCGCTGAGCGTGCCGGAGCGGGTGCTCCTGGTCGCCGCCGGCGTTCTCCTGATCTCCGCCTCGGCGACGGGTGCGGTGATCGGGGTGGCGATTGGCGGGGCCGTCCTTGCCTATCAGTGGCGAGCGAGCCGACGACGCGTGGATTCCGCGTCGGGGAGGGCGCCGTGACGGGCCCGGTCCTGCAATGGCTGGTGATCGCCTTTGTTGCCGTTTCGTTCTGGCTGATCGGCGAGAGCAGGATCCACGTTCTCGCGTTCGGATGGTTCACCGCCGTGCTGGCGGCCGTGACGGTCACCGCGACGGCCGCGATCGTGCTGATCGAGCGCAGGCGGCGGCGCGGGTGACGGGGCAGCCGATCGCGTTGGCGCCGGGCCACCGCGTTTGCGCTCTCCCGCATCGATGGTATGGTGCGGCACTTGTCGGCCGGTTGCCTCCCCGATCAGCAGATCGGCTTCAGGAGCGCGCCGCAGGGAGCCTCAAGGACACGCCTCGCTTGGAGAAGACCGAATGAAGAAGATCAAGGTCGCAAATCCCGTCGTCGAGCTGGACGGCGACGAGATGACGCGCATCATCTGGCAGTTCATCAAGGAAAAGCTGATCCTGCCGTATCTCGACATCGATCTCAAATACTACGACCTCGGGATCATGAAGCGCGACGAGACCAACGATCAGATCACGGTCGAGGCCGCGGAAGCGATCAAGAAGTACGGGGTCGGCGTGAAGTGCGCGACCATCACGCCGGACGAGGCCCGGGTCGAGGAGTTCGGCCTGAAAGAGATGTGGCGCTCGCCGAACGGCACCCTGCGCAACATCATCGGCGGCACGATCTTCCGTGAGCCGATCATCTGCAAGAACGTGCCGCGTCTCGTCCCGAACTGGACCGAGCCGATGGTTATCGGCCGCCACGCCTATGGCGACCAGTACAAGGCGACCGACTTCGTCGTCCCCGGCCCCGGCAAGCTGACGATCACCTTCGTGCCCGAGGGCGGCGGCGAGAAGATCGAGCGGGAAGTGTTCGATTTCCCCGGCGGCGGCGTCGCCATGTCCATGTACAATCTGGACGAGTCCATCATCGGCTTCGCCCGCGCGTCCTTCAACTACGGCCTGATGCGCGGCTATCCGGTCTATCTCTCCACCAAGAACACGATCCTCAAGGCCTATGACGGCCGCTTCAAGGACCTGTTCCAGAAGATCTTCGACGAGGAATTCGCCGACAAGTTCAAGGAGAAGGGCCTCACCTACGAGCACCGCCTGATCGACGACATGGTGGCGGCGGCGCTGAAGTGGTCGGGCGGCTTCGTCTGGGCGTGCAAGAACTACGACGGCGACGTCCAGTCCGACACCGTGGCGCAGGGCTTCGGCTCCCTCGGCCTGATGACCTCGGTCCTGATGACGCCGGACGGCAAGACGGTCGAGGCGGAAGCGGCGCACGGCACCGTCACCCGCCACTACCGCCAGCATCAGCAGGGCAAGGAGACCTCGACCAACCCGATCGCCTCGATCTTCGCCTGGACGCGCGGTCTGCAGTATCGCGGCGAATTCGACGGCACCCCGGAGGTGACCGAGTTCGCGAAGACGCTCGAGAAGGTCTGCATCGACACGGTCGAGTCCGGTTATATGACCAAGGACCTGGCACTGCTGGTCGGCCCGGACCAGACCTGGCTCAGCACCAGCCAGTTCCTCGACAAGCTGGACGAGAACCTGAAGAAGGCGCTGGCCTGAACCGCGTCGCCATCACGCCTTACCGTAAGGGCCGGGGAATTCCCCGGCCCTTTCTCTTTACGAGGGACGATGCGGCCGGCGACCAGCCGCCGTCATTCCAGGATCTGCAGAACCTTCTCGGGCGGGCGGCCCACTGCCGCCTTCCCGTTCGCGATGACCACCGGGCGCTCGATCAGCACCGGGTGCTCCACCATCGCTTCGATGAGCGCGGCGCGGGTGAGCTCGGGGTCGTCGAGAGCGGCGGCCTTGTAGGCGGCTTCCTTGGTGCGCATGAGCTGACGCGGCTCGAGGTCCAGCAGACGCAGCACCCGTTCCAGCTCCGCCGCCGTCGGCGGCGTCTTCAGATACTCCACCACCTCGGGCTCTATGCAGCGCTCACGCAGGAGCTCCAGCGTCTGCCGCGACTTGCTGCAACGAGGGTTGTGCCAGATCGTCACGCTCATGCCGCCACCTTCTCCCCGATCGCCTCCGCAATCGCCGCCAGCGCCGCGTCGGCCTGCCCACCGTCGGGGCCGCCCGCCTGGGCCATGTCGGGCCGACCGCCGCCGCCCTTCCCGCCGAGCCGGGCCGCGCCGGCACGCACGAGCTCGACCGCATCGACCTTTCCGGTGAGATCGTCGGTGACGCCGACGACGAGGGAGGCCTTGCCGTCGGCCACCGAGACCACCGCGACGACGCCGGAGCCGACCTGCCGCTTCAGGTCGTCGACCATGCCTTTCAGCTCGCGCGCCGGGACATCCTCGACCTTGCGGCCGGTGAAGCTGATGTCGCCGATCCTGCGGCTCTCGACGGCGCCCCCCGCCGGGGCGGTCGCCGCCCGACGCCGCGCCTCGACGAGCTCGCGCTCCAGTCGGCGACGCTCCTCCACCAGTGCCTCGATCCGGGCGGGCAGGTCCTCGGGTGTGACCTTGAGGGTCTTCGCCGCCTGCTCGAGGAGGCGCAGCCGTTCGGTGACGTAGCGTTGCGCCGCCTCGCCGGTCAGCGCCTCGATCCGGCGCACGCCGGCGCCGACGGCGCCCTCGCCGACGATGACGAACTCCCCGATCTCGCCGGTGCGCCGGACATGGGTGCCGCCGCAAAGCTCGACCGAATAGTCCCGGTTTGCGCCGGGTCGTGCCGGACCGCCCATCGCGACGACGCGGACTTCGTCGCCGTACTTTTCGCCGAAAAGGGCCATGGCGCCGGAGGCGATTGCCTCCTCGGCGTCCATCAGCCTGGTGGTGACCTCGGTGTCGCCGCGGACGCGCTCGTTGACGTCGGCCGTCACGGCGGCGATCTCGTCGGGCGACAGCGGTTTCGGATGCGAGATGTCGAACCGGAGCCGGTCGGGCGCGACGAGCGAGCCCTTCTGCGTGACGTGACCGCCGAGACGCTCGCGCAGCGCGGCGTGCAGCAGGTGGGTCGCCGAGTGATTGCGCCGAATGGCACTCCGCCGCTCGCCGTCGACCCGCATCTCGACCGCCTCGCCGACCGAGAGACGGCCGCGCCGGACTTCGCCGTAATGCACGAACAGGTCGCCGACCTTCTTCTGGGTGTCGAGCACCGCGATTTCGGCGCCGGCGGCGGTGAACATCACGCCCGTGTCGCCGACCTGTCCGCCGGATTCGCCGTAGAAGGGGGTCTGATTGACGATGATGGCGACGCGCCCGCTGTCGGCATCGACCGAGTCGACGCGGCGGTCGCCGACGAGCAGGGCCTGCACCTCGCCCTCGGCGCTCTCTTCGGAATAGCCGAGAAACTCGGTGGCACCCAGGCTCTGGCGGAGGTCGAACCACTGCGCCTCGGTCGCCGCCTCGCCGGAGCCGGCCCACGCCTTCCGGGCTTCCGCGCGCTGGCGCTCCATCGCTTTTTCGAAGCCCTCCAGATCGACCGAGATGCCGCGGCCGCGCAGCACGTCCTGGGTCAGGTCGAGCGGGAAGCCGTAGGTATCGTAGAGACGGAACGCGACCTCGCCGTCGAGCCGCCCGCCGGCCGGCAGCCGCTCGACCGCCTCGTCGAGCAGCCGGAGGCCGCGGCCGAGCGTCTGCTTGAACCGGATCTCCTCGAGCCGAAGCGTCTCGGTGATGAGGTCCTGGCCGCGGACCAATTCGGGGAACGCCTGCCCCATCTGCTGCACCAGGGCCGGCACCAGCCGGTGCATCAGAGGCTCCTCGCTGCCGAGCAGATGGGCGTGACGCATCGCCCGCCGCATGATCCGTCGCAGGACATAGCCCCGCCCTTCGTTAGAGGGCAGCACGCCGTCGGCAATCAGGAAGCTCGAGGCGCGAAGGTGGTCGGCGATCACCCGGTGGGACACCGCCTGGGGCCCGTCGGGATTCACGCCGGATGCCGCGGCCGACGCCTCGATCAGGGCGCGCATCAGGTCGATGTCGTAATTGTCGTGCTTGCCCTGCAGCACCGCGGCAATGCGCTCGAGCCCCATGCCGGTGTCGATCGACGGCCGCGGCAGGTCGATCCGCTCGTCCTTCGTGACCTGCTCGTACTGCATGAAGACGAGGTTCCAGATCTCGATGAAGCGATCGCCGTCCTCGTCGGGGCTGCCGGGCGGTCCGCCCGGGATGTGCTCGCCGTGATCGTAGAAGATCTCGGAGCACGGGCCGCAGGGGCCGGTGTCGCCCATCGCCCAGAAATTGTCGGAGGTCGGGATGCGGATGATCCGGTCCGCGGGCAGCCCGGCGATCTTGGCCCAAAGGGCCGCCGCCTCGTCGTCCTCGGCGTAGACGGTGACGAGCAGCCGGTCCTTCGGCAGCCCGAACTCCTTCGTCACCAGCGTCCAGGCATGCTCGATCGCGACGTCCTTGAAGTAGTCGCCGAACGAGAAATTGCCCAGCATCTCGAAGAAGGTGTGATGCCGGGCGGTATAGCCGACGTTCTCGAGGTCGTTGTGCTTGCCGCCGGCACGCACGCACTTCTGCGAGCTCGCCGCGCGCGTATAAGGCCGCTTCTCGGCACCGGTGAAGACGTTCTTGAACTGCACCATGCCGGCGTTGGTGAAGAGAAGCGTCGGGTCGTTGCGCGGCACCAGCGGGCTGGACGGCACCACTTCATGGCCGTTCCGGCGGAAGTACTCCAGAAACGCTTCTCTGATCTCGCTGGTCGTCGCCATGACCGATCCTGCAGGGTTCTCGGGCCTCCGGCGCTTTTAGTGCGCGGCATCGATACTGTCCAGCCGATGCCCCGCCGGAGTGAGCCGCCGGAGAACGCATATGGCGCGCGCCGGCAGGGTTGTCCATCAGCCCTGCAGGGCCCGGCTCATTCGTCTGTGTCGACCGCGTCGTCCGGCCCGACCATCATGGCGTCGGAGACCAGGCCGGCATTCGCCCGCACGGCCGCCTCGATCGTTTCCGCCATCTTCGGGTTCTCGCGAAGGAAGTTCTTGGCGTTCTCCCGACCCTGGCCGATCCGCTGCCCGTCATAGGAGAACCAGGCGCCGGACTTCTCGACGATCCCCGCCTGGACGCCGAGATCCAGCAGTTCGCCGGTCTTGGAGATGCCCTCGCCGTACATGATGTCGAACTCGACCACCCGGAAAGGTGCGGCCATCTTGTTCTTCACGACCTTGACCCGGGTCTGGTTGCCGGTGACCTGATCGCGCTCCTTGATCTGGCCGATGCGGCGGATGTCGAGCCGGATCGAGGAGTAGAACTTCAGCGCGTTGCCGCCGGTCGTGGTCTCGGGATTGCCGAACATCACGCCGATCTTCATCCGGATCTGGTTGATGAAGATCACGATCGTGCGCGAGCGCGAGATCGAGGAGGTCAGCTTCCGGAGCGCCTGGCTCATCAGCCGCGCCTGGAGGCCCGGGAGCGAATCCCCCATCTCGCCTTCGAGCTCGGCGCGCGGCACCAGCGCCGCGACGCTGTCGACCACCAGCACGTCGATCGCACCGGATCGCACCAGCGTGTCCGCGATCTCCAGCGCCTGCTCGCCGGTGTCCGGCTGCGAGATGAGCAGATCATCCAGGTTGACGCCGAGCTTGCGGGCATAGCTGGGGTCCAGCGCGTGCTCGGCATCGACGAAGGCGCAGGTGCCGCCGCGGCGCTGACCTTCCGCCACCACATGGAGCGCCAGTGTCGTCTTGCCCGAGCTCTCGGGGCCGTAGATCTCGATCACGCGGCCACGCGGCAACCCGCCGATGCCGAGCGCGATGTCGAGCCCGAGCGAGCCGGTGGAGATCACCTCCGTCTCGATCACCCCTTCGTTCTGACCGAGCTTCATGATCGAGCCCTTGCCGAAGGCCCGCTCGATCTGGCCGAGAGCGGCGTCGAGTGCTTTCTGCTTGTCCATGTCGTCCTTTTCGACGAGGCGGAGCGCTTTCATCGACATCGTACCGGCTTCCTTCGCTAATCCAAGGGACAAGTCCGGCAGCAAATGTACACGTTTTGTTCTCATCCGCAAGAGCGAATTGCGCGGCGTCGCTCCGGGCGGCCCGGCACGGAGCCGCGGCTAGAGCGTGCGCGTTCCCGACATCACGTCCTTCACCTTGGTGGCGAGCTGCTGCAGGCTGAAGGGCTTCGGCAGGAATTCCACGTCGGGAAAGCCGGCCAGCTTCTGCCGGAACGAGCCCTCGGCATATCCGGAGATGCAGATGATCTTCAGGTCGGGTCGCGTCTCCCGGACACGTCCGATCAGGGTGGGCCCGTCCATCTTCGGCATGACCACGTCGGTGATCATGATGTCGATCGGCTCGTCCTCGCTCTCGAGCATCTCCAGCGCCACGTCGCCGCTGCGCGCCTCGAGGACCTTATAGCCCTTGTTGCGGAGAGCACGGGCGCTGAACAGCCGCACCGGGTCCTCGTCCTCGACGAGCAGCACGGTGCCGGCGCCGGTGAGATCGGCCGCAACCGCGGCGTCGGCGCGCACGCCCTTGTCCTGGTCGGCGACGCCGTCGAAGCGGGGCAGATAGATGCTGAAGGTCGCGCCCTGCCCCGGCTCGCTATCGACGAAAACGTAGCCGCCGGTCTGCTTCACGATGCCGTAGACGGTGGAGAGCCCGAGGCCCGTACCCGAACCGACCTCCTTCGTCGAGAAGAACGGCTCGAAGATCCGGTCGATATGCTCCTTCTCGATCCCGGTGCCGGTGTCACGGACCTCGATCAGCACGTACTCGCCCGGCGTCATCGCCTCCCGGCCGTTCTGCGTCGTGCCGTCCACCGTGACGTTCTCGGTCCGTATCTCGAGCACCCCGCCGTCGGGCATGGCATCCCGGCCGTTCACGGCAAGGTTCATGATGACCTGCTCGAGCTGCATCTGATCGACCTTCACCAGCCCGAGGTCGCGCCCGTATTGCATCTTCAGCTCGATGCTCGCGCCGATCAGCCGCCGCAGAAGGTTGGAGAGGTCCGCGAGCACGTCCGTGAGGTTCAGCACGCGCGGCTGCAGCGTCTGCTGGCGCGAGAACGCCAGCAGCTGGCGCACGAGGTTGGCGGCGCGATTGGCGTTCTGCTTGATCTGGATGATATCGGCGAAGGACGGATCTCCGGGCTGATGCCGCAGCAGCAGCAGATCGCAGAAGCCGATCATGGCGGTGAGAAGATTGTTGAAGTCGTGCGCCACGCCGCCGGCGAGCTGGCCTACCGCCAGCATCTTCTGCGACTGCGCGAACTGGAGCTCGAGCTTCTTCTGCTGGGTCGTGTCGATGAGGTGGAGCATCAGCCGCGCCCCCCCTTCCGCGCCATCGATCGCGCTGGCATAGACGGCGCAGCTCCGCTCTCCGGCGCCGGCGAGGCGCATCTCGATCGGCATCGGCACGCTTTCGCCTTCGTACACCCGGCGCAGCTTCTCGCCCAGGGATTGCACCTCGGCCCGCACGGCGAGCTTGCAGAAGTCGGCGCCGACCAATGCCTGCCGACCACCGCCGATCAGCGAAGCGAAAGCGGAATTGAACTCGTGAATGGTGCGATCGGCACCGAGGAGAACGACGCCGACCGGCGCCTCTTCGAAGACCCGCTCGAAGCGCTGCTCGGAAACCGCGAGCGCGTGCTTCATCTCGTGTTCCGGCCGCAGGTCGCGCACCACGGCACAGGCCTTGAGCGTACCGGTCTCCGGGTCACGCAGCACGCTCTGGCTGATGTGCAGGCGAACGGTGGAGCCGTCTGCCGCGCGGACCTCCACCTCCCCCGCGTCCTTCCCGGCCTCGGCGAAGGGCACCTGACCGGGGATGCCGGGCGAGGGCCGCTCGATCAACAGGTCGTGCAGCCGAAGGTCGCCCTGCATCAGCTCCGAAGCGGACCGCCCGAGCCACTTGGCGAAGACCGCGTTCGCCAGCAGGAACCTGCCCTCCTCGTCGACCGAATAGAAGCCGACGGGCACGTGATCCAGGAAATCGACCAGCTTGCGCTGCTCCGCCTCGACCACCTCGAAGAGGGCCCGCCGCTCGGTGACGTCCTCGACGCTCCAGATCATGCCGCTGTGGGGCCCGTCGAGAGGCGACGCCGAAATCCGGAGCCAGGCTGACCCGCCGGACGCGTCCGGCACCGCGATCTCCGCCCGGGCATGACGTCCCTCGGCGGCGGAAGCTTCCAGCTCCTCGAACCGTTCCGTGCCGGAGACGGAGGTGCTGCAGCACGCGCGAAGCGCTTCCAGCGGGCTCATGCCGGTGCCGCCGTCGCTGAAGCGGCGGGAGAACGCTGTATTCACAAAAGCGGTGCTGCCGTCTGCCGCGATCATGAAATGCGGATCGGCGAGGGAGTTCCCGAACCGTTCCAGCCGGTCGACTCCAAAGCCGAGCACCCTCGCGCGGCGAAACGCCCGTCGCATGAGCATCACCCACAGGCCGGCCAATGCGGCAAGGGCGAGCACGGACAGCGGCCGCGCCAGATCGCCGCCGTTCAACATCTCCTGCACGTTGAGGAGGATCGCCAACACGGCGACCACCATCGTGGCGACGATCATCGCCAGCTCCACGGGCCGCCCGTCGACGAGATGAGCCGATTCCCAGCTATCCCACCCGTCGGGCCGCAGGCGCGACGACCGCACGGGTCCGCTCCCGGCGCGGGCCCGCCCCGGCGAGGCCGGGCGGTACTCGCGCCGGACGAACCCGCGATCCTCATCCACCCTTGAGCTTCCAGACATAGCTGATGATCTCCGCCACGGCCTTGTAGTGCTCGGCCGGAATCTCCTCGTCGATCTCGGTGCCGGCATGCAGCGCCCGCGCAAGCGGCGGGTTCTCGATCAGCGGGACCGAATGCTCGGTCGCCACCTCCCGAATCTTTCGGGCGAGCGCATCCACTCCTTTGGCTACCACTTTCGGTGCGGACATCTTGTCGGGATCATATACCAGCGCGACCGCGAAATGGGTCGGGTTCGTCACGACGACGTCGGCACCCGGAACCGCCGCCATCATCCGACGCCGCGACCGCTCCAGCCTGATCTGGCGCAGCCGCTGCTTCACGATCGGATCACCCTCGCTCTGTTTGAACTCCTCCTTCAGATCCTGGCGCGACATCCGCAGCTGCTTCGTGTGCTGGAACTTCTGGTAGAGGAAGTCCAGCGCCGCGATCAACGTCATCACCGAGAGGACGCCGATCAGCAGGCGCGCCGCCAGCGAATGCATCAGGCCGAGCAGGGTTCCGAGATCGCTTCCGAGCGTGGTGTCGATAGTGCGAAGCTCGGGCAGCAGCAGGATTACGCAAACCGTGCCGACGATGGCGAGCTTCAGCAGTCCCTTGACGAACTCCGCCAGCGACTTCGACGAGAACAGACGCTGAAATCCCTTGAGGGGCGAGATCTTCTCGAGCTTCGGCTTCAGGCTCTCGAACGAGACCAGAAAGCCGTGCTGGACGAGCCCGGAAGCCAACGCCGCCGCGACGAAGAGAATTATCGGGACAGCCAGGGCGGCGGCGGCGCCGAGGAGCACGTCGCGCATAACCGCGTCCAGTGCGCCGCTGCCGACCGGCATCGCGTGCGGCTGCTCCAGGAACGGCCGGAACGAGACCGCCAGGTCGCGCATCATCGACGGGAGCAGCATCAGCACGAAGATCGTCCCGCCGAGGATCACGAACCAATGATTGATCTCGCGCGAGGTCGCGACCTGGCCCTTCTGGCGCGCGTCGTCGAGCCGTTTTTGCGTCGGTTCTTCTGTCTTCTCGCTGTCGTCCTGCTCCGCCATGGCTCACCCCGCCAGGAGAATGGTCGAGAGGCGATCCTCGAAGACGCCCATGAACCAGCCCATGCCGACCGACAGGGTCAGACCGAACACCAGGAGCCCCAGCAGGATCTGCAGCGGCATCGCGACGAAGAAGATCTGCGCCTGCGGCATGAGGCGCGTGAGCAGGCCCATTCCGACGCTCACGAGAATGCCGACGAGAATGAACGGCGCTGCGAGCTGAATACCGATGCGGAAGCTGTCTCCGACGAGCCGCACAACCGTCACCGTGAAGTCTCCCATGGGCGGAAGCGCGCCCGGTGGGAGAACGCGGTAGCTATCCACCAATCCGGCGAGCATCAGATGGTGAAGATCCGTCACGAACACGAGAACGATGCCGAGCGTCGTCAGGAAGGAGCTGGTGATCGCCCCCTGCTGGGCCGATGCCACGTCGAAGACGAAGGCGTTGGCGAGGCTGGCCTGAAACGCGATCACGGTTCCCGCCACCTGAAGCGCCGACATCAGGAGCCGCACCGAGATGCCGAGGAAGAGCCCGACGCCGATCTCCAGCAGAATGATCCCGACCGCCGCCCCGGCGTCCGCGAGCTGCGGCAGCCCGGCGCCGACCACCGGCGTCACGATCAGCGTGACCGCAAGCGCGAGGACGAGCCGCAGGCGCGGCGAGACGAAGGAGTCGCCGAAGCCCGGCAGCACCATCATCGCCGACCCCAGCCTGCAGAAGACCAGGAAGAACGACAGGAGGTCGGCGCCGATGATGGCCGAGAGGTCGGTCGGCATCCGCTATCCGGAAGCCACGATCCTGTCGGCGATCCGGTCCATGAAGCCGGTCATCGTCGAGAGCATGAACGGCGCCATGACCAGGATCGAGACGAAGATGACCAGGATCTTGGGCACGAACGCGAGGGTCATCTCCTGAATCTGCGTCAGCGCCTGGAACAGCGAGACCGCCAGGCCCACCGCGAGCGCAACCAGCATCACCGGAGAAGCGACGGTGAGCGTGACCATGATGCCGTCGCGGGCGACGTCGATGACTTCGACAGCGTCCATGACTTCAGATCGGCATCCGCATGATTTCCTGATAGGCCTGGACCACCCGGTCCCGCACCGCCACCACGCTCTGCAGCGTGACCTCGGCGTTGCCGACCGCGGTGACGACTTCGAGGATGTCGGCCTCTTTCGTCGCCGCCTTTAGGCTCTGCTGCTCGGCGGCCTGCAGCGTCTCGATCGAGTTGCCGACCGCCTCCTTGACCATCTCGGCGAAACCGCCGCCGGGCGACGGCCGGGCTTCCATGCCCGGAGAGCTGCCGGCTCGGGCGGCATTCGCGTACGCCGCCGCCGCATTCAACACGTTCACGGCCATTCAGGAATTCCTCCGGAGGGGATGCGCGCTCAACCGCGGAGCAGATCGATCGTGCGCATCAGCATCGTCCGCGCCGCAGTCAGCGCGTTCAGGTTCGCTTCGTAGGTGCGCTGCGCTTCCCGCAGGTCGACCAGCTCGACCATCGGCTTCACGTTCGGAAGCTGCACGTATCCGTCGGGGTCGGCCGAAGGATGGCCAGGGTCGAACCGCGTATCGAACGCGGACTGGTCGCGTCCGACGCGATCCACCGAGACCGTCTCGACGCCGGCTTCCCGGTCCAGCACCGTCTTGAAGCTGACGAGCTTGCGCCGGTAGGGCTCCCCGCCCGGCACCTCGGCGGTGGAGTTGGCGTTGGCGAGGTTCTCCGCGACGACGCGAAGGCGCACGCCCTGGCTGCTCATTCCGGAAGCGGATACGGCGAGAGCCTTGACCAGATCCATGCTCGTGAACTCCTTCAGCCGCCGGAGCGGCCGATCGCCGTCTTCAGCAGCGCGATGTGCTTCTGGTAGAGATTGACCATCGTCTGGTAACGGACCCCGGTCTCCGAAACCTTGCGCAGCTCGCCCTCGAGATCCACCGAGTTGCCGGAGATGGTGGCGGCGAACGGCGCCTTCGCCTTCTCCTGCCGCACGGCGGCATCCCTGCCGCCGACCTCGTGCAACGGATCGGTCACCCGCATGCGAAGCTTCCGACCCGAGCCGAGATGCGAGGCGAAGTCCGGCTCCGCGAGATCCTTCGGAGCATAATTCGGGGTGTTCGCGTTCGCGATGTTCTGGGCGAGGACGCGCTGCCGGTCGCCGAGCCACTCCATCCGGCCCGTGATGGACGCGAAAAGCTTTAATTTACCAAGGTCCATCCGCTCAGGCCCATCCGGCCGCCGTGCAGGGGATTCGAGCGGCAGTCTGCGACCGGTATGTAAATAACGAGTTAAAGCGTCTACAGTCCGCCGGGGACATGGAATGGGGGGTCCCGGAAGCGGCGCCTTGCGCCCACGGGAAACGAGAGCGAGGTACGCCCGGATGCTTTACCTGACCCGTAAGGTGGGCGAGTCCGTGATGATCAACGAGTCGATCGAAGTCACCGTCGTCGAGGTGCGGGGACGTTCGGTGCGGCTCGGGTTCACATTCCCGCCGGAAGCGTCGGTCCTGCGGCGCGAGATCTTCGACCGGGTTCAGGAAGAGAACCGGGCGGCGGCCGAAGCCGGGGCCCGCCTGCTGGAATCGCTCGACGACGACGAGAAATAACGGCGCGGCTCACCCCAATAATCCTTCGTTAACCCTGTTCGGTCATCTTTCGGCTCGACGGGCCGGCATTCGCTTGTGCGCCATGCATCCCTTGCGGAAGCCGTCGCCCGCAACCGCCGGAAGGAGCTTGGCCGTTGCATCGGACGCCGAACCGCGGAGACAGACCCTACGATCTTTCCACGCGGGCAGTCGCGCTGCGGCGGGACCCGACCACGGGTGATCTCCCCCGGATCGTCGCCTCGGGACGAGGTGCCGTGGCGGAGCAGATTCTGCAGATCGCCTTCGCCCGGGGGGTAAAGGTTCGCGAAGACGCGGATCTCGCGGAGATCCTGTCGGCGCTGGAAGTCGACGACTCGATCCCGATCGAGGCGATCGCAGCGGTCGCGGAAATCCTCTCGCACATCTATCTAGCCAATTCGGAGGACGCGGCCATGGAGGCAGCGCCATGACGCGCCGGGAACAGCTCCAGCTGGATCTCGAGGCCGTCGCGGATGCCGCCGCCAAAGCGAGGCACGCGGTGGACGCCGGAGAGCTGGTCGATCTCGGCTCGCTCGAGGCCTTGGTAGACCGTCTCGCCGCGGTAGCACCGACCCTCGACGGTGCCGACGCACAATCGTTGCGGAACGCGATCCTCCTGCTGATCGCCGAGCTGGACGAGCTCCGGGAGCTGGTTCGCGCCGAGCACGAGGCGCTGCGCCGCGAACTCGAAGGAACTGGCACGCGGCGCAGCGCCGCTGCCGCCTACGGGCAGCTGCCCAACCGCCGCCGCTAGAAGGCACACCGGACACGATGGACTTCACCCTCTATCTGCGCTTCGTCGCCGCGCTGGCGCTCGTGCTCGGCCTGATCGGCGCCATCGCCTGGCTGGCCAGGCGATACGGCTTCGGGCAGGGCGGCGGCATGCGGCGGCGCGGCGCCGCCGAACGCCGGCTCGCGATCGTCGAGACCCTCGTCGTCGACAATCGGCGCCGGCTCCTGCTGATCCAGCGGGACGGTGTCCAGCACCTGGTGATGACCGGCGCCGGACCGGACCTCGTCATCGAATCCGGCATAACCGCGGCGAAGCGGCCCCCCGAGGAGCTTTCCTGATGCGTCCTCTCTTGCTCCGGCTGCTTCCGTTCGGCCTGCTCATGCTCGCCGGCGCCGATGCCGAGGCTCAGTCGCTCAGCCTCGACTTCGGCGGCGACGAAGGGTCGACGACCGCACGCATCGTGCAGATGGTCGCCCTGCTGACGGTGCTGAGCCTGGCGCCGTCGATCCTGATCATGGTCACCTCGTTCACCCGGATCGTGGTCGTGCTCTCGTTCCTGCGCAGCGCGATCGGCGCGCAGCAGGCGCCGCCGAACATGGTGATGATCAGCCTGGCGCTGTTCCTCACCGCCTTCGTAATGGCGCCGACTCTGGAACGCGCCTACGACAACGGGGTGGCACCGCTCCTCGCCGAGGAGATCGACACGGCAGAGGCGTTCACCCGCACCATGGAGCCGGTGCGCGAGTTCATGCTGGAGAACGTGCGCGAACGGGACCTCACGCTATTCATGGATCTCGGAAAGGTCGGAACGCTCGCCTCGCCTTCGGACACGCCGCTCAGCGTGCTGGTTCCGGCCTTCATGATCAGCGAACTGCGCCGCGCCTTCGAGATCGGTTTCCTGCTCTTCGTGCCCTTTCTCATCATCGACATGGTCGTGGCCTCGATCCTCATGTCGATGGGCATGATGATGCTGCCGCCGGTGATGATCTCACTGCCGTTCAAGCTGATCTTCTTCGTTCTCGTCGACGGC
>JAJUGE010000039.1 GCA_029268305.1 Alphaproteobacteria bacterium
CGCCGGGACCGCGCCGAGCCAGGCGCCGAGATAGGGGATCACGGCGGTGATCGACACCCAGGCGCCGAGCGCGAGCGCGTAGGGCACCCCGATCAGGTAGAGCGCGCTGGCGGACAGCACGCCCTGTATGGCCAGCACGAAGGCGAGCCCGCCGAGATAGCGCGTCAGGGCGGAGGCGAGCGAATCCCAGAGCTCCAGGGCGTCCCAGCGATAGCGCGCTGGAACGCTGGTCAGGAATGCGGCCTTGAAGGTTCGCACGTTGGAGAGCAGCGAGACGGCGACGAAGATGATCGCGAACAATGTGAGTGCGATGCTGAACGTCCCGAAGACGACGCCGACGGCGCTGCCGAGTATGTTGCTGCTGATGATGCCGATGCTGGTCCTGAGGTCTTGCCCGAGGTTCGTGGCGAAGTCCTCCGGCGTGCCCGGCAGCAGATTCCTGCTGTCCAGGGCCTGAAGGCCTTCGATCAGAAACGCCTCCAGGTTTCGGACGAGGCCGGGCAGTGCGGCGATCAGGGCACCGACCTGCGTCAGGAACAACGGCACCAGCACGTAGGAGATGAGGAGCAGCACCGCCACCAGAATCACGAAGGCGAGAAAGATCGCGACCCCGCGTGGCATGACGCGGGAAAACAGCTGCACCGGGACGGAGAGCACCAGGGCGACTGCAAATCCGCCGAGCGTGACGACGAGCAGGCCCGGTACCGCCCAGAACACCAGCAGTAGCAGGGCGAGCGGCGCAAGGACGATCAGATTTCGGACGGGCCGGGAGACCCTGATTGGGGTCGGTGGGCGCGTGCGGGAGGTCGCCGCCCGGCGGGGCGGAGGGGGCGGTCGGATACGGCGCCGGCGCGGCGGCTCGGTCGGTGGAAGGCCGCGGTCGTCGTCCGGATCGACCCCTTGCACCTCAACCCCCTGGTGTTTCGCCCGCGAGCTGCATCCCCGATCCCGCCGGACCCATAGGCGCCTCAACGGCTGCGGCATGCCGCGGTTCCGGAACGGCGAGATCCGTTCAGGAGAGCTGCGTCCGCATCTGCTGGCGCAACAGGTCGATCGGTCTGAACTCGCCGCCGTGGTCGTAATGCCAGAAGGTCCAGCCGTTGCACGCGGACGCCCCCTGCACCAGCGCGCCGACCTGGTGGATCGAGCCGCGATGCTCGGCCGAGATCAGGGTGCCGTCGGCGCGCACTCGCGCCGTGAAGCGGCGGGTCGGGTCGGAGAGGACGGCGCCGGGCTGCAGAAGGCCCCGCTCGACGATCCAGCCGAACGGGATTCGCGGCTCAGCCCGGCGCGAGGGGGTGGTGACGAGCGTCGGGTCTTCGGCCGGCACGATCGCGGCGATGCGGTTCTCGGCCAGCGCCGCGTAGTCGGGTTCCCGCTCGATCCCGATCCAGCGCCGATGCAGCCGGCGCGCGACGGCGCCGGTGGTGCCGGTGCCGAAGAACGGGTCGAGCACGAGGTCGCCGGGGTTCGTGGCGGCGAGGATGACGCGGTGCAGCAGCGCCTCCGGCTTTTGCGTCGGGTGCGCCTTCTGGCCGTCGGTGCGCAGGCGCTCGGCGCCGGTGCAGATCGGCAGCAGCCAGTCGCTCCGCATCTGCAGACCGTCGTTCAGCGCCTTCATCGCCTCGTAGTTGAAGGTGTAGCGGCTCTTCGGATCGCGCGCGCACCAGATCAGGGTTTCATGTGCGTTGGTAAAGCGCCGGCCGCGGAAGTTGGGCATGGGGTTGGTCTTGCGCCAGACGACCTCGTTCAGGATCCAGTAGCCGAGGTCCTGCAGGGCCGTGCCCAGACGATAAATGTTGTGGTAGCTGCCGATCACCCAGAGGGTGCCGTCCGGCTTCAGCGCGCGCCGGGCGGCGGCCAGCCAATCGCGGGTGAACCGGTCATAGGTTGCGAAATCCTCGAACCGGTCCCACTCCTCGTCCACGCCGTCGACGACGGTGTCGTTCGGCCGCCGAAGCTCGCCCTTCAGTTGCAGGTTGTAGGGCGGGTCGGCGAAGATCATGTCGACCGATCCGGGCGGCAGTGCAGACATCAACGCGACGCAATCCCCGACGAGGATGCGGCCGTCTGCTATCTCTGGTGGGTCCCCCATGGAGGGGGATAGTCGTTCAGCGGACTCCGCGCGTCAACAATATCGTGGATTCAGCTACTTAGAGCAGGCGCCTGAGGCGGACCTCGATCAGATCGGCAGGCCGAGCTGATCGCCAGCACCGGGCGGCACGCGGAAGCGGCTGGTATCGAGATCCATCGCCTTCCGATCGAGGCCGAGCCGCCGGGACGCGGTGCGGAACCGGGCCCGGATCAGATCGGCATAGGGCCCCGTCCCCTTCATCCGCTCGCCGAATTCGGAGCGGTTCAGGGCGCCGCCCCGGGTTTCCCGGATCAGGTTCAGCACCCGGCGCGCCCGGTCGGGCGCGTGCTCCTGCAGCCAGTCGCGGAACAGATCCTTTATCTCGAGCGGCAGGCGGACGAGGATGTAGTTGGCGCCCTGGGCGCCTGCGTCGCGCGCCGCCTCGAGAATCGCTTCGAGCTCGTGATCGGTCAGGCCGGGTATCACCGGGGCGACATTAACGCGGACGGGAATGCCGGCATCCGCCAACGCGCGGATCGTCTTCAGCCGGCGCGGCGGCGTGGCCGCCCGCGGCTCCAGCCGCCTCGCCGTCTCGCGGTCGAGCGAGGTGACCGAAACCGTCACCTGCGCCAGCCTGTTCGCCGACATCTCGGCCAGTATGTCGATGTCGCGGACCACCAGCGCCGACTTGGTGATCACGCTCACCGGCTGCCGGAACCGCTGCAGCACCTCCAGCACGCCGCGGGTGATCTTCAGCTCGCGCTCGACCGGCTGGTAGGCGTCGGTGTTCGCGCCGAGGGCGATGATGTCGCAGCGATAGCCTTTCCGCCGCAGCTCCTTCTCGAGCAGGACGGGCGCGTCGAATTTCGCGAAGATCTTCGTCTCGAAGTCCAGCCCGGGCGAGAAGCCGAGGAAGGCGTGCGAGGGGCGCGCATAGCAATAGATGCAGCCGTGCTCGCAGCCCCTGTAGGGGTTGATCGACTGGTCGAAGCCGACATCGGGAGAGTTGTTGTGGGCGATCACCGAGCGCGAGGTGTCGCGCAGCACGGTCGTCCTCAGCGGCTCCGGCTCTTCGTCGAGTATGCCCCAGCCGTCGTCGGCGATCTCGCGGGCGGCGGGCTCGAACCGGCCGTCGGGGTTGCTGACGGCCCCCCGCCCCTTGGGCGGCGGAGGCATCATCCAGGGGCGGATCTGGTCGCTCGCAGCCATGTCCGAAGCGTAGCCGTGGTTCTGGAACAAATCAAGAACAATCGGCCTTCCCGGGATGTTCCGGCGAGATCGCCCCGGGGGCGGTTGACGGAGTGCAGTGCTGCGCCATGATTGCGTCGTTGTCTCGATCCGGCGCTTCTGCCGGAGCGCCCGTGAGCGCCGATCATGATTTCATCTGCGGAAGGCAGCGAGACTGCGGCGATCAGCGTCGTGATCCCGGCGCTTGATTCCGCCTCGACCCTGGCTCGGACGCTGGTGTCCGTGGCCGAAGCCGGGGGCCTGGTGCGCGAGATCATCGTCGTCGACGGAGGCTCCCGCGACGGCACGGCCTCGCTGGCGGAAGGTGCGGGCGCACGCGTGATCCGGAGTGCGCCGGGGCGCGCCGTCCAGCTCGCCGCCGGCGCGGCCACGGCATCGGCCCCGTGGCTGTTGTTCCTCCACGCCGATACCGCGCTCGGCAGAGGTTGGCCCGGCGAAGCCGCCGCGTTCGTCTCGGCCCCGACCCATCGGGATCGTGCCGCCGCGTTCCGCTTTGCCCTCGACGATCCGACGCCTGCGGCGCGGCGGGTCGAGCGGCTCGTCGCCTGGCGCTGCCGCCGGCTGGGGCTGCCCTATGGGGATCAGGGGCTGCTGATCCACCGGGTGCTCTACGACCGCATCGGCGGCTACCGGCCCTTGCCGCTGATGGAGGACGTCGATCTCGTCCGCCGCATCGGCCGGCAGCGCCTGACGATCCTCCGCACTGCTGCGGTGACGTCGGCCGCACGCTACCGGCGCGACGGCTGGTGGCTCCGGCCGATGCGCAACCTCTGCTGCCTCTCGCTGTACTTCATGGGCGTGCCGCCCCGGACGATCGCATGGCTGTACCGCTGAGCGGGCGCCCCGAGACGCGCCATCTCTTGATCTTCGTGAAGGCGCCCCGACTCGGGCGAGTGAAGCGCCGCCTCGCGCGCGACGTGGGCGCGGTCGAGGCGTGGTCGTTCTATCGGCGGACGGTGGACGATGCCGTGCGTCGCCTTGCCGCCGATCCGCGCTGGCGAACGGTGCTCGCGGTCGCTCCGGACGGCGGGTATCGGTGGCCCGCCATCCCCCGCGTCGGCCAGGGATGCGGCGACATCGGCGCCAGGATGTACCGGGCGCTGAAGCGCCCTCCGCCGGGCCCGGTCGTCCTCATCGGCGGCGACATCCCAGGTGTCGGTCCCCGGCACGTCGCCGAGGCCTTCCGGCTGCTCGGCGCGCACGATCTCGTGTTCGGGCCGGCGGAGGACGGCGGCTTCTGGCTGGTCGGGGCGCGGCGGGCGCCGCGGTTTCCCTGTCCGTTTCGCAACGTGCGTTGGTCGCACCCGGAGACCCTGGCGGACGTGCGCGCAGCGCTCGATGCCTGGACGAGAGTCGCCGAGGCTGCGACGCTGATGGACGTGGACGACGGCGAGGCGCTCCGGCGGTGGCGCACGCTCAGTCGCCGCGCTGCTTCACGTGCTCCTGCAGGCGCGGCATGATCTCGACGAAGTTGCAGGGCTTGAAGCGGATGTCGAGCTGCCACTTCAGGATCTCGTCCCAGCCATCGCGGCAGGCGCCGGTCGAGCCGGGCAGCGCGAACAGGTAGGTGCCGCCGGCCACGCCCGCGGTCGCGCGCGACTGAATGGTGGACGTGCCGATCTTCTGAAAGCTGATCCAGCGGAAAAGCTCGCCGAAACCGGCGATCTCCTTTTCGTAGACCGAGGCGAACGCCTCGGGCGTCACGTCCCGGCCGGTGACGCCGGTGCCGCCGGTGGCGATCACGCAATCGACTCCCGGATCGGCGATCCACCGGCGGAGCTGCGCCACGATCGCCTCGACGTCGTCGGGCACGATCGCGCGCGCGGCCAGCCGGTGCCCGGCTCCCGTGAGCCGCTCGACCAGGGTGTCGCCGGAGCGATCGTCAGCCTCGGTGCGCGTGTCCGAAACCGTCAGCACGGCGATGTTCACCGGTACGAAGGCTACTGTCTCGTCAATGCCGGACATCTTCCGCCACCACCAGATCGGGTTCGTCGAAGGCTCTGTAGCGCGGCCATTCGCCCGCCACCACCGCATCGAGCGAAGGCGTCGGCTGGCCCATCCGCTGCCGATAGATCCAGAGATTCGCCATCACCCGCTCGATATAGATCCGCGTCTCGCGCGCGGGCAGGCTCTCGATGAAGAGCAGCGGATCATGTTCGAAGCGCCCGTTGCGCTGCCACTTGCGCAGATTGCCGAGCCCAGCATTGTACGCCACTCCCAGCTTGAACAGGTCACCCGCGACCTCGGCCCGGGCGAGGAGCCGGGAGAGAAAGCGCTGGCCGAGCGCGACGTTGAGGTGCGGGTCGAACAGGACGTCGACATTGGCCTGCACCTCGCCCGGGATATCGTGGATCGACTGTGCGGTGCGCGGCATCAGCTGCATCAGCCCGCGCGCGCCGACCGGGCTGGTCGCCATGGCGTCGAACAGCGATTCCTGCCGCATGAAGGCATACACGAGCGCCCGATCGACCCGGAAGCCCTCGGCGGGCTGCCAGGGCGGCAGCGGGTAGAGGGCGCGGTCGCGCCCGGCCGCGCCGAGCTGCATCAGCCGCTCGCCGGTGCGTGCCGCGGTGCGCGGCAGGTTCAGGGCGTCGGCGACCGCCAGGAGCGAGCGGACGTGCTGTGGATCCATCCTCCAGATGTAGGCCTGCAGCTCTGATTCGGCGCGGACGGTCTCGCCGATCTGCGCCAACGCGACCGCGCGCCGCCCGGCAGGGAGGGCAAGCACCCGGTCGACGTCGGCCCTGGTGAGCAGGGGTTCGCCCCAGTCGAGCTCGCTCTCCATCCCGAGCGCGCGACGAGCGAGTATGCCGTAGAACGTGCGCTTCTTTTCGGCCGCGACACGCAGCCACCGGTCGACCCACTTCGGCTGACGAAGCTGCAGGTGCATGCGCGCGGCCCAGTATGCGCCCGCAGAGACGTTCCAGTCGTCGGCGGCCGGCGAGAGCGCATGCTCCTCGAAGTGGAGCACCGCGGCATAGGGATTCCCCATCCGGAACGCGGCGAGACCGGCGATCCAGTGCCCGAGCGAGACCGTGTCGCGCGAGCGTTCGGCCCCGGCGGCGGCGAGTGCGTAGGCGGTCGCGTCGTTGCCCTGGACGAAATGCGCCATCGCAAGCTCGGCCCGCACGCGGTCGTACGCGGACGGAGGCAGGAACAGCTTCGCTGTCGGCGAGGAGAGCTCGTCTTCGGCCGCCTTCAGCCTCCCCTCGTTGATGAGCGAGGTGATTCCGGCGACGAGGCTCGCCTGATCCACCGTCAATGGCGCCGGGCCAGGGGCGCTCGCCTGCGGCTCGGCCCGTGCTCCCTCGAACGTGAAGAAGGGCGCGCGCGGCTCGGGCGCCGCGGGTGGGCGACGCTGCTGCGCCAGCTGATAGACACGCTGGGCGCCCGGATGGTCGCCGTAGGTCTCCAGCCAGTTCCGAAGCTCTTCGTAGCTGGATTTGTAGGCGGTGGGGTGGAGGTAACGCTGGTGCAGGACATGGCCGAGCAACAGCGGGTCGTAGATCTCGGCGATCCGCGCGTCGGCCTCTACCCAGCGCCCTTGTTCCTGCAGCCGGAAGACGGCGCGGTAATGCGCGGCGTCGAGCGGCGCGAGCAACTGGGGAACCTCGGCGCGGAGCGCGTCGTAGGTCGGCGCGGTAGCGGCTTCGGCGAAATGGCCGGAAATCGGACCGACCGCCGCCCATAGCGCCGCCGCCGCGGCCAGGAAGCCGGTGGTGCGGCGGCTCGGGCCCGCACGTGACGAGGCCGGATGGGTTTGTCGTGAAGACACAATGGCCAGAACAACTAAATGACCGTCGACGACTCCGCAAGGTCGCCGTTCCCCGGAGCCTCGTTCAGCGAGGCGAGCCGGTCGCGGAGCGCGAGGAGGTCCATCCAGGACGCGCGCTTCTGGCCCGGCGAGCGCAGCAGATAGGCGGGATGGAACGACGGCAGCGTCGGGATCGGCCGGGACATGCGGGGTGTGGTGTATTCGAGCCAGCGGCCCCGCAGCTTGATGATCCCCTCGGTGCGGCCGAGCAGCGTCTTAACAGAGGCGGTGCCAAGCAGGACGAGGATGGCGGGGTCGACCAGCTCGATGTGCCGTTCCACGAACGGGAGGCAGGCGGCGACCTCGGCCGGCGTCGGCGTCCGGTTGCCGGGCGGACGCCAGAACAGCACATTGGTGATATAAACCGAGCCCCGGTCGAGGCCGATCGTGGCGAGCATCCGGTCCAGCAACTGCCCGCTGGCGCCGACGAAGGGCAGACCCTGACGGTCCTCTTCGGCGCCTGGCGCTTCGCCGACGATCATCACGCGTGCGGCGGGGTTGCCGTCGGCGAACACGGTATTCGTGGCCGTGCTCTTCAGCGGGCAGCCTTCGAACGCCAACAGCGCCTCGCGGAGCCCGTCCAGGGTTTCGATGCGGGCGAGGCGAGACGAGAGGTCGTCGACCTGCCCGGGCAGGGTTGGCGACGCCGGCGGTGCCGACGGGACACGCTCTGCCGGCGCTGCGGGAGGCGCGGCGCGGCGGGCGGGCTCCGGCTGGGCAGGCTCTGGCCGGGCCGGTGGAATCCCGGCGCGAGCCGGCGCCTCCTCGGGGCGCTCTGCCTGGCGGAACCGGTCGAGCGGCACGTCGCCGATGGTTTCGTCGACGCCGGCGTCGAGATACCACCGCATCAGCGCGCTGATGGAAGAGGGATCGATCATGGTTTCAGGCTAGCACGTACACTATTGTACACATTAGAACTCCGGAAGCCTTGAAGGCGGGGCCGGATCCCCTCCTATAGAACGTGAAAGAGCAGCGAGGTTAGAGCGAGCATGGAACGCGAGAGCATGGAATTCGATGTCGTCATCGTCGGGGGCGGTCCGGCCGGCCTCGCCGCTGCAATCCGGCTCCGCCAGCTCAGTGAAGAACAGGGCTTTCCGGTCAGCGTCTGCGTGCTCGAGAAGGGATCGGAGATCGGCGCGCACATCCTTTCGGGCGCGGTGATGGACCCGCGCGCGCTCGGCGAGCTGCTGCCGGACTGGAAGGAGCGGGGCGCGCCGCTCCACACGCCGGTGACGGAGGACCGCTTTCTCTTCCTGACCGAGAAGGGCGGCTTCCAGGTGCCCCAGGCGCTGATGCTGCCGACGATGAAGAACCATGGCAACTACGTGATCAGCCTCGCCAACGTCTGCCGCTGGCTCGGAGAGCAGGCCGAGGCGATGGAGGTCGAGGTCTACCCGGGCTTCGCCGCCGCCGAGGTCCTCTACCATGAAGACGGCAGCGTGAAGGGCGTCGCGACCGGTGACATGGGCGTCGCCCGGGACGGCACGAAGAAGTCGAACTATACGCCCGGCATCGAGCTGCACGCCAAATACACCTTCTTCGCCGAAGGCTGCCGGGGCTCGCTCGGCCGCGGCCTCATGGAGAAGTTCAGGCTGCGCGAGGGGGTCCAGCCGCAGACGTACGGTATCGGCCTCAAGGAAATCTGGGAGATCGATCCGGCGAAGCACAAGGCGGGGCTGGTGATCCACACCGCCGGCTGGCCCATGGACACCAAGACCTACGGCGGATCCTGGCTCTATCACATGGAGGACAATCAGGTTTCGATCGGCTTCGTCGTCGGCCTCGACTACGAAAACCCGTACCTGAACCCGTTCAGGGAATTCCAGCGTTTCAAGACGCATCCGAAGATCCGGACCTTCCTCGAAGGCGGCAAGCGCCTCGCCTATGGCGCACGGGCGCTGAGCGAGGGCGGGCTGCAGTCGCTGCCGAAGCTGGTTTTCCCGGGTGGGCTGCTGATCGGCGACGAGGCTGGATTCCTCAACGTGCCGAAGATCAAGGGCAGCCATGCGGCGATCAAGACCGGCATGTTGGCAGCGGAGGCGGCGTTCTCGGCGCTCCGGGACGGCAGCGAGGGCCGTGACGAGCTGACGGCGTACCCGGCGGCGTTCCGGACGTCCTGGCTGCACGAGGAACTGCATCAGTCGCGCAACTTCCGCCCGGCGTTCAAGTGGGGCCTCCTCGGCGGCACCCTCTACGCTGGCCTCGACCAGGTCCTGATGCGCGGCAAGGTTCCGTGGACGCTGAAGCATCACGGGGCGGATCATGACAGCCTGAAGCCCAAGGATCAGGTGAAGCCGATCGATTATCCGCGTCCCGACGGGGAGATCTCGTTCGACCTGCCGTCCTCGGTCTATCTCTCGAACACTAACCACGAGGAAGACCAGCCGGTGCACCTGACGCTGAAGGACCCGTCGGTGCCGATCGAGGTGAACCTGGCGAAGTACGACGCGCCCGAGCAGCGCTATTGCCCGGCGGGCGTGTACGAGATCGTCGGTCAGGAGGAAGGCGCGCCGCGGCTGCAGATCAACGCGCAGAACTGCGTGCACTGCAAGACGTGCGACATCAAGGATCCGACCCAGAACATCGTCTGGGTCACGCCGGAGGGCGGCGGCGGGCCGAACTACCCGAACATGTGAGCCGACGGCGGCCGGCGCGATCGTGCCGTCACCGGCGCGACCTGCCCGGGCCCCTTCGGCCGCGGGGTGGAAACAGACTGCGAGTTGACCAGATGCTGCTGAAAGCGATCTTCCACCGGGCCGCATTCGTCGGGGCGGTCGTCCTCGCCGGCGCCGCCGCCACGGGATCCCCGAACATCGCCAGCGCCGCTGCTTCCGAGAAGGGCGCATCGGCGGAGGCGCGCGCCTTCGCCGCCGACGGCTGGGGCGGGTCCGCCGCGGGCGCTTACCTGGCGGGCAGGTTCGCGGAGCAGTCGTACGATCTCTCCCGCGCGGCCGATTACTTCGCGCGCGTGCTGGAGTACGACCCCGAGGACGTCGACCTGCGGCGCCGGGTGCTCCTGCTCTTGACCAGCGTCGGCCGCTTCGATGAATCGCTCGAGCACGCGCAGGCCCTCGTCGGCGCCGGCCAGGATCTCTTCGCGCGGCTCAGGCTGATCGTCGAGGAGTTCCGCACCGGGAACTTCGATCGCGCGGAGGAGACGCTGGAGGCTGCGCAGACGCTCCGCTACGGCGGCTTCATCAGGCCGACCGGTCTCGCCTGGGCGCGGCTGGGACAGGGCGATCTCGCCGGTGCACGCGAGGCGCTGGCGACCCTGCGCGAGCGCCCCGGCTTCGCGACTTTGCTGGAACTGCACGGCGCGCTTGTGGCCGATGTCGGCGGCGACACGGACGCGGCGGCGGAAATTTACCGCCGCGCGATCGAGGGGGAGGGGCCGCTGCCGCTCCGCGTCGCGCAACACGCGACCAATTTCTTTCTTCGGCAGGGCGACCGCGAAACCGCCCGCAAGGTGTACGAGGCGTTTTTGCGCCGGGGCGGCACCGGAAGCCTGATCGAATGGCCCGACGGCGACGAGGTCCCGGAGCCGCTGGTCGCCAACGCGGTCGACGGCATGTCCGAAGTGCTCTTCAATCTCGCCGGCGCCCTGTACGAGGAGCGGGACACCCGCTCCGCCATGCTCTACGGGCGCCTCGCCTCCGCGCTCCGTCCCGACAGCAGCATGATCCATCTTCTGCTGGGCGAGCTGCTCGAGACTCAGGGACGCCATGCCGAGGCGATCGTCGCCTATGGCGCGGTCGAGCCGAACGCTGCGCTCGGCCGGGCGGCGCGAATCCGCATTGCCCGCAGCCTCGACGACGAGGGGCGGACGGATGAAGCGATCGCCGCGTTTCGCGCACTCGCCGCGGAGTATCCCGACGATCCGGAGCCGTTGACCCAGCTCGGCCATGTCCTGCGCCAGCACGAGCGCTTCGCCGAGGCGGTCGACGTATACGACGAAGCGGTGGCCCGGATGGAAAGTGCCGGCAAGAGCGATGCCGCCCTTCTCTACGCGCGCGGCATCGCGCTCGAGCGCTCCAACCGCTGGGAGCGGGCGGAGAAGGACCTGCTGAAGGCGCTGGAGATCGGCGGCGAGCAGCCGTACGTGCTCAACTATCTCGGCTATTCCTGGGTGGACCGCGGCATGCACGTCGAGCGTGCCGAGGAGATGATCCGCAAGGCGGTTTCGCTTCGCCCGCAGGACGGCTTCATCGCCGACAGCCTGGGCTGGGTCTACTACCAGACGGGCCGCTTCGCCGAAGCCGTCGACGAACTGGAGCGCGCGGTGGCGCTCGAGCCGCAGGACCCGGTCATCAACGAGCATCTCGGCGACGCGTACTGGAAGGTCGGCCGCCGGTTCGAGGCGCGTTTCCAGTGGGAGCGGGCGCTCCGGCTGGAGCCGGAAGAGAAGCGCATCGTCGAGCTGCGCGCCAAGGTGCAGTGCGGCCTGGGCGGCTGCTCGGCCGGGCGCAAGACCAGCGACGGCTCGCTCTGACATCGGTGGACGCGACATTGCGCGTCGCCGCGCCGGCCAAGATCAACCTCTATCTTCGCGTGACCGGTCGCCGGTCCGACGGCTACCACCTGCTCGACAGTCTCGCCGCCTTCGCCGACGTGCATGACACGCTGCTGCTCGCTCCGGCGGACGAGCTCGACCTAGCGGTGGAGGGGCCGTTCGCGGGCGAGCTCGGCGAGGATGCCGGCGAGAACCTGGTCCTGTGCGCGGCGCGACGGCTGGCCGAGACGGCCGGTGTGCCGGCGCGGGCGCGCATCACGCTGGTAAAGCGGCTGCCGGTCGCTTCCGGCATCGGCGGCGGGTCGTCGGACGCTGCGGCGGCCCTCGGCGGCCTTTCCCGTCTCTGGGGCCTCGATGTCGCCGCGTCCGATCTGGCCGACCTCGCGCTCGGTCTCGGGGCGGACGTGCCGGTGTGCCTCGCCGGGCGGGCCGCGTTCATGGGCGGGATAGGCGAGCGGCTCGAGGCGGCGGGTCCGCTGCCCGCTGCCGGAATGGTTCTGGTCAATCCCCGCGTCGCGATCCCCACGCCAGAGGTCTTCAAGCGGCGCAGCGGCCCGTTCTCCCCCCTTGCGGCCGACCGGCCCGGCGGGTTCCGCGACTTGGCCGACCTCTTGCGCCTGCTGGAGTCCCTCGGCAACGACCTGGCCGAGCCGGCGATCGGGGTGGCACCCGTGATCGCCGAAGCGCTCGATACGCTCGGCGCGGCGCCCGGGTGCAGGCTCGCGCGGCTTTCCGGCAGCGGCGCCACCTGCTTCGGCATCTTCGACGACAGGGCCGCCGCCGAGCGCGCGGCGGCCGGAATCCGGGCAGCGCGGGCCGGCTGGTGGACGGTGCCGGCGACGCTCGTCGACGACGTTTCCCGAATCGAGCCGCTCCTGTAACGGTCGGTGTGGTAGCGCTTCGGCGCTTGGCGGTTGCCCGGCCTCCGCTTTCGTCCTAATTTCCGACCCCGGATTGGGGCGTAGCCAAGCGGTAAGGCAGCGGTTTTTGGTACCGCCATGCGGAGGTTCGAATCCTCCCGCCCCAGCCAACTCCCCTCACTGACCGGCGGCGGAGGCCATGGGCGCGCGTTCCGAGGACATCGACGGTGCGTCCGCCTGGTTCAGGCTCGGAGTCTGCGTGCTGCTCGGCACGCTCGGCAGCGTCGGCATGTGGTCGATCGTGGTCGTACTGCCTCTGGTCCAGACCGAGTTCGGCGTCGACCGGGCGGACGCGTCGCTGCCCTACACCCTCACCATGGTGGGATTCGCCGTCGGCAACGTCGCGATCGGGCGGATCGTCGACCGCATGGGCGTGGTCCTCCCGGTGGCACTGGCGGCGGTGGGGCTCGGGATCGGCTTCGTCCTGGCCGGCTTCTCCGGTGCGATCTGGCAACTGGCGATCCTGCAGGGGCTGATCGGCTTCGGTGCCTCGGCCACGTTCGGGCCGCTGATCGCGGACCTCTCGCACTGGTTCCGCCGGCACCGCGGCATCGCCGTCGCCGCCGCCGCGTCGGGGAACTATCTCGCCGGGGCGGTCTGGCCGCTCGGCATGCAGCTCTTCCTGCCCGACGAGGGATGGCGGGCGACCTATGTCGGCATCGGCATCCTCTGCGTCGCCGCGATGGTGCCGCTCTGCCTCCTCCTGCGCCGCCCGCCGCCGGAGGGTGCCTATGCGCCCGGGTCCGGCAGTGCGGGCGATTCCGGTGCCGTACGCTCGATCGACCTCTCGCCGCGCGCCCTGCAGGGCCTGCTGGTGCTGGCCGGGTTCGCCTGCTGCGTCGCGATGTCGATGCCGCAGGTGCACATCGTCGCCTACTGTGCCGACCTCGGCTACGGCGTCGCGCGCGGGTCCGACATGCTCTCGCTCATGCTGGCCGCTGGCGTCGCGAGCCGCCTATTGTCCGGGTTCCTGGCCGATCGGATCGGCGCCGTGCTCACCCTCCTGATCGGGTCGGTTTTGCAGGGGCTGTCGCTGCTGCTCTACATCCCGTTCGACGGGCTCGCGTCGCTCTACCTGGTCTCTTTCATCTTCGGCCTGTCGCAGGGGGGCATCATCCCCTCCTACGCCATCATCGTGCGCGAATACCTGCCGGCGAAGGAGGCGGGGGAACGGGTCGGCATCGTCATCATGGCGACGATCGCCGGCATGGCGGTCGGCGGCTGGCTGTCGGGCATGATCTACGACCTGACCGGTTCCTACAGCGTCGCTTTCCTGAACGGCTTCGCGTGGAACGTGCTCAACGCCGGGATCGTCGTGCTGCTGTTGTGGCGGACTCGCACGGTGCGGACCGTCGCCGCCTGAACCCCTTCGGCGATTCGGTGGTGGGCGGCGGAGGGCTGCATGCTATATATCCGCGAGATGCGCCGCGCCGGCGCCGGCGCGATTTCCGTACGGACAAGGGGCCCGACGGGGGCCAGGGAATGTTGCAACAGACACTTTCGCGCAAGTTGATCCGCCTCGTGGCGGTCGCACTGCTCGCCGGCTCCCTGGCGGCGTGCGCTTCCGACGACAAGCCAGAGTACGTCGAGCGGCCGGTCGACGACCTCTACAATGCCGCCATGAACTCGCTGATGGCGGGTGACTATACCCAGGCGGCGGAGCAGTTCGACGAGGTGGAGCGGCAGCACCCCTATTCGATCTGGGCGACCAAGGCCCAGCTGCTGGCCGCCTACTCCCACTACGAAGCCGACAATTACGACGACGCGATCATCGGGCTGGACCGTTTCATCCAGCTGCATCCGAGCCACAAGGACGCGCCCTATGCCTACTACCTCCGGGCGCTGACCTATTACGAGCAGATCACCGACGTCGGGCGCGACCAGCGCATGACGCAGCTCGCCCTGAACGCGCTCGACGAGGTCGTGCGGCGCTACCCCAACACCGAGTACGCCCGCGACGCCCGGCTCAAGCTGGACCTCGCGCGCGACCACCTCGCCGGCAAGGAAATGAGCGTCGGTCGCTTCTACTTGAAGCGCGGCCAGTATCTGGCCGCGATCAACCGCTTCCAGAAGGTGGTCGACGACTATCAGACGACGACGCATGTGCCGGAGGCTCTGCACCGGATGGTCGAAGCGTACACCGCGCTCGGAATCGACGACCAGGCGCGCCGCATCGCCGCGGTGCTGGGCCACAACTATCCCGGCAGTCGCTGGTACGCCGATACCTATTATCTGGTCGAAGGGGTCGATCTGCGCCCGCCCGAGACCGAGCGGAGCTGGGTGGCCCGGGCCTGGGACTCGGTCTTCTGAGGCTGAATGCTGCAGGCGTTGTCCATAAGGGACGTCGTCCTCGTCGAGCGGCTTGATCTTTCTTTTCGGAGCGGCCTCTGTGTGCTGACCGGCGAGACCGGCGCAGGCAAGTCCATCCTGCTCGACGCGCTCGGGCTGGCGCTCGGGGCGCGCGGCGACGCCATGCTGGTGCGGCACGGCGCCGAGCGGGCGGTGGTGACCGCCGCGTTCGACGTCGCCGAGGACCATCCGGCGGCGGCGATCCTGGCCGAGCAGGGCATCGATGCAGAGGAAAGCTTGGTGCTGCGTCGCGTGCTCGGCGCCGACGGCCGCAGCCGCGGCTTCGTCAACGACCAGCCGGTTTCGATCGGTCTGCTGCGCCAGATCGGCGAGGCTCTGGTGGAGATTCAGGGCCAGCACGACCAGCGCGGGCTGCTCGACCAAGGCACCCACCGCAGCCTCCTGGATGCCTACGGCCGCCTCGCCCGCGACGTCGAGGCGGTGCGCGAGGCCTGGCGGACGTGGCAGCGGGCGCGCGAAGAGGCCGACCGGACCCGCGCGGAGCTGGAGCGGGCGCGCCAGGACGAGGATCTGCTCCGCCATGCGGTCGAGGAACTGGCCGCTCTCGCGCCCGAGGAAGGCGAGGAGGAGATGCTGGCCGAGCGCCGCACGGCGATGATGAGCCACGAGCGCCTGGCCGAAGCGCTGAGCCAGGCGACGGCGGAGCTTTCCGCCGGGCGGGGCGTAGACGGAGCGCTCCGGTCCGCGCAGCGGAGCCTGGAGCGGGTGGCGGACAAGGCGGGCGGCGCCTTCGACGAGGTGTTGGCCGCGTTGGAGCGGGCGGCGGTGGAGACGGAGGAGGCGCTGAACCAGCTCGAGGCCGCCGCCGGCCGCATCGAATCGGAGCCCGGCGCGCTCGAGGCAGTGGAGGAGCGGCTGTTCGCGCTGCGTGCCGTCGCGCGCAAGCACGACACCGACGTGGCCTCGCTGCCGGCGCTGCTCGTCACGCTTCAGGAGCGGATGGGCAGCCTCGAAGGCGGTGCCGAGACCCTGGCCCGCCTCGATCGTGCGGAACAGGAGGCGCGCGATCGCTACCTTCAGGCCGCGGCCGCGCTGTCGGAGCGGCGAACCAGGGCGGCCGCCGCTCTCGACCGGGGCGTGGCGGCCGAGCTGCCGCCGCTGAAACTCGACAAGGCGACGTTTCGGACGCGCGTCGAGCCGCTGGAGGAGCGGGCCTGGGGAGCGGAAGGAACCGACCGCGTCTCGTTCGAGGTGCGGACGAACCCGGGCTCGCCCTTCGGCCCGCTCGGCCGGATCGCTTCGGGGGGAGAGCTCGCCCGCTTCATGCTGGCGTTGCGCGTCGTGCTGGCCGAAGCCGGCTCGGTCCCGACCCTGGTGTTCGACGAGGTCGATGCGGGGATCGGTGGTGCCGTCGCCGCCGCGGTCGGCGAGCGGCTGGAGCAGCTCGCCCGCTCGGTCCAGGTGCTGGTGGTGACCCATTCCCCGCAGGTGGCGGCGCGCGGGGCGCAACACTGGCAGGTGGCGAAAGGCGGTAACGGCCGAGACGATGAGCCGGTAGCGACCCGGGTCGAGGAACTCGGCGAGGAGGCCCGGCGGGAGGAGATCGCGCGAATGCTGTCCGGGGCACGGATCACCGACGAAGCGCGCGCCGCCGCGCGCAGCCTGATGAGTGCAGGGCGTGGCTGAGGGCGAGGCTCAGGTGGTGGGCGCCGACCGTCGCGCCATCCCGGTCGAGGAACTCACCCTCGAGGACGCGGCCGCCGAGCTGGAAGCGCTCGCCCGCGAGATCGCCGAGCACGACCGGCTCTATTACCGCGAGTCGGCACCGCGTATCAGCGATGCCGAGTACGATGCGCTCCGCCGGCGCAACGAGGAGATCGAGGCCAGATTCCCGGAGCTGGTTCGGGAGGACAGCCCTTCGTTCAGGGTGGGGGCCGCGCCGGCCGAAGGCTTTCGCAAGGTCGTGCACGCGCGGCCGATGCTTTCGCTCCAGAACGCCTTCGAGGAGGACGACGTACGCGAGTTCGTCAGGCGCGTGCGCCGTTTCCTCGGGCTCGACGAGGCGGAGCCGGTCGAGCTCGTGGCCGAGCCGAAGATCGACGGACTCTCGGTCACGCTCCGCTATGAGGAGGGCCGGCTCGTGCTCGGTGCGACGCGCGGCGACGGCACCGAAGGCGAGGACGTGACCGCCAATCTGCGCACGCTTCGCGACGTGCCGCGGAAGCTGAAAGGCGACGCCCCGGCAGTCGTGGAGGTCCGCGGCGAAGTCTACATGCGCCACGACGAGTTCCGGGCGATGAACGAGCAGCGGGAGAAAGAAGGGCTGCCGCTCTACGCCAACCCGCGCAACTCGGCCTCGGGCTCGCTCCGCCAGCTCGATCCTTCGGTCACGGCGCGGCGCAAACTCCGCTTCTTCGCCTACAGCTGGGGCGAGCTCAGCGCGAACGTGGCGGAGACGCACTGGGAGTTCCTGGAGAGGCTGAAGGCCTGGGGGTTCCACGTGAACCCGATCGCCCGTCTGTGCCGTGACGTCGAGGAGGCGATCGCCTTCTACCGGACGATCAGCGAGCAGCGGGCGGAGCTCGAGTACGACATCGACGGCGTCGTCTACAAGGTGAACCGCCTCGACTGGCAGGAACGGCTCGGCATGGTCAGCCGGGCGCCGCGATGGGCGATCGCGCACAAATTCCCGGCCGAGCAGGTCGAGACCGTTCTGAAAGACATCCAGATCCAGGTCGGCCGCACCGGCGCCCTCACCCCTGTGGCCATCCTGGAGCCGGTGACGGTGGGCGGCGTCGTGGTCTCGCGCGCGACGCTGCACAACGAGGACGAGATCGCCCGCAAGGATGTCCGGATCGGCGATCGCGTGGTGATTCAGCGCGCCGGCGACGTCATTCCCCAGGTGGTGTCCGTGGTCGAGAAGGCGCGGCCGGCGGATGCCAGCCCGTTCGTGTTCCCCGATCACTGCCCCGCTTGCGGCAGCCTCGCGACGCGCACGATCAATCCCGCGACCGGGCAGGAGGACGTCGTGCGCCGCTGCACGGGGGGGCTGATCTGCCCGGCGCAGGCGATCGAGCGGTTGCGCCACTTCGTCTCCCGGCAGGCGTTCGACATCGAAGGCCTCGGCCGCAAGCACATCGCCGCTTTCTGGCAGGACGGCCTGATCCGCGGACCCGGCGACATCTTCCGGCTGCACGAGCGCAAGGCTGACCTGATCGTGCGCGAGGGGTGGGGCGAGCAGTCGGCCGCCAAGCTCCTGGAGGCGATCGAGCGGCGGCGTCGCATCCCGCTCGACCGCTTCATCTACGCGCTCGGCATTCGTCAGGTAGGCGAATCGACCGCGCGACTGCTCGCCCGTCACTACGGAAGCCTGGAAGCCTTCGTCGAAGCCGTCGAGGCCGCGGGCGATCCGGAGTCAGAAGCGTGGCGGGAGCTCGTCGCCATCGACCAGATCGGGCCGAGCGTGGCGAGCGACCTCACCGCCTTCTTCGCCGAGCCGCACAACCGCGAAGTGGTCGAGGATTTGCGCCGCGAGCTGGAGGCGGTCGAGCCGCTGCCGGCGACGAAGGAATCGGCCCTCAGCGGCAAGACGCTCGTCTTCACCGGCACGATGGAGAGCATGACGCGCGGCGAGGCCAAGGCACGGGCCGAATCCCTGGGCGCGAAGGTCGCCGGCTCCGTCTCCAGGAAGACGGACTATGTGATCGTCGGGGCGGATGCAGGCTCCAAGGCGGCGAAGGCGCGGGAACTCGGCGTGACCGTCCTTTCCGAGCAGGAGTGGCTGGATCTCGCCCGCGGGTGAGGCCGACCGGCCCCCCCGGACGCATCGGCTCCGGCACTCACTTACCGATTGTATACGTTCTGATGGCAGTCTGCTCCCGACGAAGGGACAGATGGATGCAAGCGATGCCGAAGAACACCCCGGCCATCGGCCCCGACGAGATCACGTCCCCGCTACTGCTCCAGTTGCTGGCGCTCTGGGAATCGAAGCGGACCAGCACGCGGCTTCCGGCCCGCGCCGACCTGGATCCGGTCGAGCTGAAGTTCATCCTCGGCAGGCTCCTGATCCTGGACGTCCTCCCCGGCCCGCGCTTCCGGTTTCGCCTCCACGGCAGCAAGCTGACCGAAGTCGCCGGCTACGACATGACCGGCCGTTTCGTCGACGATCTGCCCAATCCGGAGAACCGCCGTACGCTCGTCGGGCGCTGCAAGGCTCTTCTCGAGTCCAGCGAGCCCATGTCGGTGGTCCGGGATCGGCCGCTCGACGGGCGGCGCTTCAGCTACGAGGCACTCTGGCTCCCGCTCGCGCGCGACGGGACCGAGGTCGACATGCTGATGTGCGCCCTGATCTACCTCAACAATTGGGCTGAAGCGCGGCCGGACCGCTCGCGGGTAGCGGCGAAACTGGGCGTCGGCTGAGCTTCCGCGGGCGGCTGCGCCGGACTTGTGCCGAGGGGTGCGCTCGGTACAGTATCCGGCACCGGAACCGTCCCGAGGAACCCGCCCGCCATGTTCACAACCCGCCCCGAAATCCTGGGAACGTTCGGAGTCGTCGCTTCCACGCACTGGCTGGCGTCGGCCACGGGAATGGCGATTCTGGAGAAAGGCGGAAACGCCTTCGACGCCGCCGCCGCCATGGGGTTCGCGCTGCAGGTGGTGGAGCCGCACCTGAATGGTCCCGGCGGCGATATGCCGTTGCTGATGTACAGCGCGCGCGAACGGCGCCTGCGCGTCGTCTGTGGGCAGGGCCCGGCACCGGAAGCGGCGACGATCGCCGCCTACCGCGACCTGGGACTGGATATCGTACCCGGCACCGGGCTGCTCGCGACCTGCGTCCCGGGTGCCTTCGACGCATGGCTGCTGATGCTGCGCGACCATGGCACGATGTCGCTGCGCGAGGTGCTGACGCCTGCGATTGACTTCGCCGGCAAGGGCTATCCGCTGGTCTCGCACATCTGCAACACGATCGATTCCGTCCGCGAACTGTTCCTGACCGAGTGGAAGACGTCGGCGGAGATCTACCTGCCGAACGGCGAGGTTCCGGCGCCGGGCACGATCTTCCGCAATCGGCGGCTCGCCGAGACCTATTCCCGCATCCTCGCCGAAGGCGAAGCGGCAGGCGGCGGGCGCGAGGCGGTGATCGACGCGGCGCGGCGAGCCTGGGGCGAGGGCTTCGTCGCCGAGGCGGTCGACCGCTTCTGCCACGAGAACGAGGTGATGGATACCTCCGGGTCCCGCCACCGCGGCCTCCTGACCGGGAACGACATGGCGAAATGGCGCGCCTCGTATGAAGACGCGCTCACCTACGACTACGGCCGCTACACCGTCGCCAAACCCGGCCCCTGGGCGCAGTCGCCGGTCTTCCTGCAGCAGCTGGCGCTGCTGGAGGGCTTCGACATCGCGGCGATGGACCCGCTCGGGCCCGAGTTCGTCCACACCGTGGTCGAGGCGGCGAAGCTCGCCTATGCCGACCGGGAGGCTTATTACGGCGATCCAGCCCATGTCGACGTGCCGATGGAGACCCTGCTCGGCCGCGCCTACAACGACGAGCGGCGCAAGCTGATCGACGACCGAGCCTCGTTCGAGCTGCGACCGGGGCGGATCGAGGGCTATTCGGGGCGGATCGGCAAGGCGGAGATCGACGAGGCGCTGCGGAGCGCAGCCGGCGCCGGCGAGCCGACCATGGCCAAAACCGGCACGATGCCGGGGGATACCTGCCACATCGACGTGATCGACCGCGACGGCAACATGGTGAGCGCCACGCCGAGCGGCGGGTGGCTGCAGAGTTCTCCGATCATCCCGGAGCTCGGCTTCTGCCTCGGCTCGCGCGCGCAGATGTTCTGGCTCGAGGAAGGGCTGCCCGGTAGCCTCGCGCCGGGCAAGCGGCCGCGCACCACGCTCAGCCCGTCGTTCGCGTTCCGCGACGGCGAGCCGTACATGCCGTTCGGCACGCCCGGCGGCGACGGCCAGGACCAGTGGACGCTGATCTTCTTCCTGCGGCACGTCCATCACGGCATGAACCTGCAGGAGGCGATCGACGCACCGACCTTCCAGACGGCGCACTTCCCGAGCTCGTTCTACCCGCGTCAGGCGTCGCCCGGGCGGGTGACGGTCGAGGGCCGTCTGCCCCAGGCGACGGTGGCGGAGCTGAAGCGCCGCGGCCACGAGGTCGAGATCGGCGGCGATTGGTCGCAGGGCCGAATCAGTGCCTGTGCCCGTGACGGAGAGGTGTTGAAAGCCGCGGCCAATCCGCGCCTGATGCAGGGTTACGCGATCGGCCGCTGAGACGCGCCGCCCCAAGTGCCGGAGATCTTCGAAAGGGGGGACATGCGGCATCTCCTGCTGGCCTCGACCTGCGTCATCGGCCTGGCCGGCGGGTGGGCCCCGCCTGCCGGTGCCCAGCCCGCCGAACCGCCTCCCGACCGGATCGGCGGCATCGATAGCGATCGGCCCCTGCTTCTCCAGTCGGACACGCTCGAGTACGACGATGCGGCGGACGTCGTCACCGCGACCGGGAATGTCGAGGTGGTGCAGGGCGAGCGCGTTCTGAAGGCGCGGCGGATCGTCTATGCCCGCCGCACCGGCGTCGTCACCGCCGAAGGCGAGATCGTGCTCATGGAGCCGAGCGGCGAGGTGCTGTTCGCCGATCGCGTCGAGCTGACGGACGATCTCCGCGAGGGGGTGATCGAGCAGATCCGCGTCCGGCTCGCCGACGATTCGCGGTTCGCCGCGGTGAGCGGCCGCCACGTCGGGGGTCGCAGCACGGAGCTGCGAAAGGCGGTCTATTCGCCCTGCGACCTGTGCGAGGAGGATCCCACCCGCGCGCCGTTGTGGCAGCTCAAGGCGCAGAAGGTCGTCCACGACAAGGTCACCAAGGACATCGAATACGAGGACGTGTTCCTCGAGATGTGGGGCGTGCCGGTCCTCTACACGCCCTACTTCACCCATCCTGACCCGACGGTCGAGCGCCGCAGCGGCTTCCTCACGCCGACCTTCGGCAGCGACAGCGACCTCGGGTTCATGTACCAGCAGCCCTATCATTGGGCGATCGCGCCCAACGAGGACCTGACGTTCGCGCCGATCTTCCTGTCGAAGGAGAACCCGGTCGCCTTCGCCGAGTACCGGCGGCTGTTCGAGTTCGGGCAGATCGAGGTGGAAGGCAGCTTCGGCTTTATCGATCAGAAGGAGGTCAATCCGAGAACGGGCGCGCTCGAGGAGAGGCAGGACCGGTTCCGCGGCCATATCCGCGCGGAAGGCGACTTCGCGATCGACGAGAACTGGCGGGCCGGTTTCGATCTCTATCGGACCACGGACGACACCTATCTGCGCAACCTCGACTTCGACAACGAAGGCAGCCTGCGCTCCGAGGCCTTCGCGGAGTATTTCGAGGGACGGAGCTACGGCATCGTCACGGCTTCGACGGTGCAGGAGCTGCGGAGCGACGTCGACAACGACGCGACGCCGACCGTGCTGCCGAATACCACCTACAGCTTCGTCAGCGGTACCGGGGCGTGGGGCGATTTCTGGACGTTCGACGCCAATGCCCTCGCTCTCCATCGCTCGGGCACGCCGGAGAGCCGCCGCCTGTCGGTTCAGGGCGGCTGGCACCTTCCGTTCACGACCGGGGGCGGCCATCTGTTCGATCTGTCGCTCACGGCACGGGGCGACATCTATTCGGTCGATGGCTACACGCGGTCGGACGGCTCGGATTCGGAGGGGGTGACGGGCCGCATTTACCCGCAGGCGATGTTGAGCTGGCGCTACCCGCTGGTCCGTCCCGCCTTCGAGGGCACGGTTCTGGTCGAGCCGACGGTGGCACTGGTCGCCGCTCCCGACGATCTCAACCCCGACCGGATCCCGAACGAGGACAGCCTCAACTTCGAGTTCGACGACACGAACCTGTTCTCGCCGAACCGCTTCCCGGGTCTGGACCGGGTCGAGGGCGGCCAGCGGGTCGACTACGGCGTGAAGACCGCCTGGTTCGGCAGCGACGGGGCCCGCGCGGAAGTCTTCCTCGGTCAGAGCCTGCGCGCCAGCGACAAGAAGGTGTTCCCGAGCGGCTCCGGCCTTCGGGACGAGCTGTCGGACGTGGTCGGCCGCGTCGAGGCGGCACCGACCGACTGGTTCGACGTGCTCTATCGCTTCCGGCTGGACACCGACGATCTCAGCCTGCGCCGGAGCGAAGTCGGCTTCGGCGTCGGGACGCCCGAGCTCCGCCTGACCGGCGACTACGTTCTGCTGGACGCTCCGGCCACGACCGGCCTGTTCCGGCAGCGCGAGCAGGTGCAGGCAACGCTCAGCTCACAGCTCACCCAGAATTGGTACGTCTACGGCAGCCACCGGCGCGACCTCGATGCCGACGACCCGCTCGAGTACCGCTTCGGCATCAGCTACGCCGACGAATGCTTCATCTTCGACGCGAGCTACAGCCGGACCTACAACACCGACCGCGAAGTCAACGACGGCGACAAGATCCTCTTCCGCCTCGTGTTCCGCAATCTGGGCGAGGTGCAGACCTCCGAACGGTTCGGCGGCTGAGGCTGGCGCGCCGTCACTCGGCGGCGCGCGCCTCGAAGGCTTCCCAGTTGAACCGGGGCGGCTCCTTGCCGACGAACCGGTCCACCGCCTGGCGGTGATACTCGGTGCCGTAGGAGACGGCCTGGGAGAACGCCTCGATCTCGAGCATCGTCCGATGGTCGTGCTCGAACGAATGGTTGAGCGCGTTCTTGGCGATGCCGATCGCAGAGGGCGAGGCGTCGCGGAAGCGGCCGGCGAAGGCACGCGCCTCCTCCAGGAAGCTCTCTTCCGGCAGGATCTGATGCACGATGCCGAGCTTCTTCGCCTCCTCGGCGCCGAACTGACGGCACGAGAAAACCAGCTCCTTCGCCTTCTGCAGGCCGACGATGCGCGGCAGGAAATAGAGCCCGGCCCAGTCCGGTACAAAGCCGATGCGCACGAAAGAATTGGCGAAGCGCGTCCGCGGCGTGGCGAGAATGAAGTCGGCGAGCAGCGCGAAGCTGAACCCGGCCCCGGCGGCGAAGCCGTTGACCGCGGCGATCACCGGCACTTCCAGATTGGCGAGGTCGAACAGCCGGTTGTGCGCCCGCCGCATGCGCCGGCGCGTCTGCTCGGCGGTGGCGCTGGCCCGCTGCTGCATCGCCTTGATGTCGCCGCCGGCGCAGAAATGACGGCCGGCGCCGGTGATCAGGACGGCCTTGATCTCCCGGCCGGCGTCCTCCTTGATCACGGCGATGATGCGGTCGAGCCCCTCGCGCATGCCCTCGCTGAGGGCGTTCCGCATGTCGGGCCGGTTCAGCGTGATGGTGGCGACGCCGTCCGAGACGTCGAAGAGCAGGTCGGTGAGCTGCATGGCGGCCTGATCCCTCACTCGGCCGCGGCCTTGCCGGAAGCGGCCTCTTCCTCGAGGGCTTCCCAGTTGAACAGCGCCGGCTCCTTCCGGACGAAGCGCTGCACTGCCTGCTGGTGGTATTCGCTTCCGCCGCAGACGGCCTGAGCGAACGCCTCCATCTCCAGCATCGCGCGGTGATCTAGGTTGAACGACTGGTTCAGGATGTTCTTCGAGAGCCCGATGGCCGTGGTCGAGGCATGGCGGAAGCGGCCGGCGAACTCGCGCACGCGCTCCATGAAGCCTTCCTCGGGATAGATGTCGTAGACGATTCCCATCTCCTTGGCCTCGGCCGCCGGCAGTTTGCGCGCCGTCAGCACCAGCTCCTTCGCCCGCTGCAGGCCGACGATGCGCGGCAGCAGGAAGAATCCGCTCCAGTCGGGGACGAGGCCGATGCGGCCGAAGGCCTGCATGAAGATCGAGCGCGGGGTGGCGATGATGAAGTCGGCCGCGAGCGCCAGGTTGCAGCCGGCGCCGGCCGCGGGGCCGTCGACGGCGGCGATGACGGGGAGCTCCAGGTTGGCGATGTCGTAGAGGCGGTTGTGGGATTCGCGCATCCGCCGCCGGCCGGCCTCGGCCGCCGGGCTGCGCGTCTGCATCGCTTTCACGTCGCCGCCGGCGCAGAACGCACGGCCGGCGCCGGTGATGATCAGCGCCTTGATCTCGTTGCCCGCCTGTTCCTTCAGCTGCGGCAGAACAACGTCCAGCTCCTTCCGCATCTCCTGGCTGAGCGCATTTCGCGCCTCCGGCCGGTTCAGCGTGATCGTCGCGATCTCGTCGGAGACGTCGAAAAGGATGTGCTTGAATTCCATGGGCGCTCTCCTGGGCTCTCGCGCGGCGGGTGACAGATGCCGCGCCCGCTCTTATCGTCCAATCCGACATGAATGAACCATAAGCGGCACGGGAGCAATGCCGATGAGCGACATAGCGATCGAGCGCCGGGGCCCGGTCCAATGGATCCGAATCACCCGCGAGGAACGGCGGAACGCGATCAACGACGCGGTGGTGGACGGCATCGAGCGCGGCATCCGTGAGGCGATGGCGGCCGTTCCGGACGTGCGGGCGATCGTGCTCACCGGCGAGGGCGATCGCGCCTTCTGCGCCGGTGCCGATCTGAAGCGCACGGGCGAGGACCGGCCGTTCCAGATCGACCATCTCGATCCCGGCTCGCGTCTCGGCGATCTGTTCCGACTGGTGGAACGCTGCACGATTCCGCTCGTCGCCCGCATCAACGGCCACGCCATGGCCGGTGGCATGGGCCTCGCCGGGATGTGCGACATGGCGATCGCGGTCGACCACGCGCGCTTCGGTCTGCCGGAAACCCGGATCGGCGTCTGGCCGATGCTGGTGATGACCTACCTCGATCGCCTGATCCCGCGGCGCAAGCTGCTCGAGATGATGATCACCGGCGAGCCGATCACCGCCGAAGAGGCTCTCGCGATCGGCTTCGTGAACCACGTCGTGCCGAAAGCCGAGCTCGATGCCAAGACCGACTGGCTGCTGGAGCGGATCCTCAAGAGCTCGCCGACGGCGGTGCGGCGGGGCAAGCACATCTACCATGCCATGGCCGACATGAGCTTCCACGAGGCGCTCGTGCTCGCGGAAAGCAACTCCGGCGTCATGGGCAGCAGCGAGGATGCCCGCGAGGGGATCGCCGCATTTCAGGAGAAGCGATCGCCGCGCTGGAGCGGGCGGTGACGAAAACTCTTCCTCCGGCATCGCGACTGAAGTGCGGGGCGGCCGCGATGGCCGAGGTTGTTCGCTCTCCTCACATGGCTTAAGACTGCCGGTCTTAAGACTGCCGGAACGCCGCCAGCCCGCCATACCAGAAGCGGGCGACGACGATCCGCAAGGGAGCCGGTGGGGAGGACCGGACAGGCTTCGACCTCAGAATCCGGGACAGCAGTCGGGTACCGGGCGCTCGCGCGGCGCCGGGGCGCGCCTGCGTCGAACAAGAGACAGATCAGGGGACAAACGCCGATGGCACTCGCACCAACATCCGGCGACCTGCCGGACAGCGGTCTGGCGCGGATCGACCGTGTCTATCATCGCTTCGAATCCTTTCTGAACGCATTCAGCGCCGCATTCATCTTCGCGCTCATGTTCCTCGCGGTCGCCGAGGTACTGATGCGCAAGATCTTCAACTCGCCGATCCACGGACAGGCGGACTTCGTCGAGATCATGGTCCCGACGATCGGCTTCTTCGGGCTCGCCTATTGCCACCGCCTGGCCGGGCACGTGCGCATGGAGATCGTGCTCAACATGCTGAAGGGCCGCGCCTACTGGATCGCGGAATTCTTCGGCAACATCTCCACCATCCTGCTCTGCGCCGCGATGATCTACGGCACCTGGGGTTATTTCCTGCGCGCCTACCAGCTCGGAGACACGAGCATGGACGCCGAACTGCCGATCTGGCCGCCGAAGCTCATCATCTTCCTCGGATTCTGCATCCTGTTCGTGCGTCTGATCATCGCCTTCTTCGGCTACATCCGGCTGATCGCCCACCCCGAAGCCACGCCGGTGGGCGTGCCCGTCAGTCCCACGGTCGAGGAGCAGGCGGAGGCTGAAGCCCGCGCCGCCCGTGAGGCGATTGACGAGCCGGAGGGCCGCTGATCATGAGCCCGATCGAAATCGGCGCCATCGGCGGCGCCGTCCTCGTGGTACTCGTCGTGATCGGCGTCCACGTCGCCTTCGCCGGCGCCCTCGTCGGGCTGGTCGGCCTCGTCTACATGATCGGCTGGACCGCCGGCCTCGGCATCGCCGGCACGATCCCGTTCTCGGAGCTCGCGCACTATTCGCTGAGCGTGCTGCCGATGTTCATCCTCATCGGCTATCTGGCGTTCCACGCCCATCTGACCCAGGGCGCCTATCACTGCATGCGCATGTGGTTCGGCCACTATCCGGGTGGTCTCGCGGTCGCCTCGGTGTTCGCCGCGGCGGCGTTCGGCGCCGTGTCGGGGTCGAGCACGGCGACGGCCGCGGTGTTCTCGCGCATCGCGATCCCGGAGATGCTGCGCTACGGCTACAAGCCGGGGTTCGCCGCTGGCGTCGTGGCCGCCGCCGGCACGCTCGCGTCGCTGATCCCGCCGAGCGGCATCCTCGTCATCTACGCGATCATCGTCGAGGAATCGGTCGGGCGGCTGCTGATCGCCGGTTTCATCCCCGGCATCTTCTCGGCCGTGATCTACGGCATCGCGATCGTGCTCCGGGTCAAGATCGATCCGAGCCTCGGCAAGCCGGTGCACGCGGTCCGGTGGGGAGAGCGGATCCGCTCGCTCAGCGAGATGTGGGGCATCCTCGCCGTCGTGTGCATCATCATGGGCGGCATCTACACCGGCTGGATGACGCCGACTGAGTCGGGCGCGGTCGGCGCTTTCATCATCTTCCTGCTGGCGCTCGCGCACGGCATGAGCCGGCAACAGCTCTTCCACGGTCTGATGGAGACGGCGAAGGTCTCCGTGATGATCCTGACGATCATCTGGGGCATCCTGATCCTTGTCCGCTTCCTCGGCTTCTCCGGCCTGCCGGCGGCGATCCAGGATTTCATCCTCGGCCTCGACATCCACCGCTTCTGGATCCTGCTGATCATCCTGTTGATCTACGCGATCCTGGGGATGTTCATGGACGCGATCGGCATGCTGCTGCTGACGCTGCCGCTTGTGCAGCCGATCGTCGTCTCACTCGGCTACGACCCGGTCTGGTTCGGCATCATCGTCGTGAAGATGGTGGAGATCTGCCTCATCACGCCGCCGATCGGCCTGAACTGCTTCGTCGTGGCGGGCGTCAGGCCGGACATCCCGCTGGTCACGATCTTCAAGGGGATCTGGTGGTTCTTCGTCTGCGACGTGCTGACGGTGGCGCTCCTGATCGCCTTCCCCGACATCGTGCTGTGGCTGCCGAACACGATGTTCGAATGATCGTTCAACCGGGCGTCGGCGGAACCGGCGGCAGCCGGTCCGATTGCCCGCGGCGGCGCGATGCGCTATGCGTCGCGCCTCAGAACCTGGCGCTGGAGAAGTGCGATGGCGATGAAGAAGGGCTACAAGCAGCTGCTCGAGGAAGCGAACAGCCGAATCGAGACGATTCCGGTCCAAGACGCCCTGGCGCTGCAGGGCAATGACGACGTCGTCTTCGTCGATATCCGCGACGTGCGCGAGCTGGATCGCGACGGGATGATCACCGGGGCCCTGCACGCGCCGCGCGGCATGCTCGAGTTCTGGGTCGACCCGGAGAGTCCCTATCACCGGGACGTGTTCGCCTCGGGCAAGAAGTTCATCCTCTACTGCGCGAGCGGCTGGCGTTCGGCGCTCGCCACCGACCGTCTGCAGGAAATGGGCCTCGACAAGGTCGCCCACATCGAAGGCGGCTTCACGGCCTGGAAGGAAGCGGGCGGCCCGGTTTCGGAGCGGCCGAAGAAGGGCTGAGCCGCAGCGGAGTAGGGGAGCGCCGCCTTCTCAGTCGGCGCGTCCCCGTCTCAGCCTGAGCGTCAGGTCGGCGAGCCCCTTCAGCAGGTCGCCGATGAACTTCGCCGTCGTCTCGTCGGTCAGCTTGCCCGACGCATCGAACTTCTGATTCGCCTGCGCGATCATCACCTCCGGCTGCAACAGAACCGGGGCGTTCAGGAACACGAAGCACTGGCGCAGATGATACTGGGCGCGGGCGGTGCCGAGGGCGCCGGGGCTGGCCCCCATGATCGCGATCGGCTTCTCCGCGAACGGCTGCTCCGGCGGACGCGACGCCCAGTCGATCGCGTTCTTCAGCACGCCGGGGATCGAATAATTGTACTCCGGGGAGACGAGCAGGAGCGCATCGGCGGCGCGGATCGCTTCCCGCAATCGCTGCACCGGCTCCGGAAAGCCCTGCTCCTTGACGTCTTCGTTGTAGAGCGGAATCGGCGCGATATCGAACGTCTCGATCGTCATGCCGGGCGGCGCCAGATCCACTGCCGCGCGCAACGCCGCCGTGTTCAGCGAGCCCTTGCGCAGGCTGCCGGAAATCCCGAGCACCCTCACCTGGTCCGTCATCGTCGTCTCCCTCCCTTTCGCCGCTTGGCCACCGGGCCATTAACCGTTGTAGCATCGTGCGGATGCCCGGCAAGGGTGGCGGCAGGAAAGGAGATCACATGTCCGGCACGGAAACTGCGGTGATCGTCGGCGTCGGCCCGGGCCTCGGCGCCTCGCTGGGGCGGCGCTTCGCGCGCGAGGGCATGCAGGTGGCGCTCGCCGCCCGGCGGCGGGAACGGATCGAGCCGTTCGCGGCCGAGATCGGGCCGCTCGGCGGCAGCGGCATGGCCTATGCCTGCGACGCGACGGACGAGGCGCAGGTTCGGGCGCTGTTCGACAGCGTCGAGCGCGACTTCGGCGTGCCCGACGTGGTGGTCTTCAACGCGAGCGGCCGTGTGCGCAAGAGCGTCGTGGACATCGAGGTTGCCGAGTTCGAGCAGGCCTGGCGCCAGGCCTGTCTCGGCGGCTTCGTCGTCGGCCGCGAAGCCGCGCGCCGGATGCTGCCGCGGGCCGAGAGCGAGCGTGGCACGCGCGGCACGATCCTGTTCACGGGCGCCACCGCTTCGGTGAAGGCCTATGCGCTGTCGGCGGGCTTCGCGGTCGGAAAGTTCGGGCTGCGGGCGCTCGCGCAATCGATGGCGCGCGACTTCGGGCCGAAGGGCATCCACGTCGCGCACATCGTGATCGACGGCGGAATCCGTTCGGAGCGGCGGCCCGAGGACGAGAGCAACCCCGACGGCCTGCTCGACCCGGACGCGATCGCCGAGACCTATCTTCACCTGCACCGTCAGCATCGCAGCGCCTGGGCACAAGAGATCGACGTGCGGCCTTGGGTCGAGTCGTTCTGACGAGACCGGCGGGCCTCGCCGGGAACCCGCGCCGGTAGCGACGCTCATGGCCTCGCTGTTCTACGGCTGGCGCGTGGTCGCCGTCTGCCTCGTCGCCGCCGTCTTCGCCTGGGGCTTCGGCTCGTTCGGCATGAGCGTCTACCTCGCGGCGCTCACGCGCGAGCACGGCCTGTCGGTTGCGTTCGTCTCCAGCGCGGTCACGGTCTACTACCTGACCAACGCTCTCGCCGCGCCCGCGATCGGCAGCGCCATCGACCGCTACGGCGCCCGCCCGGTTTTCGTTTTCGGGGCGGTCATGCTCGGCGGCGGGGTGGCTGCCATGGGCGGCATCGATGCGCCCTGGCAGCTCTACTTCCCATTCGTGCTGATCGGACTCGGCTACGGCTCCCTCGCGGTCACCGGCATCACCGCGGCGATCGCGCCTTGGTTCGAGCGCCATCAGGGCCGGAGCGTCGCGATCGCACTGACCGGGGCCAGTCTGGGCGCCGTGCTGGTGATCCCGCTCCTTGTGGCCGCCATCCGGCATCTCGGCTTCGCCACGGCCTTGTCGGCGGGGGGCTGTCTCACCATCGCTGTCATGGTGCCGTTGGCGCTCGTCGTTCTGCGACGGCGCTCGCCGCTCGAGCTCGGCCTCGGACCGGATGGCGATCCGATCCCCGCGGTGGCCGACAATGCCGCGGGCACAACATCATCGAAGCTGGGCTGGACACGGCGCGAAGCGATGCGCACGGCTTCATTGTGGACCGTAGCGGCCGGGTTCTCGTTCGGCCTGATCGTCCAGGTCGGCTTTCTCACTCACCATGTGAAGCTCGCCGAGCCTTTCATCGGCATCACCGGAGCCGCCTGGCTCGTAAGCGCCACGGGCCTCTCGGCGTTCTTCGGCCGGCTCGTGCTCGCCCGAGTCGCCGATACGGTCGAGCTCCGCCGCTACACCGGCGCCATCCTCGGCGTGCAGGCGCTGGTGCTGGCACTGATCGCGCTCATGCCCGGCCCGGCGACGTTGATCGGCGCGAGCCTGGTTTACGGCTTCTGTCAGGGGCAGATCACGACGCTGTCGCCGATCATCGTCCGCCGGGAGTTCGGCGCCGCCTCGTACGGCGCCATCTATGGCGTGGCCGCGACGCTGATCCAGTTCAGCTCCGCCTTCGGCCCCAG
>JAJUGE010000040.1 GCA_029268305.1 Alphaproteobacteria bacterium
CCCTGCACCGCCTTCGTCGCCTGGAGGCGGCTCGCCTGCCGCGGCGCGGCGGAACTGTCGAGGCTGACCGCGTCGATCTCCGGCACGGCCGCGAAATCGGCGACCGCTTCGCCTACCCCTCGCGGGAACACGATGATCGGGACGTCAGGGTGACGCTGCTTCAGCGCCGCGGCAATCCGCGTGATCGGCTGCAGCGACCAGGTGCGCATCCCCTGGTAGGAAAGGGCGCCGGCCCAGGTGTCGAAGATCTGCAGGACTTCCGCCCCCGCCTCGACCTGCGCGGCCAGATGCCCGACCGTGGCCTCGACGAGCAGGTCCACGAGCCGCGCGAAGCTCTCCGGCTCGCGGTAGGCCCAACCCCGGGTGTTGGCATGATCGCGGCTGGTCCCGCCTTCGACCATGTAGGTCGCGACCGTCCAGGGCGCGCCGGCGAACCCGATCAGCGCCTGTTCCGGCGAGAGCGAACGGCGGATGCCGCGCACCGCCTCGTAGACGGGGGCGAGGCGGTCGACCAGACCGGCAGCCGACAAGCGGTCGAGATCCTGCTCGCGCCGGATCGGATCGAGCACCGGGCCGACACCCTCCTGGAACGAAACGCTCTGCCCGAGCGCCAGCGGCACGACCAGGATGTCCGAGAACAGGATCGCCGCGTCGAAGCGGAACCGACGCAGCGGTTGCAGGGTTACCTCGACCGCCAGGTCGGGAGCGAAGCAGAGGTCGAGGAAGCTGCCTGCCTGTCTGCGGAGCTCGCGGTATTCGGGCAGGTACCGCCCCGCCTGCCGCATGAGCCAGATCGGCGGCGTCGGCGGCTGCTGGCCGGCAAGGGCCGCGAGGAGGGGCTTTCGGGACGGGGTGCTCGGGGTCAAGGCGCTCTCGTTCGGGGGACTATCCACCCCTCCATAGCACAGGTTTCTTTTCTGTAGAGAAGGGATGTAGTTGCTGTTGCGGCGTGGATAACGGGGATTACCACAAGCCCGGAAATTATCCACTGAATCGGCCTTCGACGGCCGAGCGTCGCGGTCGGCCGGGATCGACTGTGGAAGAGGCGGATTCGCTACCCAGATTCTGCGGAACATGAACTATGGGGAAAGCGCGCGTAAGTTCTGCACCGCGGATTCCATCCGCGATTCCGGCAGGCGCGCGGTGCATGTTTCCACAACTGTATTCAGCGTTGGCCGAATGACGTAGATCGGGTGTCGAATTTTCCGAATTCCGTCTAGGATCGAGTTATCCCCGAAGTGAGTCGGAAGGTGCACAAAGGTGCCAAGGTCACAGGCGCATCTACATTTGGTGTCGGATTCCACGGGGGATACTGCGCGTAGTGTTGCGCGCGCCTGCCTGGTCCAGTTCGACGAGGTCGAGTTCGCCGAGCATTTCTGGGTGCTGGTGCGCACCCGCACCCAGATGGAGCGGGTGATCGACGGCATCGCCGCGCGCCCCGGCATCGTGCTCTGTACGGTCGTCGAGCGCGAGCTACGCATGCTGCTCGAAGAAGCCTGCAAGCGGATGTCGGTGCCGTTCGTCGGCGTGCTCGATCCGGTCATGGGTGCGTTGACCGAGCATTTCGGATCGAGCGCCAGCCTCAAGCCCGGCCGTCAGCACACGATCGGCACGACCGACTATCAGCTCCGCATCGACGCGATGCAGTTCGTCACGGTGCACGACGACGGCCAGGCGACCTGGAATTTGAACGAGGCGGATGTGATCCTGGTCGGGGTGTCGCGGACCTCGAAGACGCCGACCTGTGTCTATCTCGCCAATCGCGGGGTCAAGGCGGCGAACGTCCCCTATGTCCCGGGCGTCGCGCTGCCGAAGGAGCTGTTCGAGGTGCGAAATCCGCTGGTGGTCGGGCTGACGATCGACCCCGAGCGCCTGATCCAGATCCGCCGGAACCGCCTCCTCATGATGAAGCAGACCGACGAGACCGATTACGTCGACGTCGAGCAGGTGCGCGCCGAGATCGCCGGCGCGCGGAGGACCTTCCTGAGCTACCGCTGGCCGATCATCGATGTGACGCGGCGGTCGATCGAGGAGACGGCGGCCGCGATCATGCAACTGCTCGAACGAAGAACGGCCGAGCCGGTCACCGTCGAGGAGCTCGGGATCGGAAGGGCCCAGTCGGTTTGAGCACTGCCTCGTTCCAGGATCGCGAGGAGACGCGTCTCATCCTCGCCTCGGCCAGTGCCTCGCGCGCGGCGATGCTGACGAATGCCGGCCTCACATTCTCGGTGGAGCCGAGCACGATCGACGAAGCTCCGATCAAGCGCGAGATGACGGCGCGGGGTGCGGCGGTTGCCGAGGTCGCCGAGCGATTGGCACGGGAGAAGGCGCTGGATGTCGCCGGACGCAATCCGGGAGCCCTTGTCCTCGGCGCCGATCAGATGCTCGACTACGGCGGCAAATGGTTGGACAAGCCGGCCGACCGCGCGGGCGCTGCGGAGCATCTCAGGCTGCTGCGCGGCCGGACGCATCATCTGGTGACGAGCGCTGTCGTCGTGCGCGACGACCAGGTGTTGTGGCACCATTTCGAGCGAGCCGAAATGTCGATGCGAGAGCTGTCGGACGCGTTCGTCGACCGCTATCTCAACGAGATCGGCGACGATGCCTGCCGCTCGGTCGGCGCCTATCAGCTCGAGGGCCGTGGCGCGCAGCTGTTCGACCGGGTCGCGGGTGATTTCTTCGTCGTGCTGGGGCTGCCGCTGCTGCCCCTGCTCGGGTTTCTTCGCCGGGAGGGAGTGCTGCAGCGGTGATCCTGACAGGACGGTCCAGGCTGGCCGGCGTGATGGGCTGGCCGGTGGCGCATTCCCGCTCGCCCCGATTGCACGGATTCTGGCTGGAGCGATACCGGATCGACGGCGCGTATGTGCCGCTCGCGGTCCAGCCCGAGCGGATCGGCGACGCGCTGCGAGCGCTGCCGGTACTGGGGTTCAGGGGTGCCAACCTGACGCTCCCGCACAAGGAAGCGGCCCTGGAGCATCTCGAGGAGATCGATGCGAACGCACGGCGCCTCGGTGCGGTGAATACCGTCACGGTGCGCGACGACGGCTCGCTCCACGGCGAGAACACCGATGGCTTCGGCTTTCTGGCGCATCTCCGGGATACGGTAGACGGCTGGCGGGCGGAGGGACGCGTCGCGGTGGTGCTGGGTGCGGGCGGCGCGGCGCGCGCGATCGCGGCGGCGCTCGACGATGACGGGGCGCGAAACGTCCGGGTCCTCAACCGGACGCGGGCGCGGGCCGAAGCGTTGGCAGAGAGCCTCGGCGGCACGATCGAGGCGCTGCCGTGGGAGGAGCGCTCGGACGTACTGGCCGACGCCGACCTCCTCGTCAACACCACGACCCTGGGCATGGCGGGGCAGCCGGTGCTGGAACTGAATCTTTCTGCCCTTCCGGCCGCCGCGGTCGTCTACGACATCGTCTACGTCCCGCTCGAAACGCCGCTCCTGAAAGCGGCGCGGGCGCGCGGCAACCCGACCGTCGACGGGCTCGGCATGCTGCTGCACCAGGCGCGCCCGGGCTTCGAAGCCTGGTTCGGGGTCAAACCGGCGGTGGACGAGGATCTCCGACGGTTCGTGCTCGAGGACATCGCGTCGTGAGGCGGGGTCTGACCGTCATCGGCCTCACCGGCTCGATCGGCATGGGCAAGAGCACCGCCGCGGCGATGCTGCGGGAGATGCACATTCCGGTGTTCGACGCCGACGCAGAGGTGCACCGCATGTTCCGACCGGGTGGCGAGGCGGTTCGTCCGGTGGGCGAAGCCTTTCCCGGCGTGGTGAAGGACGGCGCGGTCGACCGCAAGGAGCTCGGCAAGCGCGTCTTCGACGACAAGGAGGCGCTGAGGCGGCTGGAGCGGATCGTGCATCCCCTGGTCGGGGCCGCCGAGCGGCGCTTCCTGATGCGGGCGGCGATGCGCGGTGCCGATCTCGTCGTCCGCGACGTGCCGCTCCTGTTCGAGACTGGCGGCGACCGGCGCTGCGACTACACCATCGTCGTCTCGGCACCGGCGCATATCCAGGCGCAGCGGGTGCTGCGGCGGCCGGGCATGACCCCGGAACGTCTCGCCGCGATCCGCGCGGCACAGATGCCGGACGCCGAAAAGCGGCGACGCGCCGATTACGTCGTTCCGACCGGGCAGGGTCGCCGGTTGACCCGCGACCGGCTGCGCGACATTGTGCGGGAGATCAGACGCCGCGGGCCCGCGGCGGGAAGACGTTGCAGGAGACCGATCGCGAGGAGGTGACGTGCGCGAGATCGTGCTGGATACGGAGACGACCGGCCTCGATCCGGCCTTCGGCCATCGCATCGTCGAGATAGGCTGCGTCGAGCTGTACAACCATGTGCCGACGCAGCGCACCTTTCATTGCTACGTGAACCCTGAGCGGGACATGCCGGAAGAGGCGTTCCGCGTCCACGGCCTGTCGGCCGACTTTCTGGCCGACAAGCCCCGCTTCGCCGACATCTGCGACGATTTCCTCGAGTTCATCGGCGACGCGCCGCTGGTCATCCACAATGGCGCGTTCGACATGAAGTTTCTGAACGCGGAGTTCGGGCTGCTGAAGCGTCCGCCGCTGCCGATGGAGCGCCTGATCTGCACGCTCGAGCTGTCGCGCAAGCGCTTCGCCGGCGCCTCGAACAGCCTCGACGCGCTCTGCCGCCGCTTCGACATCGACCTTTCCGGGCGCGACAAGCACGGCGCTCTGATCGACTGCTTCCTGCTCGCCGATGTCTATCTCGAACTGGTCGGCGGCCGGCAGCCGGGACTCGCGCTCGCCGCCGAGCTAGAATCGAGCGCCAGCGTCATCTCCCTCAATGCGGCGCGACGCAAGGTGCGGCCACCGCGTCCGCATGCGGCGACGGAAGAGGAGCTGGCTGCGCACGCCGCCTTCCTCAAGCAGCTCGACAACCCGCTCTGGCTCAGCCGGATGGACTGAGGGCAGCTCAGTAGAAGGTAGGCACGTCGCGGGCAACGCCGCCGTGCAGGTCGAGGCAACGCTGGAACCAGGCGCGGATCGGGTCGTCGTCGGCGAGGACGCGGAAGGGGCTCATCACCCGCACCCACTGGAAGGCGCCGAAGACGATGTAGTCGGCATAGGCCGGCGCTGCACCAGCGACGAACGGCTGCGCCGCGAGGGTGGTGCGGAGGGGCGTCAGCGATGCCCGGAACGCTTCGACCCGGTCTTCGCGGCCTTCCTGCACCGCCTCCAGCGTTCGGCCGAAGCGCTTCTCGCGCGACTCGCGGAAATAGTCGCGGTCCGGCTCGGACAGGTTCTCCCAGATGTCGTGCAGGACGAGACCGATCAGGCCCGGATGCAGCACCGTATTCGCCCAGCTCTGAACGAAGAACGTGGTGCCGACGGCGGCGTCGCCGAACAGGCTCGGCCGATCGGGATACGCTTCCTCCAGATAGCGGGCGATCTCCCAGCTGTCGGTGATCGTCCGGCCGTGATCTTCGATGGTCGGCAGCGTCTTCCGCTCGCCGTCGCAGATCGAGGCGATCTCGGTGAAGCGGGTCGGCCGCACGTCGACGTCGAGGCCCTTGTGCGCCAGCGCCATGCGGGCGCGCCAGCAATACGGGCTGAACCGCCGGCCTTCGGCACCGCAGAGGTCGTAGAGGACGACGGTCATGAGCTGCCTCGCTTGCTCGCACCCGATCCGGGAGCGATGCTAGCGATGGGGCGGTGCCGGCGTCCACAACGATCGAGGGAAAAGCGATGGCCAAGCTGTTCTCGTTCGCCTCGTGGAACGTCGAGAACTTCCACGGCGAGCCCGCGCGCGCGGCGCGGGTAGTCGAGACCGTCGCGGCGCGCGACCCGGACGTGTTCGCCATCTTCGAGGTGCGCGGGAAGGACGTCTACCAGCCCTTCATGGCGCGAATGCCGATGCACAGTTTCTTCCTGACGGAGAACATGCCGGGCGGCGGCATCGAGATCCTCGTCGGCGTGCGGCGGAGCTTCCCCTCGTTCGTGACGCAGCGCGGCGAGTTCCAGAGCCAGGTGCCGACGCTCCGACCCGGCGCGATCGCGACGATCCATGTCGACGATGCAGTTTTCACCCTGCTCTTCCTGCACGTGAAGTCGTTCCCCGACCCGCGCTCCTGGGGCCTCCGCGACGACATGTTTCAGCGGGTGGCAGGGTTGAAGCGCACGCTCGACGGCATGCTGGGGGCGGAGGGGCCGGCGAAGTTCCTCTGCCTCGGCGACCTCAACACCATGGGTCTGAACGCCACCTACAACGACGTCAGCGACCTGACGCCGGCGCAGGAGATCGACTCCCTCGGGCGCCGCCTCGCGCGTGTCGGCATGCGACCGCTGAAGAAGAGCCACGATGCGACCTGGTGGAACGGCGGCACCAGCCTAGAGCCCGCGCAGCTCGACCATGTCTACGCCTCGCGCGAGCTCGCCTTCACCGACCTCGGCGGCTTCGAGGTCGAGGTGGTCGGCTGGCCGCAGCAGCCGGACGAAAGCTCCCGCCGCCGCTGGATCGAGGAACATTCGGACCACGCGATGCTGTACGGGGAAGTGGCGGCGTGAGATGAGGCGCGGGGCGCGGCAGCCCGGTTGCCCGGGCTGCCGTGGCCTTACGGGGTGTCGGCACGCTCCCCGATCGCGCCGAAGCGGCCGGTCCGGAAGTCGATCATCGCCTGGCGGATTTCGTCGGCGGTGTTCATGACGAACGGCCCCTGCATCACCACCGGCTCGTCGATCGGCTCGCCGGCGAGGACCAGCACCGTCGCGTCACCGTTGGCCTCGAGCGTAAAGCCGCCGCCGGTCCGGTCGAGCAGGGCGAATTCGCCCTCGCGCACGATCGCGTCGTCGTTGACCATCACCGTGCCCTCGAGCACGACGACGAGAACGGTGTGCCCTTCCGCCGGCGCCAGGGTCGCGGTGCCGCCGGGGCGGAGCCTCAAATCCCAGACGTCGATCGGGGTGAAGGTGCGCGCCGGCCCCTTCCGGCCCGCGTGCTCGCCCGCGATCACGCGCAGCCGGCCGGCGCCGTCGGGCAGCTCGACCGCGGGAATGTCCCGGTCCAGCAGCGTCTGGTAGCCGGGCGCCGCCGCCTTGTCCTTCGCCGGCAGATTCACCCAGAGCTGCACCATCTGCAGCGTGCCGCCCCGGCGGGTGAACGCCTGGGAGTGGAACTCCTCGTGCAGGATGCCCGAGGCGGCCGTCATCCACTGCACATCTCCCGGGCCGATATGGCCGCCGTTGCCGGCGGAATCGCGGTGGTCGACCTCGCCCTGGTAGACGATGGTCACCGTCTCGAACCCGCGATGTGGGTGGACGCCGACGCCGCGCGGACGCTCCGCCGGCGCGAACTCGGCCGGGCCAGCATAATCCAGCAACAGGAAGGGGCTGACGTGCGCGCCGTGGCTGGCGTGCGAGAACAGGGAGCGCACGGGAAAGCCGTCGCCGACCCAGTGCGGCCTGACGCCGCCGTCAACACCGAGGATCTTTCTCATGATCGCCTCCATGGCTCTGTTGCCGGTTAATATGGAAGCGGGACAAATCGCCCGGTAGCCGGCAATATCCAGCCAGTCTGTCCTGTCCATAGGACAAAAGCCGATGCAGGACCTGAACGACCTCTACTTCTTCGCACAGGTGGTGGAGCATGGCGGCTTCTCCGCCGCCGCCCGCAAGCTCGACATGCCGCGCTCGCGGCTCAGCCGTCGGGTGGCTCTGCTGGAAGAGCGGCTCGGCGTCCGGCTGATCCAGCGCTCGACCCGCCATTTCGCGGTGACGGAGATCGGGCGCGAGTATTACCGCCACTGCGTCGCCATGCTGGTCGAAGCGGAGAGCGCGCAGGAAGTGATCGAGCGCAACCGGGCGCAGCCGCGCGGCGTCGTGCGCGTGAGCTGTCCGTCCTCGCTGATCTATTTCCAGGTGGGCGAGATGATCGCCCGGTTCATGGCCCAGTGCCCGGAGGTCGAGGTGCTGCTGGAGAGCACCAACCGCCAGGTGGACGTGATCCGCGAAGGCTTCGACATGGCGATCCGGGTGCGGTTCCCGCCGCTCGAGGAGAGCGACCTGGTCGTGAAAACCCTGGCCGAGAACCCGCAGCGACTGGTCGCGAGCCCGGCGCTGCTGGCCGGTCTCGCCGGGTCTTTGACACCGGCCGAGCTCGCTCGCCTGCCGAGCCTCGGCTGGGAGCCGACGCGGCGCGAGCACGAATGGCGGCTCGACGGTCCCGACGGGGCGACCGCCGTGGTGCGACACCGGCCGCGCTTCGTGACCGAGGACATGGCGGCGCTCCGCCTCGCCGCGCTCCGCGGCATCGGCGTCTGCCGGCTTCCGACCCTGGTAGTGGCGGCCGACCTCGCGGCGGGCCGGCTGGTGGACGTTCTGCCGGGGTGGGTGCCGAAGGCGGGCATCCTGCACGTGGTGTTCCCCTCCCGTCGTGGGTTGCTGCCCTCCGTCCGCGCGCTGATCGACTTTCTGGCGGAGGCATACGGCGAGTTGAGCCGGGCCGAGCGGGCGCGCACCTCGTCCACTCGGCACGAGGAGGTCGCGGAATGACGTCGCGTCGGGCCGGGCCCCCGGACCCGCAGCGCGGCGCGCTCCTTTCGGTCGGCCACGAAAACGGATCCCCTCGGGCAGCCCTACTCCCCTTCGGCCCGCTCGAGGTCGGCGACGGGAACCAGCGAGATGCGGAGCAGGCGCCAATGGGCGTCTCGTAGCTTCTGCTCGCCCTCCGTGACCCATTGCGCGTCGACCGTATCGCTCCGCGGAGTGACGTAGACCACTCCCGCGAGGAACCGACCTTCCTCCCGAAGCCGCACACTGACCGTTTCCACCCAGGGCAGCGCCTCGGCGACCTCTTTCACGCATGTCTGGATCGGATCGGTTTCCTTGTCGTCGATGGTGCGGGGGACTCGGTCCATGAGATCGTGGATCGCGGCGCGCGTGTGTTCGAAGCCGTCGTGCAGCACGTCGAGCGCGATGAGGAGAGCCGCCACCGCATCGGCCCACCAGAAGCCGAAGCCGATGCCGATCACGCCCACGACGGCGGCGAGCCCGGTCATCCAGTCGGCCTTGTTCATGACGGCATCCGCCCAGAGCACCTTGTCGTGCAGAGGGCGGGCCTGTCGCATCTTCAGCCGGCCGAAAACGACCGGCGGGACGACGCTGTAGACGAGTGCCGCGATCATCAGCCAGCCGAACCAGAAGGTGACGCCGAAGATCTCGACGGTGCCGATGGTCGGATGCTCCTGGCGGATGAGGACCATCGCCGCATCGTAGATGAGGAAGAGGCCGACGGCGGCGATCGAGACGGCGGCGATCAGGTAGGCGATCGAGGTGACGCGGATGTAGCCGAGCGGGAAGCGGTCGTTCGGTTCACGCCGCTCGACGGCGGTGGCGACCAGGAAGGCGATCGGCGGCACGAAGCTCAGCAGATCCTCGATCCAGGCAGTCTTCATCGCCTGGGAGTTGCCGAGCGCGAAGTAGATCGCGACGGTGATCGACAGCAGAACGCCGAGCCAGATCCATTCGAGCCGCCACGCCCGGACGAGCGCCTTCTCCTGCTCGTCGGGCAGACGGAAGGCGCCCCGCGCGATCACGACCCTTCCTCGCGGAGCAGCTCGCCCAGGCGATGGCCGTTCCTTCTCAGGAAGCGCTCGAGGCGGTCGACCCACGCGTTCTCTCCGCGGGGCACGGCCATGACGTGCTCGCTGCGGTGCAGCTCGATACCGGTCGGCACGAGCCCATGCGCGGGGATCTCCCAATCCGGCAGGGCGACGAGCGACGCGGCCGCGGCTTCGCCCGCGATCGGAACGCCGCCGACATCTTCGATCAGGCTGTCGGTCATCCGGTCGAGCGGCGACACGACTTCTTCTCCGTCGAGCTCGGCGGGGATCGGGCCTCCCGGACGAGCGGCGACTACGAGCGCTTCGGTGAAGTAGCCGTACGTGGATGCCGCTCCGCCGTGGAGGGTGATTTCCTCCCGGGTGAAGCCGCCGACCGCCAGATCGACGTCGCCCCGCTTCAGCGCCTCCAGCGCGTCGAAGGCGGAGGCGCGGCGCCACTCGACCGTCGCGCCCAGCTCCCGCGCGAACGCCTCGGCCAGACGGACCTCCGCCCCGCCCGGCGAACGCCGGCCGTTCCAGATGACCCAGGGACGATGATCGACGGCGGCGACGCGCACCCGCCCGGTCGCCTCGACGCGGTCGAGCGTCCCGTCGGGGTCTCTCGGGAACGCAACCTCGTCACAGGCGGTCAGAACCAGGAAGAGCAGCGCAAGCACGGCCGGAAGCTTGAACCGCGTGATCTTTGGGAATCTCAAGTAAGCGCCCTCTGGAGCAATCCGGACCTTCGGAAGAGGGTAGAGGTCCCATGTAGAACCTCCGGCGGCCGGCGTCGTTCCCCTGGTGCCCAGCCGGTGCGGCATCGGCGAGGCCCGGAGCGGGAGGAACACCCTTCATGGTCGATCCCGGAAAGCGGGCGAAGCTCTACCGCATGGTCATGCCGGAGCATCTCTGCCCCTACGGCCTCAAGAGCAAGGACCTGCTCGAGCGCGAGGGCTACGAGGTCGAGGACCACTGGCTGACCACGCGCGAGGAGACCGACGCCTTCATGGAGGAGCACGGCGTCGAGACCACGCCGCAGACGTGGATCGACGACCGCCGCGTCGGCGGCTACGACGAGCTCCGCGAGTACTTCGGCAAGGAGGTCAGGGGCGAGAACGAGACGAGCTACCGGCCGGTGATCGCGATCTTCGCGACCGGCTTCCTGATGGCGCTGGCGGTGAGCTGGGCGGCCACGGGGACGGTGTTCACGATCCGGACGCTGGAGTGGTTCGTCGCCATCTCGATGACACTGCTGGCGGTGCAGAAGCTGCAGGACGTCGAGAGCTTCTCGACCATGTTCCTCAACTACGACCTGCTGGCGCGGCGCTGGGTACGCTACGGCTATCTCTATCCCTACGGCGAGGCGCTGGCCGGCATCCTGATGATCGCCGGCGTGCTGATCTGGATCGCCGCCCCGGTGGCGCTGTTCATCGGCGCGGTCGGCGCCGTCTCGGTCTTCAAGGCGGTCTACATCGAGAAGCGCGAGCTGAAATGCGCCTGCGTCGGCGGCGGCAGCAACGTGCCGCTCGGCTTCGTGTCGCTGACCGAGAACCTGATGATGCTGGCCATGGGGATCTGGATGCCGCTCCGGATGTGGGTCTTCTGAGACCGCGGCGATCGGGTATGCTCGCGTCGGAAGCGGCGTGAGGACAGATAAAATGGTCGACGGAGTTCGGTGCTGGATCATCCGGGGCGGCACCAGCAAGGGTGTCTATCTGAAGGAGAGCGACCTGCCGCGCGATCCGGCGGAGCGGGACGCGCGTATCCTCGCGATCTTCGGCTCGCCGGACCGGCGGCAGATCGACGGGCTGGGTGGTGCCGACCCGCTGACCAGCAAGGTCTGCATCGTCGGCCCGCCGCCGGAGGCGCATCCCGGCTGCCATCTCTCCTATACCTTCGGCCAGGTGGAGATCGACGAGCCATACGTCGATTACCACTCGCTCTGCGGCAACCTCACGGCCGGGGTCGCCGCGTTCGCCATCTGGGAGAACATGGTCCGGCCGACCGAACCTATGACCGAGGTGCGGATCTACAACACCAATCTCGACGCGGTGCTGATCGCCGAGGTGCCGGTCGCCGGCGGACGGCCGCTGGAGAAGGGCGACTACGCCATCCCCGGCGTGCCGGGCAGGGGGGCGAAGATCACGCTCAACCTCGCCGGCACGGCAGGCAAGAGCGCCGGCGGCCTGTTGCCGACGGGCAACGCCGTCGACCGGCTCGAGGTGCGGGGTTTCGGCGGGATCGACGCGTCTTTGCTGGATGTCGGCAACGCCCACGTCTTCATCCGCGCCGCCGACGTCGGGCTGAAGGGCAGCGAAACCGCCGCCGAGATCGACGCCGACCGTGGGCTCGCCGACCTGCTGGAGCGGATTCGCGGCGCCGCGGCCGCGGCTATGGGGATGGTCGAAACCGCCGAGGAGGCGAAGGCGCGCACGCCGGCGACGCCCATCCTCGGCATGATCGCGCCGCCGCAGGACTATCGGAACGTGCTCGGCGGTGGCGTCGTGCGGGCGGAAGAGACGGATCTCACTGCGCGACTCATGTTCATGCAGCAGATGCACAAGACCTACGCTGGCACCTCGACCGTATGCACGGGCGTCGCCGCCAAGATCCCCGGCACCATCGTGCACGCGGCGGCCCGCCAGGGGATCGAGGATCGGCTGGAGACGCGCATCGGCCACCCCGCCGGGGTGATCGAGACCGAATCGGTCGTCGTGCCGGAGGGCAACGGCTACAGGGTCGAGCGCGCCACGGTCGGGCGCACCGCGCGCCGGATCATGGAGGGTTATGTCTTCCCGCCCGATCGGGCGGCGTAGGCTGGCGCACCCGCGCTCGCCGTCGGCTCAACCGAAGGCGAAGCCGATCACGCCGATCGCGGCGAACATGATCGCGGTGAAGCGGATGATCTGCCACAGCAGCCTGTGGGACGCGGCCCTTTCCCGGCCCATGGGGAAGAGCAGCCTGTCGTAGTCGCGCGCGTGGACTTCCTTCACCGACCTTCCTCCCGTCGGCGGAATTGGTCGAGGTGCCGTCCGCAGACCGGAATGAAACTCGGTCGTTTCGGGAGTCGCGTTTGACGCGAGACCGGTTCACGTCGCAACCGGCACGAACGGCAGCTCGTGCGCCGATGGTGCGCGCGGCCTCTCGGCACGTCACGCCGTGCGAAAGCAGGCGAGGCTCACCCCTTTCGGCAGGTCTGCTGGACAGGTGGCTTTAGGGCCTACCTACGGAGACTCACCCGGCTCACTCCTCGCAGCCGACGACGCAGTTGCCTTCCGCGTCGAACTCCATCGTCCGGCCGCTGAGCGGGACGTGCACCGGCATGCTCGCCGCCTTCATGAAGGCTTCGGTGCGGGTGCCCTCGCGCAGCTTCCCGCCTTCGGTCGCCGCCTCGTTGGCATGGGAGGGAATCACCGATGCCGGCTTGACCAGCTCGTTGACGACGTAGGCGGCTTCCTTCGGCCCGGTGGTGAAGGTGTCGCCGATGTTCATGACGGCGAGCTTCGCACCGTAGTGGCCGCGGACGACGAGGTCCTGCTCGGCCGTGATCCCGGTGTCGCCGGAAAGGTAGGCGACCAGACCGTTCGAGAAGGTGAGCACGTAGCCGGTCGGCGGTCCGACGTAAGCGGCGAGACCGGCCTCGGAGAGGTGCTGTCCGAGCTCGCCGCCGATCAGGGCGCCGCTGACGCCGTTGGAATGGACCGCGGGCACCGTCGTGACGGCGACGCCGCCGACCTTCCGCGACCCGCCGAAGCGCACGAGCTCCGACTTGGACTTGTCGCCGCCGAGCGCCTGCAGCTTGCTGGCGAAGAAGCTGGGCATCTCGCTGCCGGTGATGATCCGCGCATTCTTCGCCATGGCGATCTCGACGGTGCCGGTGTTCGGCGCGGTCGAGACGCTGGCATCCGGGCTCCCGCACTCGCCCGCGTTCACCGCGGCGATGCGCCGGTCGCCCACATGGTCGCCGTGGATGTGGCTGACGAGAATGGCGTCGATCTCGCCGAGGCGCTCGTCGTCCGGACCCGCGACCGTGCGGCCGATGTCGTAGAGAATGCGCGTGCCGTCCGGGTCCTCGAAGATCAGAGCGCGGTCGCCGGCACAGAACTCTCCGTCGTGGCTGCCGAGCGGCGTGACCTTGACGTTGCCCGTCTGCGCGGCGGCGCTTCCGGCGAGCAGCGCGCCCGCGCACAGTGCCGCGGCGAAAATCCCGATCCTATCCATCGCGTTTCCTCCCAGTTGCGGTTCGTAGCTTCTTGCGTCTTCCGACGAAAACGCCGGAGACGGCGATTTCTTCCACCGGCCGGGCCGCGATTTCCCACTTTCGGTTGCTGCCGGCACGACGGCAAGTCAGCCCCCACGCCGGCCGTGGATCAGCGGCCGCAGACGGACGACGCGACGGCGGGCGAGAAAGCGCTGCATCGAGCGGAAGTCGGGATGGCGCCACGGGCAGCGGATATCCATTGCCCACTTCATGTAGGCGTGCAGCAGCATCGTCACCCTTTGCGCGGGCTCGTAGCGCCGCCGGTTCGGCAGGGTCTTCAGGGTCAAGAAGAGGTGGGAGACCGGCTGCCGGCCCGACGAGAGCCGCGGCTGGACATAGGGAAAGTCGACGATGCGGTAGCCCCATTTGTGCCAGATGCGCAGGCGCTGCACCGGGTCCATGTCGGCCGACGAGCGCACCAGCCGCGCGGGGTCCTCGACTTCGGCGGCGATGCCCTGGCAGACGGCGCCGGCTCGGGCGGCGTCGGCAGAGAGGGCGGCTTCGGCGTGGTCGAGAAGGCGGCGGCCGTAGCCTCGGTTGCGCACGCCGGCCTCGACCGCGAGGAACTCGACCACCCCCATCCGCGCGGCGTGGAGGTAATCGCAGACGAGGCCGGCGCGCGGCCGGCCGCCTTCGTGGAGCACGAAGACGTGATAGGCGTTGCGACCATACCAGCCGCGGGCCTTCAACCGGAGAAACCGGCGAAGCCGCATCAGGCTCTCGCGCTCGTTCGGGTCGGTGAAGCTGGCGGCGTAGATCGACTCGTAGAAGTCGGCGAGGAGGGCCCGGTCGGCCGGGCCGCCCGTGATCTCGACGATCGTCGGGCTCATGGCGACTGCCCCTCGAGGCTGGCGAAATAGGCGTCGAGCACGTCCGGCAGGTGGCAGGCGGAATAGTCCGGACCGAGAGAGGGCGAGAGATCGATGATCCCCGCCTCGCGGAGGCCGCGATACTCGTCCTCGAGCAGGCCCGACAGGATTTCCCGGATGCGCGGCGGCGAGGGCTCGAAGCGAAGCGCGGAGCCGCAGCCGCTCTCGTCGGTCGCGGCTGCGAAGCCGAACCGGACCCGGTCCCCCGGCGCGACCAGCGAGCCGATGGCCGACAGCGCCTTGTGCGCCAGTTGCTGCTTGAAGACCTGCAGAGCCTTGCCGTCGGCGATGTTCACGTGCTCGAAGAACGGCAGCAGCCCGCGCCAGATATCCTTCTGAAACAGGGGGCGGCCGTTCTCGCGCAGGATCACGAAGATTACCCAGACGTAGGCCGAATAGTAGGTACCGGGCCGGTCGGATTCGCCGCCCCGGATCGTGAGATCCCTCGCGACGAGCGTCAGGCCGCTGCGGATGCTCTGCTGCGCCGCCGGGAGCCGCTCGCGCGGGATGCTGCCGCCATGGCGGATGCGCGCGTGCATCAGCACGGGGAGCGCCAGCGGCCGCAGAACCTCGCCCGGTCGGAGCGCCTTCTCGACCCGCTGCAGCGCCTCGTTATCCAGCAGGATCGGCACCGAATTGTTCTCGTCGCCGTAGCCGAGCTGGAGGGCGACGTCGCCGCTCCATTGCCGGCAGGTGCAGATCGGAATGCTGGGGCCCCAGAGCAGCCAGCAGTCGAACAGATAGGCCTGGAAGTCCCGCAGGTCCGACGTCTGCACGCGCCGGCGCAGGATGTCGGAAGGGTCGTGGATGGTCCGGTCGTAGGAATCGACGACCGGCGCCCAGTCCTCCTCGAACTTGTGCAGCAGCCCCCGGAGCAGATGGAGCGGCGCGACCGTGCCCGCCCTGATCTCGACGGTCGAGATGCACTCGTCGGTCTCGAGCGAAAAATAGGCGGCGCGATCGTTCACGATCGCGAAATAGCGCCGCAGCCGCTCCTCGGCAGCCGAGATCTCGAACCATTCGCCGAGGCGGATCACCGGGCCGTCGCCGTCGATCTCGGCGATCAGAATCGACATCAGACGGGAAGTTTCCCGCCGCCACTGCGCCAGCTGCTGCCGGTGCTCTCGCTCGGCCGCCTTGAGTGCGGCGCGTGAATAGTCGTCCGGATGCTTCGGCGGGGGCGGCGGTCGAAAGATCTGCAACTCGGTGGACAGCCGGACGACCCGGTACAGGCTGTGCGTCCGGAACGCCCGAAGCAGCTGCCGCGCCACGTCCCGCGCCGCCTTCCAGCGGGAAAGGGACTGATCGTGATAGAGCGCGTGGCGGACGAGAACGTAGCTGGCGGCGACCGATTGCCAGCTGATGGCGACGACGATGACGATCCCGATGATCGTACCGAACGCCAGGCCGAGTCCCACAAGGTCGCTCGACGTGGCGACGACGTCGTTCCAGTCCCCACTGTCGTCCATCGATCGGATTCCCGGTTGCCCCCGGAGCGGCAGCCGGGAATCCGCGTCACGCCCGGTCCGGCCCCACCCTCACCAGCATCTTGCCGAAGTTCTCGCCCTTGAACAGGCCCATGAAGGCCTCCGGCGCGCGCTCGAGACCTTCGAACACGGTCTCGCGCCACTTCACCTTCCCTTCCTTGATCCACTGGGCCATGTCGCGGTTGAAGTCGGGGATGCGATCGTTGTGGTCGCTGATGATGAAGCCCTGCATGCGGATCCGCTTGCCGACTACCAGAAACATGTTCGGCGGTCCGGGCTGCGGATCGGCGTCGTTGTAGCGGGCGATCATGCCGCAGGCGGCGATGCGGCCGTGCTGGTTCAGCAGGTTGAGCGCCGCGGTAAGATGATCGCCGCCGACGTTTTCGAAGTACACGTCGACCCCGTCGGGACAATGTTCGGCGATCGCCGCCTCGAGAGCGTCGGCGCCCTTGTGATGCTTGTAGTTGACGGTGCCGTCGACGCCGGCGGTCTCCTTCAGCCAGGCGCATTTCTCGTCGGATCCGGCGACGCCGACGACGCGGCAACCCTTGATCTTCGCGATCTGGCAGACGACCGCGCCGACCGCACCAGAGGCCGCCGAGACCAGCACAGTCTCGCCCGGCTTGGGCTGGCCGATGTCGAGCAGGCCGACATAGGCGGTCATGCCCGGCATGCCGTAGGTGCCGATATGGGCCTGGAGCGGGATGTCGGGATTCGCCTGGAACAGTCCCTTGCCGTCGGCGACGTGATACTCCTTCCAGCCGCCGCCCATACCGGCGACGAAGGTGCCTTTCGGGAAACGCCCGCCGTTCGATTCCATCACTTCGCCGACGAAGCGCCCGTCCATCGCCTTGCCGACCTCGAACGGCGGGGCATAGCTCTTCCGGTCGCTCATGCGGCCGCGCATGTAGGGGTCGACCGACATCCAGATGGTTCGGATCAACATCTGGCCGGGACCGGGCTCCGGAATCGGCACCTCGGCGAGCTCGAAGTTTTCCGGAGCCGGCATGCCGACGGGCCGGCTCTTCAGGCGGATCTCGCGGGCGGTTCTGGGCATCTCTGACCTCGTGAGCTGCGGAGGCGCGATTGTGAGCGGAGGGAACGCCGCTGACAACCGGCGGAGGCGGAGGGCACGCCGGCCGGGGAACAGCGTCGTCCGATTCCCGTTTGCCCCCGGGGTGCCCGGTTCCCTTCTGCGGCGGGCGGGTCTCACCTGCGCGTGGGGAGCGTGGATGGAAACGGTCGAGCTGGCGATCACCGCCTTCGTGACCCTCTTCGTGATCTTCGACCCGCTCGGGAACATCCCGATCTTCCTCGCCGTGACGCCGCGCGCGTCGGCGGCGGAGCGATGGCGGATCGCGCTGAAGGCGAACCTGATCGCCGGGATATTCCTGCTCTTCTTCGCCTTCGCGGGGGAGCAGTTCCTGCGCGCGCTGAACATCACGGTGCCGGCCTTCCGGATCGCCGGCGGGATCCTTCTCCTGCTGCTCGCGATCGAGATGGTGTTCGCCCGTCACTCGGGTCTGCGCACCACGACGGTGGTCGAGGAGAAGGAAGCGGTGCAGCGCCACGACGTCGCCGTCTTTCCGCTGGCGGTGCCGCTGATCGCCGGGCCGGGCGCCATGACGTCGATGATCCTTCTCATGGGCAATGCCGCCGGCCGCCCCGCCGAGCAGGCGCTGGTGGTGCTGGTGCTCGCGCTGGTTCTCGCGGTCAATTTCGTGGTGCTGGCGGGCGGCAGCCGCATCATCGCCGGCATGGGCATCACCGGCGTGAACGTCCTGACCCGCATCGCCGGCATCATCCTCACGGCGCTCGCGGTGCAATTCATCATCGACGGCATCGACGAGGTGATCGTCTGAGTCCGTGGCGCCGCTGGGCTGGCCGGAACCTCGCCTCCGCCTGATCGTTGATTCGGAACCAAACCCGGCTTTTGCCGCTTCCTGTGGTCAAATGATGATGGAGGAGCTTCATGGAAGCCGGTAGCAGTTCGGCAGAGTCTCCCGGCGGGGAAGGCTCGTTCAGGGACGATGCGACGCGGGCGGCTCGCGACGCTGCCAACAAGGCCAAGCAGGAGGCGTCGGACCTGTTCGGCACGGTCAAGGAGCAGGCGCGCGAGCTGGTCCACGAGCAGAAGTCGATGGCTGCGGACCAGATCCACGGCGTAGCCCAGGCCCTGCGGCGAGCGTCGGAGGAACTGGAGGAACACAGCAGCCGAGCGATGGCGCAGGCAGCGCGCCGTGCGGCGGAAAGCGTCGACGAAATCGCCGAGTGCGTGCGAACGGAGCGCGTCAGCACGTTGTGCCGGTACGCGGAAGACTTCAGCCGCCGCAATCCGGCTCTGGTTCTGGGCGGGGCGGCCGCGGCCGCATTCCTCGTCGCCAGATTCCTCCGGGCGTCGGCAGAGGAGGACCGCTCCGAGCCCCTCGAGTTCGAGGAAGGTCCGGATGAGAGCGGGAGGGCCGTGTGAGACGACCCGCCGAGCCGAGGGGGATCGGCGATCTCCTGCGGGAGCTGATCGCCACCGTCGGAACCCTCTTCCGTCAGGAAGTGGAGCTCGCGAAAGCTGAGCTCAGCGAAAAGGCGTCACAAGCCGGTTCGGCGGTGGTCCTCATGGCGATCGGCGGCCTGCTGGCGTTCGCGGGGCTCATCGTTCTGCTCCAGGCGCTGGTGATCTGGCTGAGCGAAGGACCTCCGGATCTCGATCCCGCATTGGCCGCACTGATCGTCGGCGGCGCCGTGATCGTGATCGGCGGCGGACTCGCCCTTTACGCGAAGCGGTTGCTGAACCCGGCCAACCTCGCTCCGAACCGAACCACCGCCAGCCTGAAGCAAGATGTGGAGCTGGTTCGCGAACGGCTTGGCGGAGACGAACCCCGGGAAGTGACATGAACAAGGATGCGGGAGAAGCAGTGGGCGAGCGGACCGGAAACGCCCGCCGCGCCGGCTTCTGCCCAGCGAACTGACAGAGGGAAGCAATGGCTCACTATCGCAGATACCCCGGCGAGGCCGGGCGGTACGCAAGCGAGACGGTGCGCGAGCACCCGATAGCCCTGGCGATGGCGGGCGTCGGCCTCGGCCTACTCGCCTATGCCGCCATGCGCGGGTTCTCCGATGACGATCAATATCGTCGGCCGGATCATCCGGCGTACCCGAACTACGGAATGGACCAGAACGCGACGACCTTCGGGCAACCGGCCGGCGGTCCCGCGCGCAACGAGGCATTCGGCGACGCCGAGTCGTTCGATACCCGAGGGGATCTCTACCCCGACATCCGTGGCGGTTCCGACGGCGACCACGGGCGCAGTCGGGCGGCGCGCGAGTACGCCGATAAGGTATCCAGAGAAGCGCGACGTCGGTACGAGGACGCCCGCCGCCGGTACGACGAGGCTCGCCGGGAGCTCGAGCGTAGCTATTCCTCGGCGCGCGAAGGCCTCCGCCACGGTTACCGTCGCGCCCGTCACGTGACCGAAGACGCGTTGAGGGATGCGGGCTATCAGGTGCGGGAGGTCGGGTACAGCGCGACCCGGTTCGTCCGCGACGAGCCGCTGATGCTCGCCGGCGCCGGTCTCGCGGTCGGGGCGCTGATGGGCGCGCTGCTGCCGATGACGCGGCGCGAGCACCACGCAATCGGACGCGAGAGCGATGCCTTCCGCGATCGCGTGAAGGACGCCGCGCGCGAAGGCTATCACCGTGCTGAGCATGTCGCCGAGGCGACCTACGACGCGGCGAGAGAGGAAGCCAGGCGTCAGGGCTTCAGCAGCGACGGTGCCCGATCCGCAGCCGAGACCGTGGAGAAGAAGGCGGCTGCCGTCTATGAGGCTGCCACCGACACGGCCCGTCGGGAGGCGGAGAAGGAAGCTTCGGCGATGGGCTCTTCCAGCTCGTCGAGCACCGGCTCGCCCGGCACCACGCCGTCGAGCACCGGTTCATCGAGCACCGGTCCGTCGAGCACCGGTCCGTCGAGCTTGCCGGGCTCATCCGGTCCCACGGGTTCTTCCGGTGCGGGCTTCTCCAGCACGACCGGCGCTTCCACGAGCAGCTCTTCGAGCGGGAGCACGCCGACCAACGGTTCGCCGAGCACCGGTAACGGCTCCGCGAAGCCGATCTGACCCTTTCGCGAAGCGCGAGTGCGCTATAGCGGCCCGGCCGTCATGCCGGGCCGTTTTCTTGTGGTCGGCGCGCCGCCTGCTATTCTCCGCTGGAACAGGAGGAGCCGCATGCCCGACGACATGAAGATGATCCCGTTTCAGGGTGAGATCAGCCCCTACGCTCTGAAGGAGATCTTCGTTGCCGACGCGTTCGCCGAGGACGACGAACGGCTATGGGTCCCACTGGGCGAGAACCGCTGGTCGCGACCGCTCTGCCTCAACGCTTCCCAAGGATACTGGGTGCATCTGTCGAAGTTCGGCGGGCCGGGCGTCGTCTCCTGCCACAGGCATCCCGCCCCGGTGCACGGCTTCGTCATCAAGGGGAGCTGGCGCTATCTGGAGCACGATTGGGTGGCGGTCGCCGGCTCGTACGTGTTCGAGCCGCCCGGCGACGTGCACACCCTCGTGAACGGCGACGAGGAGTCGATCACGCTCTTCCACAATACGGGCGCCCTGATCAACTGCGACCCCAGCGGGCGGACCACCGGCTATGCCGACGTCTTCACCCGGATCGATGCCTGCCGGAAGCACTATGCCGCCGTCGGCCTGGGCGCCGACTATGTCGAGCGCTTCATCCGGTAGGACCCGACGGAGGCGGCGATTCGTGGGAGCCACCCCCGATCGGTGCGCACCTGCGGACGCCCGCGATGGCGTGCTCGGCTGTTACGAGCAGGCGCCATCGCGGAGCTCGCGTTACTCTCCGGCAGCGGCAACCTTCCGCGGCGGGATCTGAACCGAGTTCGGCCCGAAACGGTCGGTGAAGGCGGCGGTGTCGATCTCTTCGAGCTCGATCTCGCCGGCGAGCACCTTGCTCTTCCATTCCTGGTGCTCGGGCTCGTGCGCCTGGAACTCCGGCATCACCTCGCGGCCGAACAGCTCGAGGCTTTCGCAGATGTGCTCGTGCGTGTTCTTGCCGGCCTGGTTCAGCAGGATGATCTGGTCGATGTGCGAGGTTTCGAACTTCGCGATCTTCCGCCGCAGCGTCTCCGGAGAGCCGATCAGGCCGCCAGAGAGCGCACGGGCGTGGGCCTCGGGGTTCTCCCGCTTCCACTTCTCGTACTCGTCCCAGACATTGACCGTGCCGGGATCGGGCCGCTTGCGATCGGCCGAAGCGCCGTAGAAGCGGAGCGCGAACTGGAAGAACGGGATGCCGTCGGCGCGCCGGCGGGCTTCCTCGTCGGTCTCGGCGCACATGAAGTAGCTGACGACCGCGATGTTCGGGTTGGTCTGATAGTCGGTCAGCTTGTCGAGCCGCTTGGTGTAGGAGTTGTAGTAGGCGTGCACCCAGGCGTGCGCGGCGTCGGCGCTGAGGAACTGGAAGCCGAGCGCGCCCATGCCCCGGCGGCCCGCCATCTCGATCGTCTCGAGCTGCGAGCAGGCGACCCAGAGCGGCGGGTGCGGCTTCTGCACCGGCTTCGGCAGCACGTTGCGGAGCGGGAACTTGAAGTACGGGCCGTCATAGGTGCAGCCGCCGTCGCGGAACATCGGGATCACGGCGCGAATGCCGTCTTCCCAGACCGCGCGCTTGTCTTCCATGCTGCGGTCGAACGGCTCCAGCTCGGTGACGCTGGCGCTCTCACCGGTGCCGAACTCGACGCGGCCGTTGCTCAGCAGGTCGAGGGCGGAGATCTTCTCGGCGACGCGTGCCGGATGGTTGGTCGTGAGCTGATAGATGCCGTGGCCGAGACGGATGTTCTTGGTGCGCTGGCTGGCGGCGGCGAGGAATACTTCCGGTGCCGGCGAGTGCGAGTACTCTTCGAGGAAGTGGTGCTCCACCTCCCACGCGTAATCGTAGCCGAGCTTGTCGGCCAGCTCCAACTGATCGAGGGCGTTGTGGTAGAGCTGGCGTTCGTCGTCCTCCTTCCAGGGACGCGGCAGCTGCAGCTCATAGAAAATCCCGAACTTCATTCGTTATTGCTCCTTGGGGATCGTCGTTGCGGTCCCGGCAGCCGCAGTGGATCGCGCGCCGCCGTTTCGGGAGGCACAGAGTATCGGCACTGTCCGGCTGTGTCATCCTGCCGCAATCAAAAGGCCATCAGCCACGCGGTGACAAGGTCCTTCTCGAGCTCCCGGGCCCGTTTCGTCCAGGCCCGCGCTTCCGGCGGCGAGAGCAGGATGCGCGGATCGGCCCGGGCGTCCATCTCGGCGCGGGCGTCGAGATCCGACAGGAACACGGCGAACCCGAGCGTCCGGCCGCTCGCCGTCTGCAGATAGCCGGCGAGGCCGCGGCCATAGCTCATCGTACCGGTCTTGGCCCGAACGCGCAGGTCGACCGGGCCGGTATCGTTCTCCTCGTTGACCTCGCCCTCCCAGCGGATCGGCGGGAGCAGCTCGGCGAAGCCGACGCCGCCGTGAGGATGGGTAAGCGCATAGCGGACGATCTCCGCCATCTGCGCGGGCGTCACGCGCGAAGTCGATGAGAGGCCGGAGTGGTTGGCGAGATGGAAGCCCTCCCAGTTCGCGTAGGGGATCGCTTCGCGCAGCCAGTCCTCCATCACCGCGCCCGATTGCCGGAGGCCGAGACGCTCGCCGGTCAGCCGCTGCGAGGCGGCGAGCCCCACCAGCTCCGCCGCCAGGTTATTGCTGTATTTCAGGACGAGCCGCGCGATCTCGGCCAGCGGCTCGCTTCGATGCTGGGCCAGGCCCACCATGACGGTTTGCGCGGTGCCGCGGCGGGGTGACGGCAGGACGATACCGTGCGTTGCAGCGAGGCTCCGGAAGGCTTCGGCCGCCGCGGCACCGGGATCCCGGATCGGAAGCCAGGCGTGGCCCTTCCGCTTCAGCCGGGGCGACATCAGCCAACGCTCGCCGGCCGTGTCCTCGGCCTCCACGAGCAGGAACGGCGCGCCTTCGGGTGCGGCCGCGGCGGTGCCGAAGGTGATGTGGCCGATCGGTAGCGCCCGCGTCTTCGAGATCGCCCGCGCCTCCGCCAGCGTCCGGCCCCGCTTGTCGGTCTCCCACCGCACCTGCACCCGGTTGAAGTTCAGGGTCAGGGCGCCGACGGCGGGATTGTAGGTGGCGGCATAGGGCTGTGACGGCTCGATCCGCTCGAACCTCGGCAGCATGCTGTCGTCGTAGTAGAAGCCGCCGGCGACTTGGCGGACGCCGGTCGCCTTCAGCGTCAGCACCAGCTCTTCGAGATCGTCATTGTCGAGCAGGGGGTTGCCGCCGCCGCGCAGATAGAGGTCGCCGCGAACGACGCCCGCCGAGGGCGCGCTGGTGGCGAGGACCGTGGTCTCGAAGCGGTGCTCGCCACCGAGTGCATCCAGCGCCGTCACCGCCGTCGGCAGCTTGGCGACCGAGGCGGGGATGAACAGCCCGTCCGCATTGTGCTGCCGCAACGTCTCTCCGGTGGCGAGGTCGAAGACGACATAGCCGAGGTCTTCGGGCGCGAAGCCGTATGCCGCCAGCAGCCCGGCATCGTCGAGCGCCGGCCGCTCGGGCGACGCCGCGTCGGCGGGAGAGACGGCGCCGAGCAGAAGCGCCAGGGCGAGAAAGACGGCAGACAGAGCTCTCGGCAAGGCGACCCGCATCCCCAGCTTGACGGAGGCGTCCAGCCTAACACAGCCGCGGTGTAGGCCGAACCTAGCGCAACTCGACCCGGGCGCGGACGTGCCGTCCCTCGGCGTCGATCACGGCGAGCGAGTAGAAGCCGGGCGAGTCCGGCTGCCAGGCATGGCGCCGCCGCATGCCGCCGCTCGCAACCGGTTTGTCGTTCACGAGCCAGGTGAAGGGCCGCTGGCCGCCGATCACTTCGATCGGCAGCAGCGCCTCGGCCGCGTCGATCTCGACGACGCTGCCGTCGGCCGGGAACTTCAGCGCGAATGGAACGGCAGCCCGGCCTTCCCGGCCCGTGGCGATGCGCGCGGGTCGCATGTCCCGCACCAGCGGCGCCTCCTCGCCGGTATCGTCGAAGCGCAACGCCCGCCCCCTGGGCGGCAGGGCGGCGGCGATCTGGAACAGGATGGGTGCCGCGGTCGAATGCCCGGTGCGGCCCAGCATCGGCGAGCCGTCCGGGCGGCCGACCCAGACGCCGATGGTGAAGCGGCCGTCGAAGCCGATCGCCCATGCGTCGCGGTAGCCCCAGGAGGTGCCGGTCTTGTAGGCGAGCGGCGTCTCCGGACCCGCGGGTGCGCCGAGCGGACGCGGCACGCCGGTGAGGATGCGCGCAACCTGGGCGGCGGCCTGCCCGCCCATCAGCGGAAAGCCCGCCGGTGCCGTATCGCCGTCACGGTAGACCAGGGGCAAAACCCTGCCGCCGTCGGCGAGAGCGGCATAGAGCGTGACCAACTCCTCGAGCGTCACGCCGGCGCCGCCGAGGCCGACCGCGAGCCCCGGCCCCTCGTGCGCTGCCGGAAAGGTGAGCGGCACGCCCGCCTGGCGGAAGCGGCCGACGAACCGATTAGGGCCGTACGCTTCCAGCAGGATCACGGCGGGCACGTTCAGCGAGCGCTGGAGCGCCTCGGCAGCGGTGACGTCGCCGACGAAATCGCCGCTGAAGTTGCGCGGCGACCAGGCGCCGAAGCGCCGGCTCCGGTCGGGGAGCAGCGTCCCCGGTGCGGCGAGGCCCGCGTCGAACGCGAGGCCGTAGACGAACGGCTTGAGCGCGGAACCCGGCGAGCGCAGCCCGCGCGCGAAATCCACCTGCCCGGCGCGGCGAGGGTCGCCGAAGTCGCCAGAGCCGATCCAGGCGCGCACCTTGCGCCCCGCATTCTCCACCACGATCGTCGCGACGTTGAGCGGCCGCTCGAGTGTGCCCATGGCGGCGCCGACGACGCGTGCTGCCGCCGCCTGGATGTCGGCGTCGATCGTGCTGCGCACCGCCTCCGCCTCCGAAGCGGCGAGGAGGCGCCGGGCGAGGTGGGGCGCCTCGAAGGCGAACGTCCGCCGCTCCTGCGGCACCGGAGCGGCGCCTGCTTCGGCCACTCGCGCGGGGGGCAGAACGCCGGCCGCCGCCAGCCGGGTCAGGACCTTGTTGCGGGCGGCGCGCGCTGCCTCCGGCCGCAGATCGGGCCGGAGGCGGGTCGGCGACTGCGGCAGGGCGACCAGCAGGGCGGCCTCGGCATCGGTCAGGCGCCGCGGCTCCTTGCCGAACCAGGCGGTCGCGGCGGCGCGGACCCCCTCCAGATTGCCTCCGTAGGGTGCCAACGTCAGGTACATGCCGAGGATCTCGGCCTTGCTGAAGCGCCGCTCGAGCTGGATCGCACGCGCGAGCTCGATCGCCTTGGCGGCGAGCGTGCGCGGCCGCGGCTCCAGCAGGCGCGCCACCTGCATCGTCAGCGTCGACCCGCCCGAGACGATGCGACCGGCGGCGAGCCACTGCCAGGCGGCGCGGGCGAGCGCGAGCGGGTCGACCCCGACATGCGAGTCGAAGCGCTTGTCCTCGTAGGCGATCAGGAAGCGGATCAGCTTCGGGTCGACATCCTCCGGACGCGCGAGCAGTCGCCATTTGTCGTCGGACGAGGTGAAGACGCGCAGCGCCCTGCCGTCCTCGGCCAGCACGGCGCGCGAGCGATCGTGAAAGCGCGAGAGGTCCGGCGGCAGCAGGCGGTCCAGCCCCGCCGCTGTCGCCGCGAGGAACGCGACGACGAGGCAGACGCCGGCGACCCAAACGACGGCGGGATGGCCATGGCGCGCCATCAGCGCGTGATCGAGATCCGCCCCGCCTCGCCGCGCCCGTGCAGCTCAGGCTGGTACATGCTCTCGATGTAGGTCGGCGGCAGCACATAGCTGCCCGGCGTCACCGCGCGCGCGAGGTAGGCGATGGCGAACCGCGCATCGCCCTCCAGCTCCCAGGCGGCGACGAACCGGTCGTCGCGCGCCTCGACATGCGCCGGCTCGGCCGTGTCCTCTGCCAGCTGCCGCAGCTCCTCCGGCAGATCTTCGGTCGCGAGGCGTCCGCCTTCGATCTCGAGGCCCGCCGGCAGCATGTCGACCAGGAGCGCGTTGTGCCTGCCGTCCTCCATGCCATAGCCCGAGAGGTGGACGAGCACGAGGTCGCCCTGCTTCAGCGCCGCGAGGTCGATCAGCTGCCCTTCCCGACCGAGGATGCGCCGCTCGACGCGGAAGCCGTTCGCCTCCGGCGGCCGCATCGTGCCCGGAACGCCGGAGACCGCCAGCTCGTAGACGATCGGCTCATCGCCGGCATTGGCGATGGTGAAGCCGTCCGTCAGCTCGGCCCGGGTGAGATCGGCCCGATAAGGCTCGGTCCGGTCGAGGGTCGCGCCGTCGACGCTCAGCCTGAAGTTCTGCTGCTGCGCCTCCAGCGCCGTCGACGCCCGCACCAGCCACGACATCTCCTGCGTACTGAGATGCGGGTCGGTCGCGGCCGCTGCGGCCACTTCCCGCGCCTCCGGCATCAGGCGCCCGAGGTCGGTGGCCACCTCGGCGAGCAGGGCGACGGAAGCGGCCCGGTCGCGGAGCGGCGAGCCGTAGTTGGCCCAGGATTTCGGATCGGGCTCCAGCTCCAGCGCCGTCCGGAAGGCCTGGCCGGCGCGCTCGACATCGCCGTAGCGGGCGAGGGCCGCGCTGACCATCGCCATGTCCATCGGCGAATTCAGCGCTTCGCCGTAGACGTCGGCGAAGTGGCGCAGCCGGGAGAGCTCGCCCGCCTCCGCCGCGGCGAGAAGGTAATGGGCATAGGCGTAGCCCGCGAGTGCCTCGTCCGCCACGTCGCCGGAGCGCACGCTGTCGCGCAGCCAGCCGATCGCCCGCTCGCGCGGCGCCTGCGGCACCTCGAAACCCTCTTCGGCGGCGCGCACGAGGAAATCGGTGACGAACGCGCTGATCCACTGGCCGCCATAGTCCCAAGGCGACCAGAAGCCGAAGCTGCCGTCGCTTCGCTGCAGCGCGATCACCCGGTCGATTGCGGCGCGGATCTCGGCGTCGCGGTCCTCGACCTCGGCGGCCGGGGCGGTGAGGAAGGCGACAGCGCGGCTGGTGGTTTGCTCGACGCAACGATAGGGGTAGTCGTCGAGCTGCTCGAGCAGCGCAGCGCGGCGGAAGTCCGGCACGGCGCCGACCGAGAGGCGCACCGATTCGGTGCCGGTGAGGAGGCCGGACACCAGCTTTCCGTCGAGGGTGCGGCTCTCCCCGGGAGCGAGCTCGGCATAGTGCGCCTCGGCGACGCGCGGCTGCGCCGGGCGGACCTCGATCTCCCAGTTGCGGATGACGAGGAAGTCGCCGGGCCCGGCGATACCGACGCGCATCGAGCCGACGCCGACGCCACCCGCCTCCAGCGTAACGGGCAGGGTCGCCGATCCGCCCGCCTCCAGCATCACCGTCCGCATCGCGTCCTCGCGGAGAACGAGCGGGCCGTCGACCTTGACCACGACGTGATGCTCTCCCGCCGGGCCTTCGACATTGTCGAGCGAGAGCGTCGCCTCCGCGACGTCGCCGGGGGCGAGGAAGCGTGGCAGGCCGAGATCGGCGACGACCGGGTCGCGCACGACCACCTGCGTCTCCGCATCGCCGACGCGCTCGCCGTCCCAGGCGACGGCCATGACGCGTAGCCGGCCGGCGAACTCCGGCACTTCGAGCTGCACGCGGGCGCGCCCGTTCTCGTCCGGCCGGACGATGCCGGAGAAGAGGCTGACGACTCTGGTCGATCGCACCGTCAGGCCGGGATTCAGCGCCGCCTGGTCGCCGCCCTCGCGCACCACGGCCCGCGCCGCGCCATAGGGGTCGATCAGGCGGCCGTAGATGTCGCGGATCTCGTAGCCGAGGCGGTGCTGCGCGAAGAAATGGGCGGCGGGGTCCGGGCTCTCGTAGCCGGTGACCTGCAACACCGCGTCGTCCACGGCCGCGACGACGAGGCGCGCCTGCGGCCCGGCGCCGGCCAGATCGACGCCGACCTCGAGCGTTCGGGTCGGGCGGATCGTCTCCGGTACGTCGAGCGCCACCTCCATTTCGCGATCGGAATGCTCGATGCCGAGCCAGGCGACGCCGATCGCCCGCGCCGGCATGCGTTGGCTCGACGCCTCGCCCGGCCGGAAGATCGTGGCGACGAGATAGCCGCCGGGCAGGGGCGTGTCGCCGAGCTCGAACTCGATCTCCTCCCCTTCGGCCGAGATCGGCCCGTCATGGATGGTCTCGAGCGTGCGGCCGGCCTTGAGCAGCAGCAGTCGGCCCTCGAACGGCGGCCGCACGAACGCGCGCACGGTCTGCCCCGGCTCGTAGCGTTCCGCATCGAGTGTGACCTCGGCCATATCCGGGCGGTCGGGTGCGGCCGCGACGCCCCAGCCGGCGCGGAAGCGCACGCTGCTGGCGATGCCGGTCTCGCGGTCGAACACCTCCAGCCGGTAGCGGCCCCAGCCGATCGATTCGGTGACGGTGGCCGGCTTGCTCCCGTCGAGCGTGAGCGTGCCGCGCGCCCGCTCCCGGTCGTCGACGATCACCTGATGGTCCCAATCGTTGCCCGAGCGGAACCAGGCGAAGCGCCATTCCTCCTCCCAGAGGACGTAGTCGAGCGATGCCGCACGCTGCGTGCCGTCCGGATCGAGCGCGACCACCTCGAACGCGGCCGGCGCGTCGGAGGGAGCCTGATCCGCCTCGAACTGCGGGCGGATGCCGATGACGTAGTCCTGGTGCCGGAACGGCACCGGGACGGTGACCGAGCGTGGCCGGCCGCCCGGCTCGAACACGTCGATCTTCGCCTCGGCGACCAGCGGGTGCGTGGTGTCGGGTACTGCGGCGACCGTGCCGGCGATCGAGGCGCGCCCCTCCGCGTCGGTGGTCGCCTCCGACATCGGAAAGCGTACCGGCGTCCAGGGCTCTTCCTCGAGGCCGAAGCGATAGCCGGCCCAGTCGGGGAACGGCTCCTCCGGCACCTTCAGCGTGATCTCGCCGGTCGCGCGCAGCCCGGCCGCCGGAGCGCCGAACAAGTAGTCGGCACGGAGCTCGACGTCGAACGGCTCGAACGGCACCGCCGTTTCGGCGGCGACGCTGGCGTCGACCTCGATCCGCGGCGGCACGAAATCCTGCACCAGGAAGGTGGTGCGGCCGATCGGCGGCGCCTCGGGGTCGATGTGGGCGAGCAGCGTCCAGCTCCCCGACATCGCCGAGGGCGAGGTCTCGATGTCGATCGCGTGACCGCCGGCACCGGCGTCGTTCACCGTGTCGCGGCGGACCTCGTTGCCGTCCGGACGCAGCACCCGGAAGGTGAGGGGGCTGTCGCTCCAGGCCGTGCCGTCGGGCCGTCTGGCGAGCGCCACCGCGTGCACCGTCTCGCCGGGGCGATAGATGCCGCGCTCGGTGAAGACGTAGGCGTCGACGGCGCCGGCCGGCTCGCGACCGGCCACGCCCCGGTCGCTGAGGTCGAACGCCGAATCGGCGAGGCTGAGGAAGGTGAACTCGCTGCCGTCTTCGCGCACGGCGCGCAGATACAGCGGTTCGTTGCCGCCGGTGCCGCTCAGGATCGCCGGCGGAATGAGGGCGGTTCCTTCGGGACCGGTGGTCTCGGTCGCGAGCTCGCGGTTGTTGCGCGCGACCAGGGTGAGGCGGATACCCCAGAGCGGCTCGGCGCCCGCGAGCGAGCGGGCGAAGACGTGCAGCCCGTCCGGTCCCTGGAACAGGCTGAGGCCGATGTTGCTCACCACCAGCCACTGGGTCGATTCCGGCTCCCAGCTATCCTCGCCGAGGTCGTCGCGCACGACGACCGCATAGAGCCCGGGCTGGAGCGGCTCGCCGATCAGGTCGGCGAGCGCCAGCCCGGTGGTGACCGAGCGGTTGCTCCCGCCGTCGATCTGCGCCGTGCCCTCGAACACGAGCTCGCCCTCGCGCTCGGTGATCTGGTCGATCTCCCAGCGGCCGAGATCGCCGAGGAAGCTGTCGCCGATCCGCCCGGCGAGGTTGCGCTCGACGATGCGCACGACGCGCACCCGCGCCTGGGAGACGTTGACGCTCTTCAGCGGCAAAATCTGGCGCCCGTGCGCGGGCAGGACGTAGCCGCGCTCGCGGAAGGCGACGTCGGGCTCGCGGTCGGGCACGTAGACGGCCATCTCGACCGCTTC